>JAQCLG010000120.1 GCA_027592745.1 Pseudomonadota bacterium | reverse complement strand
CCCTGCCGCTGGCGCACCAGCCTGGCGCCCGCTGGACCTACGGCGTCTCGATCGACGTGCTCGGCCGCTTGGTCGAGGTCGTCTCCGGCCACAGCTTCGACCGCTTCCTGGCCGAGCGCATCTTCGCCCCGCTCGCCATGAAGGACACCTTCTTCGAACTGCCCGCCGATCGCATGGACCGCTTCCTGCCCTGCTACGACAAGGGCCCGGGCGAGAGCCTGGTGCTGTGCGAAGGCACCCATGACAGCCCCCATGCTGCTGGGGTCACCTGCTTCTCGGGCGGCGGCGGCCTGCTCTCGACCGCGCGCGACTACCAGCGCTTCGCCGAGATGCTGCGGGGCGGGGGCGCCCTGGGCGAGGCCCGCATCCTGGGGCCGCGCACCGTGGCCTTCATGGCGAGCAACCACATGCCCGGCGGCGTCGACCTGGCCGCCATGGGCCAGCCGGTGTTTTCCGAGACGAGCTACGAAGGCATCGGCTTTGGCCTGGGCGTCTCGGTCGTGCTCGACCCCGCCCGCGCCCAGGTGCTGACCTCGAAGGGTGAATACGCCTGGGGCGGCATGGCCTCGACCGCCTTCTGGATCGATCCCGAACAGGACATGAGCGTGCTGTTCCTGACCCAGCTCATTCCCTCCTCGGCCTATCCGATCCGGCGGCAGCTGCGGGTCCTGGCCAGCCAGGCGATCGTGGCATGAGCTTCGACTTTCCCCGCGACGGCGCCGGCGCCATCGATGCCCGCGCCTTCTTCGACGGCTTCTGGCAGCGCATGCGCCTGCACGACCATATCGGCCTGGAATTCGTCACGGCCGATGTCGCGGCGGGCACGGCGACCCTGCGGCTGCCCTACCGGGCCGAACACACCAACATGCCCGATGAGGCCGGCGCCGGCATCCACGGCGGCATGATCGATGCCGCGGCCTCGTTCCCAGTGGTCGTCCACACCGGCAACTTCAACATCGCCACGGTCAACATGCGGGTCGACTATCTCTCCTGGACCGGCCACGCCACGCTGCTGGGCCATGGCCGGGTGATCCGGGCCGGCCGCACCGTGGCGGTCGCCGACTGCGAGGTCCGCGACGAGGCGGGCAGGCTGTGTGCCGTCGGCCGCGTCACCTTCGGCACCGGCACGGCCTACAAGGTGGTGCCGGCCGGCGCCTGACAACGAGGGGCGCGCATCGAGCAAATCATCCTTCTGCGGAATCGCTTCGTGATCCGCTCAGGCGCCCTCGGGCTGCCGGGCGGCCTCCAGCGCCTTCTGCGCCCCGGCGGCGGCGCCGGCATCGCCGCCGGCGACCGTGACCGTGGGCAGCGCGAAGGCGATGCCGTTGGCGTTGAAGGCCTCGCGGATCATGGCATAGGCCTTGCGGCGGATGACGAACTGCTCGCCGGGTTTGGTCATCATCTTGATGCGGATCTGGATGCCGCACTCGCTGAAGGTCTCGACGCCCTGCATCTTCAGCGTGTCGATGATATGCGGCGCCAGTTCGGGATCGGCCGCCAGCTCCGCGCCGATCTGCTTGATCAGCTTGCGCGCCTTCACCAGGTCGCTGTCGTAGGTGACGCCGACGGTGAACTTGTCGATCACCCAGTCGCGGCTCATGTTCTGCACCGCGCCCAGTTCGCCGAAGGGCACGGTGTAGAGCGGGCCGCGGTGGTGGCGCAGCATGACCGAGCGCAGGCTGAAGGATTCCACGGTGCCCTTGTAGCTGCCGCTCTGGATGTACTCGCCGACGCGGAAGGCATCGTCGAGCAGGTAGAACATGCCGCTGATGACGTCCTTGACCAGGGTCTGGGCGCCGAAGCCGACCGCGACGCCGACGACGCCGGCGCCGGCGCCGGCGACCAGCGGGCCGATGTCGATGCTCAGGGCGGCCAGCGCCATCAGCAGGGCCATCACGACCAGGACGATGAAGAGCACGTTGCGCAGGATCGGCAGCAGGGTGCGCAGCCGCGCCTGGCGCCGCGCCTCCCGGCTTTCGGGATGGGCCGTGTCCAGGCTGGCGGCCAGCCCGGCGTCGATCAGCGCCTTCATGACATGCCACAGGAAATCGGCGGCGAGCACGATGACGACGGCATTGAGGGCGCCGCGCAGCAGGCGCGTGCCCAGCGAATCCGAGGCGGCCAGGGCGACCAGGTCGATCTGCCAGCCCCAGGCCAGCAGCAGGGCTGCGCCGATGATAAGGGCGGCACGCAGGCCGCGCGCGACACAGGTGGCGCCGACCCCGGCGGCCTCGACGCCGGCCGTTGCCTCCGCTTCCGCGGGCGTTTCGTCCCCGGCCGGCCGTGCCGGGCGCAGCAGATGGCCGGCGGCGCGCTGGGCCAGGGCGATGGCCGCGGGCAGGCCGACGAGAACGACCATCAGCCAGAACAGCGGCAGGGCGCCGATCACCCAGAGCAGCCAGAGGCCGACGGCATAGGCCGAGAGTAGCCAGGAGACGACCCGGCGGCGCTGCTCCTGCGGCATGGCGAAACGCGTCGTGGAGGCCGCCACCCCGGCGGGCCGGCGCCAGATCGCCTCGATGGCGATGCCGAGCAGGCCCAGGCCGAGCAGATAGGCGCACAGGTGGCGCGCCTCCAACGGCATGCCCAGGGTGTCGAGCAGGCGGATGGTGATCCAGCCGAAGGCGAACCAGGCGACGAACAGCAGCAGGCGATGCTGCCAGAACGCCGCGGCCGCGTCGGTCATGGGCAGCACGCGCAGGCGGCCTTCGTCGGGGGAGAACAGGCAGCGGCCGATCGCCAGGGCGAGCCACAGGATCACCACGGCGCTGAGATAACCGACCGCGACCTTGCGCAGCAGCGGCGGCCATGGCAGCACCAGGAAGGCGGCGAGGCAGCCCAGGGCAAAGGCCATCGCCATGCCGCAGCCATGGGCCAGCCGCACGCCGACCGCCTGGACACGCTGGCGCACGCTGACCAGCGGCAATGCGGCGACCCAGGCCGGCGCCGCCCGTGCGATGCGGCGGTAGAAACGATGCGCGGCCAGGCCCAGCACCAGGAAGGCGGCCAGCAGCAGGACGTCGCCCGTGCCGTGCCGCACCAGTTCGCCGCGCAGGGTGCCGATCGCCTCGGAAAGGGCCTGGGGCAGGACGGGTGCGGCCATGACCAGCCCGGCGAGATGGCCGCGGATCGCAGCGAGGCGCATCGACAGGTAGTCGGGCGCGGCGACGTCGACCGTGGCGGTCTCCGTGGCGTCCTATGCGGCGCCCGCCGCCGCGGCCTCCTGTTGCTGCGCCAGCCAGACCTGAACGTCGGGGTCGCCCAGCAGTTCGAGCAGCTCCTGGACGCGGGGCGGCGGTGCCTGGGTCGCCTCCTGGGCGCGCAGCGGCGGGGCGCCCGCGGCGAGCGCGAGGTTGAAGAGCGCCAGCACGGCCAGCAGGCGCAGGCCTGCCGCCCGGCGCACCCGTGCCGATGTCGTTGTTGCCATCCTCGCCCCCCGGCGTCCGCTCCCGCTCTTCCCGGACCCGCTGGCGACTGAGAAAGCTGCCTCCTTCTTATCACGCCGCCGCGCCCCGGTGCGATGCGAGAACCGCGGGTATGACGGGCGCTGCCGGAGGGCTGCCACAGGGCTCAGGCCAGGGGCGGCGCCAGGTCGTCTTCGGCGACGGCGTCGGCCCTGCCCTGGGCCAGGATCCAGTCGCGAAAGGTCGCGGCATCGTCCGGCAGGGTGCGCCTAGCCGGCCAGGTCAGGTGCTGCATCTCGCCGGGCTGGAGCAGGGCCGGGGTGATACGCACCAGCTCGCCGCGCGCGAGCTCGCGGCGCACCAGGTGGGCCCAGCCCAGGGCGATACCCTGGCCGTCGACCGCGGCCTGGATCATGTTGGGATAGGCGTTGAAGGTGAAGGCGTCGCGCGGCTTCTGGGTCTGGGCCAAGCCATGGCGGGCGAACCAGGCCCGCCAGGGAATCCAGCTCGGATCGACCTCCTCCAGGTGGAGCAGGGGACAGGCGAGCAGCTCCTCCTGGCTCGCGGGCGCCGGACGCCCGGCAAACAGGGCGGGTGCTGCAACCGGCATGACGAGGTCGTCGAATAGGGGCAGGGCCTCCAGCCCCGGCCAGTCGCCGCGGCCGAAGCGGATCGCCAGATCGACCTCGCCGCGTGTCGGATCGGTGTAGGGGTCGGCGGCGATGACGCGCAGGGCGATGCCGGGGTGCGCGGCGCGGAAGGCCGCGACCCGCGGCATCAGCCAGAGCGAGGTCATGGCCACACTCGCGGCCACCGTGACGGTCCCGGGGTGGCTCGCCCGGCGCAGGTCGCCGGCCACGGCGGCGATCTGGCGCAGGCCGGTGGTCACCGCGTCGTGCAGGCGCAGGCCCTCGCCCGTCAGCACCAGCGGGCGGCTGCCGCGGTGGAACAACGATACGCCCAGATTGTCTTCCAGGTTGTGGATCTGGCGGCTGACGGCGGCCTGGCTGACCCCCAGTTCGCGCGCGGCATGGGTGAAGTTGCGCAGCCGTGCGGCCGCCTCGAAGGCGATCAGGCTGGTCGGGGGCGGCAGGTCGCGGCGCAGGCGTTCCATGACGTCAGGTTATACCATGCCTGACAATTACTGAACTGTCGCGCCGTGCCCGCCGGGCCGACACTGGCCGACCAGATCGCCCCGGGAGCCCCGCGATGTCCCAGACCATGACCTTCCCCTCGGCCCGCCCCTTCGACCCCGCGGTGCTGGCGCAGAGCGACCGCACGCTGGCCGAGGGCGCCCGGCCCCTGCCGGCCCAGGCCTATGTCTCCCCGGCCTGGTTCGATGCCGAGCGCGCGCTGCTGTGGTCGCGGAGCTGGGTCTGCCTGACGGCGGCCTCCTACCTGCCCGGCAAGGGCGACGTGATACCGCTCGATCTGGCCGGCGTGCCGCTGTTTGCCATCCGCGGGCGCGACGACAGGATCCGCGTCTTCCACAACGCCTGCCCGCACCGCGGCATGAAGCTGGTGAGCGAAAAGGGCAATGCCGGCGCGCTGTTGACCTGCCCCTACCACAACTGGGCCTTCGGGCTTTCGGGCGAGCTGCGCCAGACGCCCCATATCGCGGGCACCGGCAAGCACGAGTGCGCCGGCTTCGACAAGGCGCAGTTCCGCATCAAGGAGGTGGCGAGTGCGGTCTGGTTCGACCAGGTCTTCGTCAACCTCTCGGGCGATGCCGAACCCTTCGCGGACTTCATCGCGCCGCTGGCGGCGCGCTGGGCGCCCTTCGATGCCGGCCTGCTGCGCCACGGCGGCGAGGATTCCATCCTCACCTTCGACCTCGCGGCCAACTGGAAACTCGCCATCGAGAACTTCTGCGAGGCCTACCACCTGCCCATGGTCCATCCCGCTCTCAACAGCTATTCTAGGCTGGAGGACCACCTCACGATCGAAGAGGGCAACCGTTTCGCCGGCCAGGTGAGCCTTGTCTACCAGCCCGACCGCGGCGCCGATTCCCTGCCGCGTTTCCCCGACCTGCCGCCCGAGTGGCAGACGCGCGCCGAATACGTGGCGCTCTTCCCCAACGTCATGCTCGGCATCCACTACGACCACTTCTACGCCGTGCGCGCCCTGCCCGACGGCGCCGGTCGCTGCCGCGAGGTCTTCGACCTCTACTACGTCGGGCAGGAGACGACTGGCCCGCGCTACGCCAACCTGCGCGCCACCGTACGCGAGACCTGGCGCGAGGTCTTCGCCGAGGACGTCGGCGTCGTCCAGGGCATGCAGGACGGCCGCGCCTCGCCCGGCTTCGACGGCGGCGTCTTCACGCCGGTGCTCGAGGGCCCCTCCCACTGCTTCCACCGCTGGGCCGCGCGCGCGATGATGTGAGGAAGGGGCTGACAGGCGGTCGGCCAGCCCGAACGCCACGAGCGGGAGTTTGGTAAACTGTCACCGCAACATGCTATGCGCCCTGTGCTATGCGCCCTGACTGAGGAACGGAAGAACTGAAAGGAGAAGGCTTAACGCCAAAAGAACGAAATATACTAAGGAAGACCGCACGATGAATAGCGCTGCTCGCCTCTTTCGGTTCTGTAAATTTGTAGTACGGACAATCTTGACAAAATAAAAAATATTGAAAAGCGTATAAACTGCAATCGTCACAATAACTAGATCTCTAACAACAAAAACTATGGGCTCTGTCGTGCCGTGCATACCGAACCGCCTTTGACATGCTATGAGCGCATATGCATATGCGAGATACTACGCTAATTACGGTGACAGTTTACTTAATAGCGGGCCGACTCCCAGAAGCAGCGTCCGCTTTCGGTCCCCGCTTGGTCGTCGCCACAGGATACCAAGACGCCGGGAGTTTAGTGAACTGCCACCGCAATCCGGGCCTGCAGGACGGCCGCGCCTCGCCCGGTTACAGAGTCAGTTTACCAAACAACTCCCCCGTCCTGTCGGGAGTGGTGGTGTGGGGGTTCGGGAAGGGGTTGAAGGCTTGTATGTTGCCATCACGACTCCTATTTTGATGGCATTGCTATCGCTTTGAGGAAACTGCCATCATGGCCGCTGTCACCATACGCAATCTCTCCGATGAGGCGCATCGCGCCCTGAAGGTGCGAGCGGCGCAGCACAATCGCAGCACCGAAGCGGAAATGCGCGCAATCCTGGAAGAGGCCGTGCGCCCCGAGGGACGGCTGCGGCTCGGCACCGCGCTCGCCGAGATCAGCCGGAAGATCGGGCTGACCGACGCCGAGGTCGAGGCGCTGGAGCGGGCCCGCCAGACCCGTCCCGCCCAGCCGGTGGACCTCGGGTGATCCTGCTCGATACCAATGTCGTCTCCGAGACGATGAAGTCGCGGTTCGATCCGGCGGTGCGCAGGTGGCTCGACGACCAGGTCGCGCAGACGCTCTATCTGTCCAGCGTGACGGTCGCGGAATTGCTGTTCGGCATCGGCGTGTTGCCCAGGGGCAGGCGCAGGGACGAACTGGCGGATGCGCTCGACGCTGCGCTGGCGCTGTTCGAGGCGAGAATCCTGCCCTTCGATACCGAGGCGGCGCGGTGTTACGGCGACCTGGCCGTTGCGGCGCGCGCGGCCGGGAGGGGCTTTCCCACGCCCGATGGTTACATCGCCGCGATCGCTGCCGCGCATGGGTTTGCGGTCGCGACGCGCGACACCAGCGCCTTCATTGCGGCGGGCCTTACCGTGATCGATCCCTGGACCGCGACAACGCCAGGACCTTGACGGAGCGCCCGTCCGCCTTGCGCAACGATCCCGGTTATTGTACGTTCGTTCAATAACGATTCCAGCGCAAGGGAGCAGCCGCCATGGCCCTCGCCAACCCGAAGTCCCCCGCGCCGTTCGATCTCGGGGGTTTTACCGACGATCCCGGCACGTCCTTCACCCTGCCCTCGCCCTGGTACTACCGGCCGGAGGTCTACGAGGCCGAGAAGGAGGCGATCTTCTTCCGCTCCTGGCGCATCGTGTGCCATGGCAGCGAACTGGCCAATCCGGGCGATTACGCCACGGTCGACATCCACGGCCAGGGCGTCTTTGCCATCCGCGGGCGCGACGGCAACCTGCGCGCCTTCCACAACGTCTGCCAGCACCGCGCCCATGTCCTGCTGGAGGGCAAGGGCAGCGTCAAGGCGGTCGTCACCTGCCCCTACCACGCCTGGGCCTACGGCACCGACGGCGCCCTGCGCACGGCGCGCAACTGCGAGAACGTGAAGGGTTTCGACAAGGCCGACTTCGGTCTTGCCCCCGTGCGCGTGCAGGAGTTCGCCGGCTTCGTCTTCGTCAACCTCGACGACGACGCAAAGCCGATGCACGCATGGGCGCCGGGTTTCGAGGAAGAGGTCCTGAAGTGGTTCCCCGACGTGCGCGACGTGCGCCCGGTGAGCCAGAAGGATTTCGACATCAAGGCCAACTGGAAGGTCGTCGTCGAGAACGCCATCGAGGGTTACCACTTCCCCAATTCCGGCCCGGTGCACCGCGAACTCTGCGACATCATCGACCTGCCGGGCACGAAGCTGGAGACCCACGAGAACTGGATGGCGATCATCTCGCCGCCGGGCCAGAACAAGGGCAACGTCTATCCCTTCCCCGAGAACAGCGACCGCAACGGCCACTTCATCACGCTCTACCTGTGGCCCGACTGGATCATCTACTACTGGCCGCACATGAAGATGATCTCGACCTTCCTGATGCGCCCCACGGGCGGCGAATCCAGCGTCGTCGAGAACGCCTATCTCGCCGTCCCCGGCGAGGGCGACGACGTCACGACCAGGGCCGCCGTCGACTGGTTCAACAACGGCCTCGGGCCTGAGGACGCTTCCCTCAACGAGGGCGTCCAGAAGGGCATCCGCTCGAAGGGCTACTACCAGGGCCGCCTGTTCACCGAGGACGGCGACGTCGGCCACAGCGAGCATTGCGTGCACGCCTTCCAGACCTGGGTGCGCGACGCGCTTGCGGAGTAGAAATCCACAGCGGGACGGCGTTCGGAATCTGTATTCGTCCGGCGAATCTGGCCAAACTTGCGCCATGACGGACGAAACTCCCGCCAAGATTGCCACCCTGCGGATCGAGTTGCTCGACACCGAGCCACCGGTTTGGCGCGAGGTCGAAGTTCCCGTCGCGATCACGCTCAAGCAGCTCCACCAGATCGTGCAGGCCGCGATGGGCTGGCACGATGCCCATCTCTGGCAGTTCACCGTCGGCAGGCAGGAGTACGGACCAAGCACGGGCGGCAACCTGGGCTGGGGTCCGGCGCCAAGCGTGCGTGCCGACAAGGTCGGCTTGGGCGAGGTCCTCAAGCCCCGCAAGACGACGCTCGAATACATCTACGACTTCGGGGACACCTGGGAACACCGCCTTGTCGTCACCCGAATCCGCGATGCCGTGAACGGTGAAGCCTATCCCCGATACGTCGCCGGCCAAGGCAATGCACCGCCCGAGGATTGCGGCGGCACGCCCGGGTTCTACGAGATGCTCGACGCCAGGGACGACCCTGGGCATCCCGATCATGAGGATGCCGTGGACTGGCTCGGCGACTACGATCCCGCGGCGATCGACGAAGCAGCAATCCGGTTGCGGCTGGGCCGTATCGCCAAACGCCGCAAGTCCCATGCGGCCGGGACATAGGCCGACCGCCGAGGCCGGACGTCCGACTTCCTCGCTCCTGCCTCAGTCGCCTCGATTGCCGCGGGCCAGCCGCCGCGTCGCCTCCGCCGTGCCGTCGTGGAAGCTGCCGCTCCAGCGGTCGAGCTGGACGTAGTCGGCGCCGTAGTTGCAGTTGAAGTAGCGGTGGTGGAGCTGGTGGAAGAAGTCGCCCAGCGCCAGGGTGCGCCGGCCGCGCACCACGAGGTCGGCAAAGCCGCAATGGGACTGCACGGCGCCGAACACCAGGAACTGCATGTGAAAGATCACGTGCAGCGGGCTCGACGGCAGGACGAGGTGGATGGCGACGCTGGAGAAGTAGAGCAGGTGCTCGACCGGGTGCATGGAGATGCCCGACCACGGCCCGATGGCGACGTTGCGGTGGTGCACGGCGTGGACCCAGCGGTAGAGCGCTCGCCCGTGCAGCAGGCGGTGGATCACGAAGAAATGCGCCGACTGCCAGAACGGGATCGCCAGGAACAGCGCGGCGAACCAGATCGGATGGGTGCTCCAGGCCAGCACCGGCAGGGCGCCGTTGGCGTAGGCGTGCAGGAACAGCACCTCGATGGCGCTCCACAACACGACGCCGCTGACCAGGCTCCAGGCCATGTTGTCGATCACCTGGTCGCGGCCCAGGAAACGGGGATCGTTGCGGCCAAGTTCGCGCGTCTCGTAGCGATGGGTGCTGCCCTGCCGGCGCCAGCGGTGCAGGTAGAGATGCAAGCCGCCGGCGATGACCAGCATCAGCGCCAGGTTGCGGCCCAGCACGACCAGGATCCAGCCGGGCGCCAGCACGGCGCAGTCGGCAAGCGGCTGCTGCAGCAGGAACCATGTCAGGAGCGCGGTCGCGGTGTAGGGCGCCAGGAAGGACCACAGGAACCCGACCGAGAGCAGCCAGCGCAGCGCCTTCAGCGGACGCGGCGGGAAGACCAGCACCGGTGCGCCCTCCAGCGGCAGCGGCGGGTGCCAGTTCCAGGGCGCGTAACTTGTGCGTTCGTCGGTTGGCGTGGTCATCTCGGCTTCACTGTTCGCGGCGGCATCGGGCGCTGTCAAGACGGGCAGGGCGCGTGACCTCGCGCCGTGCCACGGCTACCCTGCCGCAACTACAAGGACAAAGGTGCGCCATGGCCCAGCCCGCCAACGATCTTGGACGGTTCGATGCCGATCCCGACCGCTCGTTCAACATGCCGGCGGCCTATTACACCGATCCCGGCATCTTCGAGCGCGAGAAACAGGCGATCTTCTTCCGCTCCTGGCGTTTCGTCGGCCACAGCACGCAGATCGCCCGGCCGGGCGACTACCTGACCCAGGACATCTGCGGCCAGAACGTTTTTGTCGTGCGCGGCCACGACCGGGAACTGCGCGCCTTCCACAACGTCTGCCAGCATCGCGCCCACGAACTGGTGCGCGGGCGCAAGGGCAACCTCGGTGCCGTCGTCACCTGTCCCTACCACGCCTGGGCCTACGGCCTGGACGGCGCCCTGCGCCATGCCCGGCACTGCGAGGCGGTGAAGGGTTTCGACAAGGGCGACTTCGGCCTGGCAGCGGTCCGCGTGGAGGTCTTCTGCGGCTTCGTCTTCATCAACCTCGATGCCGACGCGCGCCCCATGGCCGAGGTCTACCCCGGCTTCGAGCAGACCCTGCGCGCCCAGTCGCCCGACCTCGACCGCATGGTCTGGACCGACCAGGCCGATTTCGACATCGCGGCCAACTGGAAGGTCGTCGCCGAGAACAGCCTCGACGGCTACCATGTCTTCCTCTCAGGCCCCGCCCACAAGGCCCTGGGCGAACTGATGGACGGCCACAACCTCGCCATGACCACGCACCCGAACTGGGCGATGCTGCATGCCCATGCCGGTACGGGCCAGAACAGGGCCTACCGCTACGAGACCGGCAGCGGCCAGACCGACGAATACGTCACCCTGTACCTGTGGCCCGACGTGCTCTTCTTCACCCTGCCCGCGGCCAACGGCCTGTGGAGTTTCCTCCTGGCGCCCGAGGGTCCCGGGCGCACCCGCGAGGAGGTCGCCGCCTACATGCCCGACGGCGCGGCGATGGATGCGGCGACCGCCGAGGCGGTGCGCTACATGAACGAGGAGCTGGGTCCCGAGGACGTCGACCTCAACACCGGCGTGCAGAAGGGGCTCAACTCTCGCGGCTACCGCCAAGGGCGCCTGATGGTCGACGCCGTGCGCAGCGACATGAGCGAACACACCATCCACTTCGTCCAGCTCCAGACGCTGAAGGCCCTGGGCGACCTGCCCTAGACCGCGGGCCCGAGGCTCTCTAACGTCCCCGCCACACCACCATCGGGAGACGATAATGAGCAAGGCCATGATGTTCCGCGGCAACGATCTAGACCTGACCGTCAAGGACGGCAAGGGCGGCAATGTCGTGGCGACGGTCAACTGCGCGGTCAGCGACAAGCTGGGCGGCGGCATCGGCGTCTTCGAGAACTGCAACATCCCCTGGACCGTGACCTATGACGAGATCCTCTACGGCATCGAGGGCACCATGGAGATCCACACCGCCGAGGGCATCCACGAGGTCGGCCCCGGCGACATGATGTGGCTGCCGGCCGGTACCGAGATGGCCTATGTCGCGACCAAGCCTGCGAAGTTCTTCTTTGCGGTGGCGCCGGTCACCGCCTCCAAGGCGGGTTCCAGCACGGTCGCCCACACGCCGGTGCCGCCCAGGAAGAAGGGCTGAAGCCGCCCCTCACCCTCCCATGGCGAAGCCATGGGA
>JAQCLG010000119.1 GCA_027592745.1 Pseudomonadota bacterium | reverse complement strand
TTCTGGCTCCGCAAGCCGAAATCCGCCAACCGACCCCGCTGATTCAAAAGGTCCCCGGACGGACACTGAACAACGACAATCGAAAAGCGCCTTCCGTCGCACTCAAAATCCTGAAAATGACAGTCAATGCGAGGATTTAACTTACGCAATATCCAGTTCTCAATTTCTTCATTTCCAACCTTGTTTGCTACAAGGCGAACTTCAGTTCCAACGAGTTCGTGTGTTCCGTCATTGATTCCAAAGACGAGATACGCACGATTCTGACTATGCAAGACGGCTGAGTACGCTAACGCGGAAATATACTGACCAATAGAATTTGGCTCATCATCACCAACCTTGAATTCAACCCACTCGGTTTCTCGTTCAAGTTTGGACAAATTTGCGATCAGTGCACAAGGATCAGGAAGCATCGCTCGCACTACCCATGTTCATTTTCTCGATTTGATGTAACAACTTCTGTCCTAATCAGCCTCATGCCGAGACTATGAATAATTTCATCACCTACCTAGCCAAACGCAAGCGCTATCCAATTGATGCCGCAAGCCCTTCGCGGTAGCTGGGATAGCGTAGTTTGACCCCCAGTTCATCCCTGATCCGGTCGTTCCGCACGCGCTTGTTGTCGGCATAGAAGCTGCGGGCCATGTCGGAGAGTTCGGCGTCCTCGAAGGCGACCGGCTCGGGCGGGGCGATCCCGAGCAGTTCGCAGCCGTATTCCACCACGCGGTCGGGCGCCTCGGGTTCGTCGTCGCAGACGTTGTAGATGGCACCGGGATTGGGCCGCGCCATCGAGGCCTCGAGCACCTGGACAATGTCGTCGACGTGGATGCGGCTGAAGACCTGGCCCGGCTTGACGATGCGCTTGGCCCGCCCGCTGCGGATCTGTTCGAGCACGCCGCGGCCGGGGCCGTAGATGCCGGCCAGGCGGAAGACGTGGACCGGCAGACCGTAACGCTCGTGCATCACCAGCCAGTTCTGCTCGGCCTCCAGGCGGCGCGCGCTGCGCTCCAGGTCGGGCAGCGGCACGGTTGCCTCGTCGACCCAGTCGCCGCCGTGGTCGCCATAGACGCCGGTGGTCGAGAGGTAGCCGATCCAGGCGACGTGCTCCATCCGCGCGATGTCGGCACTGTGCCAGTCGAGCGGCGGGCAGATCGAATCCCTTGCGGGCGGGATCGAATCGAGCAGATGGGTGCCCCCGGCCAGAACGCTCTCGGCATCCTCGAGCGGCCCGGCGCTGTCGAACAGCGTCATGGCGAAACCCTCGCGTTCCAGGGCCTGCGCCTTGTCCGGCGAACGGGCCGTGCCGGCGACGGCAAAACCCTGCCGCGCGAGCGAACGGGCAAAGGCGAGCGCCGAAAATCCCAGACCGAAACCGACCAGCTTGTTCATGCATCCTCTCCGTGCCGGGCGGCGTCCCATTCGGCCCGCACCGTTGCATCGTCCTCGGTCTGGTAACGGAGGCGACGCGCGGAGGCAAATGGACCGTCCCCGGCCAGGCGCGAATAGGCCCAGACCGCCATGGCGCGCACCAGGGGCGAGGCATCGTCGAGACGGCGCTCCACCGCGGCGCGTGCCGCCGGCCCGCTGCTGTTGCCCAGCGCGATCACGACATTGCGCACGAAACGGTCGCGCCCGGTGCGCCTGATCGGGCTGCCGCGGAAGAACTCGCGGAAGGCCGCATCGTCGAGGTCGGACAGGTCGGCCAGGCGCGGGGCGGTCAGCTCGGCGCGCGGCAGGAAGGCGAGATCGGCGGTGCGCGCGGCGAACTTGTTCCAGGGGCAGACCGCCAGGCAGTCGTCGCAGCCGTAGATGCGGTTGCCCATGGCCGCGCGGAACTCGCGCGTGATGTGGCCCTTGTGCTCGATGGTGAGATAGGAGATGCAGCGCCGGGCATCCAGCTGGTAGGGGCGCGGAAAGGCCGCCGTGGGGCAGATGTCCTGGCAGGCGCGGCAGGAGCCGCAGTGGTCGGCCTCGGGCGCATCGGGTTCGAGGTCGAGGGTGGTGAAGACCTCGCCCAGGAAAAACCAGGAACCCAGTTCGCGCGAGACCAGGTTGGTGTGCTTGCCCTGCCAGCCCAGGCCGGCGCGCTGGGCCAGCGGCTTTTCCATCACCGGCGCGGTATCGACGAAGACCTTCACCTCGCCGCCCTGGGTCTCGACCATCCAGCGGGCCAGTGCCTTCAGCCGCGACTTCACGACATCGTGGTAGTCGCGGGCGCCGCGGGCATAGACCGAGATCGTGCCACGGTCGTGGCGCCGCAGATCGTCGAGCGGATCGTGGGCAGGACCGTAGTCGGCCGCGAGCACGACGACGGAGCGCGCGGCGGGCCACAGGGCGTGCGGGTAGGCGCGTTCGGCGCTGCGCTTCTCCAGCCAGTCCATGTCGCCATGGGCGCCGGAGGCAAGAAAGGCTTCGAGGGCGGCCCGGTGGCCGGTTCCGCCCGCCGGGGCGACACCCACCGCCCGGAACCCCAGGGCGCGGGCGCGGGCGAGGATGGCGGCCTTGTCGCCGCCCGCCATCAGAAGTCCAGGTCGTCGTAGTGCCCGGCGGGTTTCAGGCCGGGCACGCGGTCGTCGAGGATCGGGCGGAAGCTGGGGCGGGACTTGACGCGGGCGTACCAGTCGCGGGCCGCCTCGCGATGCGCCCAGGGCACATCGCCAATATAGTCGATGCAGGAGAACTGTGCGGCGGCGGCGATGTCGGCGAGCGAGAACTTGTCGCCGGCCAGCCATGTCCGGCGCTCGACCAGGAAGGCGACGTAGTCGAGGTGGATGCGGATGTTGGCCAGGCCGGCGCGCACGGTCGCCGAATCCGGCTCTCCGCGGCCCAGGAAACGGCGCATCACCTTCTCGCCGACCAGGTTGACCGTGGCCTCCTCGTGCATCTTGCCGTCGAACCAGGCGACCAGGCGCCGGGTCTCGGCACGCTGGGCAGGCGTTGCGCCCAGCAGGTCGGGCTGGGGCTGGACCTCCTGGAGGTATTCGGTGATCGCCACGCTGTCGGCGATCACGGTGCCGTCGGCCTCGACCAGCACCGGCACCTTGCCGGCCGGGTTCATCGCCAGGAACTCGACGCGGCGCTCCCAGACGTTTTCCAGGCGCAGGTCGAAGGGCAGCCCCTTTTCCTTGAGGGCCACGCGGACCTTGCGGGAATAGGGCGACAACGGGACGTGGTAGAGCACTCGCATGGCATCAAACTAGAGCATGTTCGCCGCGGAATGAATCCATCCCGCATGCCTTTTCTGCGTTACGGCTGCGCGACGGTTCGGCGCGGTTTCCAGGGCGATTCAGCCCGGAACGGCAAAGTGCAGGCCCAGCATCCCGGCAAAACGCCCGGAACCGCCGTCGCGCAGGCTATCGGCCGAGATCGCGATACGCATGACGAGTGCCTCGAAGCCACCCTCGCGCAGCTCGCCCCTGGGGCAGGCAACGGCCTTGCCCGGACGCAGCGCGATCGTCTCGTCGCTGGCGCGCATCGCGATGCCAACCTCGAAGTCCAGCATGCGGCCATCGTCTGCGGTCAGCACCAGACCATCGGCACTGCTCCCGTCGGAGGCGACCACGCCACAGGGCAACCAGGTGCCCGGCACCAGGATGTGCTGGTGGGTCGCAATGCCGTGGTGGGCCAGCCCGCCCACGCCGCCGGCGGGAGGCACCGCGACGCTGAGCGCCAGATGGAGGCCGGGCCGGCCGTCGCCCGCTGCGGCAACGGCGGCGACATCGAAGACGACACCTCCACGACGCAGGTCGTCCTGGGTGCGCAGGGCGGCATGAAGCTGGTCTTCGGAAAGGCAGCCGCGCCGCACCAGAATGGTGCCCAGCCTTCCTCCCGCGGCGGCCTGCGCCTGCAGGGCCTCGACCAGCTGGTGTTCGTTGATGTAGCCGCGCCTCTGCAGCAGGCGTCCAATATGTATGTCGGAGAGGCCAGCCTCCGGCACGGTCATCGCGGCAGCACAAGCCATGGCGGTCGATCCCCCAAGATCGCGATAGTCTCCGGCCCCAAACCGGAGCTACCCACTCAGCGCCCCAACACCCAGCATGTTGCATTCGCCGCGATCACGAACAAGTGACCGAGGACACAGGATACAAGGGATCGGCGGCGATTCAGGCCGTGCGCTGCTGCCTGCCGTCATCGAGCGGCCAGTCCAGGCGCTCGATCATCTCGCGCGGGCAGACCTGCCAGAAGCGGCCGATCTGCAGGTCCCATTCGCGCAGGATCTGGGCGGCGTAGACCGACTGGGTCTCGCGTGCGTGTTCCGCGACGAGATCGCGCAGGCGCTGCTCCCAGTGTTCGCTCGCCAGACGCTGCATGACGACGGTCTCGGTGTTGACCATGCCCGCGAACAGGCCCTCGCGGTCATAGACGAAGGCCATGCCGCCGGTCATGCCGGCCGCGAAGTTGGCCCCGACATCGCCCAGGATCACGGCGGTGCCTCCGGTCATGTATTCGCAGCCGTTGGTGCCGCAACCCTCGATCACCGCATCGGCGCCGGAATTGCGCACGGCGAAACGTTCGCCGGCCTGGCCGGCGGCAAACAGCCGGCCCGCCGTGGCGCCGTAGAGCACGGTATTGCCGATGATCGTGTTGTGCTGGCTGGCCCGCTCGCTGGAAGCCGGCGGGCGCACGACGATGGTGCCGCCCGACAGGCCCTTGCCGACATAGTCGTTGGCATCACCGAAGACCTCCAGCTTGAGGCCCTGCACGGCAAAGGCGCCGAGCGACTGGCCGGCCGAACCGCGCAGGCGCACGGTGATGTGGCCTGCGGGCAGGCCGGCCATGCCGAAGCGCCGGGTGAGCGCACTGGAGAGACGGGTGCCGACGGCGCGCTGGGTGTTCCGCACGTTGTAGGCAAGCTGCATCTTCTCGCGGTCGTCCAGCGCGGCCTTGGCATCGCGCAGCATCTGGGCATCGAGCGTGTCGATCACCTCGTTGCGCCCGACCAGCGTGTTGTAGCGGGCGTGCTCGCCGGGATCGGCCTGGGCGAGCAGCGGATTGAGGTCGAGATCGTCGAGGTCGGAACTGCCGCGGCTGACCTGCTTGAGCAGATCGGTGCGCCCGATCACCTCGTTGAGCGAACGCATGCCCAGCGACGCCAGGATCTCGCGGACCTCCTCGGCGATGAAGGAGAACAGGTTCACGACCTTTTCGGGCGTGCCCTCGAACTTGGCGCGCAGCGATTCCTTCTGGGTGCACACACCCACGGGGCAGGCGTTGGAATGGCACTGGCGCACCATGATACAGCCCATGGCGACGAGCGAGGCGGTGCCGACGCCGAACTCCTCGGCACCCATCATGGCGCCGATGACGACATCGCGGCCGGTGCGGATGCCGCCGTCGACGCGCAGCGTCACCTTGTGGCGCAGGCGGTTGAGCGTGAGCACCTGGTTGGCCTCGGTCAGGCCCATCTCCCAGGGCGCGCCGGCATACTTGATGCTGGTCTGGGGGCTGGCGCCGGTGCCGCCGACATGGCCCGAGATCAGGATGACGTCGGCCTTGGCCTTGGCGACGCCGGCCGCCACGGTGCCGACGCCCGCCTGGCTGACCAGCTTGACGCAGACCTTGGCGTCCGGGTTGATCTGCTTGAGGTCGTAGATGAGCTGGGCGAGATCCTCGATCGAATAGATGTCGTGGTGCGGCGGCGGCGAGATCAGCATGACGCCCGGCGTGGCGTGACGCAGCTTTGCGATCATCTCCGTCACCTTGAAGCCGGGCAGCTGGCCGCCCTCGCCCGGCTTGGCGCCCTGGGCGATCTTGATCTCCAGCTCGCGGCAGTTGACGAGGTATTCGGCCGTCACGCCGAAACGGCCGGAGGCAACCTGCTTGATCGGCGAATTGGGATTGTCGCCGTTCTCGCGCGGGTGGAAGCGCTCGGGGTCCTCGCCGCCCTCGCCGGAGTCGGACTTCGCGCCGATCCGGTTCATGGCGATGGTCAGCGTCTCGTGCGCCTCGGGCGAGAGCGCGCCAAGGGACATGCCCGGCGTGATGAAACGCTTGCGGATTTCCGTGATGGATTCGACATCGTCGATCGGCACCGGCTGGGCGGCGCTGCGGAAGTCGAGCAGGTCGCGCAGATCGAAGGGCGCGCGGCTGTCGATCGCCTGGGCATAACGCTTGTAGACCTGGAAGCTGTCGGTCGCGACGGCGGTCTGCAGCGTGTGGATGATGCCGGCTTCCCAGTCGTGGGCCTCGCCGCCCTGGCGGAAGCGATAGATGCCGCCGATCGGCAAGGCGACGATCTCGGCGCCATAGGCATCGTCGTGCAGCTTGAGCGAGCGGCGCTGGATACCGGTCAGCCCGATGCCGGAGATGCGCGAGGGCATGCCGGGGAAGAACTCGGCGACCAGGGTGCGCGACAGGCCGATGGTCTCGAAGTTGTAGCCGCCGCGGTAGGACGACAGCACCGAGATGCCCATCTTCGACATGATCTTGAGCAGGCCGTCGTCGATCGCCCTGGTGAAGCGCGCGACGCATTCCTCCAGGGTGAAGCCGGGGAAGAGGTTGCGGCGGTGGCGCTCGGCGATGGATTCCTCGGCGAGGTAGGCGTTGACCGTGGTCGCACCGACGCCGATCAGCACCGCGAAGTAATGCACGTCCATGCACTCGCTGGAGCGCACGTTGAGCGAGGTGAAGGTGCGCAGCGACTGGCGCACCAGATGGCTGTGGACCGCACCCACCGCCAGGATCATCGGCATGGCGGCGCGATCGGGGCCGGCCGCTTCCTCGGTCAGGATGACGTGTTCGCAGCCGCCGCGCACCGCGTCCTCGGCCTCCTGGCGGATGCGCGCGATGGCGTGGGCCAGGGCGTGAGGATCGTCATGGGCGGCCGGGAAGGTGCAGTCGATCACGGTCGCCGTGGCGCCCATGTAGCGGCGCATGGCGGCGAACTCGCCGTTCGAGAGCACGGGCGATTCGAGCTGCAGGATGCGCGTCTGGCTCTCGTCCTGGTCGAGGATGTTGGAGAGGTTGCCAAGGCGCGTGTCGAGCGTCATGACCCGGCGCTCGCGCAGGGAATCGATCGGCGGGTTGGTGACCTGGCTGAAGTTCTGGCGGAAGAAATGATGCAGGCCGCGGTACTGGCCCGAGAGCACGGCAAGCGGCGTGTCGTCGCCCATCGAGCCGACCGCTTCCTTGGCGCCCTCGACCATGGGCTGCAGGATCAGTTCGAGATCCTCGATCGTGTAGCTGGCGGCGCGCTGGCGCGTCTTCAGCTCGGCCCGCTCGAACAGGCGCGATGCCCCGTCGCCGGCCTGGATCAGGCTGTCGAGGTGGGTGATGTGGCCGACCCAGGAGCGGTACGGGTTTTCGGCCGCCAGCGTCTCCTTGATCTCGCCGTCGCGGTAGAGCCGGCCCTCGGCAAGGTCGAGCGCGATCATCTGGCCCGGCCCGATGCGGCCGCAATGGACGAGGTCGCGCTCGGGGATCGGCACCATGCCGGTTTCCGAGCCGACGAAGAGCAGGCCGTCCCGGGTCTCGGAGAAGCGCAGCGGACGCAGGCCGTTGCGGTCCATGCCCGCGATCACCCAGCGGCCGTCCGAGGCGGCGATGGCGGCCGGCCCGTCCCAGGGTTCCATGACGCAGTTGCAGTAGAGATAGAGGGCACGAACCTCGTCGGAGAGATCGCCGCGGTCGGCCCAGGCCTCCGGGATCAGCATGGTCTTGGCCAGCGGCACGGAACGCCCGGCATGGACCAGCAGCTCGAAGACCGAATCGAGCGCGGCCGAATCGGAACCGCCCGACTGGATCACCGGCTTCAGCACGTCGAGATGATCGGCGAAGGCCTCGTGGCCGATGCGCGCCTCGTGGCTCTTCATCCAGTTGACGTTGCCGCGCAGGGTGTTGATCTCGCCGTTGTGGGCGAGCATGCGGAAGGGCTGGGCCAGACGCCAGGTCGGGAAGGTGTTGGTCGAGTAGCGCTGGTGGAAGATCGCGAAGTTCGAGACGAACCGTTCGTCCTGCAGGTCGGGGTAGAAGGCCGAAAGCTGCTCGGCCAGGAACATGCCCTTGTAGACGATCGAACGGCAGGACAGCGAACAGATGTAGAGGTCGGCGACCTGGGCCTCGCGCGCCCGGCGCTCGATCTTGCGACGGATGATGTAGAGGTCGCGCTCGAAGCGGTCCTCGTCGAAACCCTCCTCGTTGGCGATCATGATCTGCTCGATCTCGGGGCGGGTGGCGTTGGCCTTCTCGCCGATGATCGCGCTGTCGATCGGCACCTGGCGCCAGCCGTAGATGCGGTAGCCGAAGTTGAGGATCTCCGATTCAACGATGGTGCGGCAGGTCTCGGCAGCGCCCAGATCGGTCTTGGGCAGGAAGACCATGCCCACGGCCAGGCGGCCGCGCGCAGCATCGTGGCCGGTGCGCGCGACGTGTTCCTTGAAGAAGGCCTGGGGAATCTGGACCTGGATGCCGGCGCCGTCGCCGGTCTTGCCGTCGGCATCGACGGCGCCGCGGTGCCAGACCGCCTTGAGCGCATCGACGCCGGCCTGCACGACATCGCGCCGCGGCGTGCCGTCGAGCGAGGCGACGAAACCGACGCCGCAGGCATCGTGTTCGTCGGCGGGATCGTACATGCCGACCTCCGCCAGGCGCAGCGCCTCGGCGGCCTGGAGGGCAATGTAGGTCTTCATGTCGGTCATCGCCCTACTCCGCAGCGACGGCGCCCGAGGCGCGCGCCTCGAGTTGTTGATGGATCGCCGTGGCGGCGTCGCGCCCGTCGCGGATCGCCCAGACGACGAGCGAGGCACCCCGTACGATGTCCCCGGCTGCCCAGACGTCGGGCAGGCTGGTCGCCCCGGTCAGGAAGGCGGTTTTCAGCGTGCCCCAGCGGGTGGTCTCCAGGGAGGGTTCGGCGAAACGCTCGGCGATCGGCTCGGGATCGAACCCCAGGGCCATAAACACGAGATCGGCCTGGATGCGGAAGTCCGACCCCTCGACCGTCTGGGGCGTCAGGCGGCCGCTGGCGTCGGGCGCGCCCAGGCGCATGCGCACGGCACGCACGGCCTCGACGCGGTCGTGGCCCAGAAAAGCCTCCGGCGCGCTGAGGAATTCGAAGACGACGCCCTCGTCG
This sequence comes from Pseudomonadota bacterium, assembly GCA_027592745.1. Taxonomy (GTDB): domain Bacteria; phylum Pseudomonadota; class Alphaproteobacteria; order SP197; family SP197; genus CALGGB01. The sequence continues at coordinate 3,038 of JAQCLG010000119.1, read as the reverse complement.
ATCGCGTAACCGACCTCGCGCTGGCTGCCGGGCATGTTGCCGCGGTCGCGCCGGTAGAGGCAGGTCACCTGGCGGGCGCCCTGGCGCACGGCGGTGCGCACGCAATCCATCGCGGTATCGCCGCCGCCGATCACCACGACATCCTTGTCGCGCCCGTCCAGGGTGCCCACATCGAAGGCCGGCACGGCATCGCCCAGGCCCTTGCGGTTGCTGGCAATAAGGAAGTCGAGGGCGGGAACGATACCGGGCAGCCCGATGCCGGGCGCCTTCATGTCGCGCGCCTTGTAGACTCCGGTGGCGATCAGCACAGCATCGTGGCGGCCGCGCAGGTCGGCAAAGCCGATGTCGCGACCGATCTCGGTATCGAGGCGGAAGACGACACCGCTCTCCTCCAAGAGTTCGGCGCGCCGCGCGATGATCGACTTCTCCAGCTTGAAGTTGGGAATGCCGTAGGTCAGCAGGCCGCCGACCCGGTCGTGGCGGTCATAGACGGTGATCTGGTAGCCGTGGCGGCGCAGCAGGTCGGCAGCCGCCAGGCCGGCGGGACCGGCCCCGACGATGCCGATCGAGGCATCCCGCTCGCGCGGCGGACGCGGCCCGGTGACCCAGCCGTTCTCGAAGGCGGTTTCGGTGATGTAGCGCTCGACGGCGCCGATGGTGACGGACTCGAAGCCCTTCTCGATGACGCAATTGCCTTCGCACAGCCGGTCCTGGGGGCAGATGCGGCCGCAGATCTCCGGGAAGGTGTTGGTCGCCGAGGCGAGTTCGTAGGCCTCCTCCAGGCGCCCCTCTGCGGTAAGTTTCAGCCAGTCGGGGATGTTGTTGTGCAGCGGGCAGTGCACCTGGCAGAAGGGAATGCCGCACTGGGAACAGCGCGAGGCCTGTTCGGCGGCGCGTTCGGGGGCGAACTCGTCGTAGATCTCGGCGAAATCACGGCGGCGCGTCTCGGCAGGCCGCTGCGGCGGACGGCGCTGGGCAAGCTCGACAAACTTCAGCAGGTCGGCAGACATCGGCATATCCCCTGGGTCCCGCGATCAAGCGGGGGCGCATCTTTTAGGGGATCGGCGGAGCCGTGGCGAGCATAAATCGCCCTTTAGGTCAGCTTTATTGTCTTTCATGATCCAAGCTGAAGCAAATGCCTGCCCGCCGAGAAATGGCCTCGCGGCAGACCTCAAGAACTAGGGCTGCATCACTGACCTTGTTTTCCGTCTCCGCCGAAAAGCGACCGGGTGTTAGGATTGCCCGTTCCAGGGGGCGGGAGTCCGATCGACGTGACCATGTTGCAGCTTGTCGTCCTGGCCGTGGTCCAGGGCATCACCGAGTTTCTGCCCATCAGTTCCGAGGGGCACCTGATCATCACCTCGCAGGTGCTGGGCTGGCCGGACCAGGGCCTGGCGATCGACCTGGCGACCAATGCCGGCACCCTGGCCGCGGTGATCGTCTTCTTCCGGCGCGACCTGATCGCCCTGCTCGCCGGCCTGGGCGAGCGGGGCAGCCAGAGCACCCGCCCGCTGGTCGGAATGCTGATCGTGGCAACCATCCCTGCGGGCCTGATCGGCCTGCTGCTCGACAGCATCGGCCACGAACATCTACGCCAGACCTGGATCATCGCGACCACGACCCTGGTCTTCGGTGTCGTGCTGTGGCTTGCCGACCGCTACGGCATGACCCTGCGCCGGGTCGAGCACATGACCTGGGGCAGCGCCATCTTCATCGGGCTGGCCCAGGTGCTGGCCCTGATCCCGGGCACCAGCCGGTCCGGCATCACCATGTCGGCCGCCCGCATCATGGGCTTCGAGCGCGAGGCGGCGGCGCGGTTTTCCCTGCTGCTGTCGATCCCGCTGATCGCTGCCGCCGTCCTGCTCGGCGTCCTCAAGATCCGGGAGGCCGGCGACGCGGCACTGACCGGCTCTGCCCTGCTGGTCGCCGCGATCTCCTTCGTCACGGCCCTCATCGCGCTGGCCGCGATGATGGCCTGGCTGCGCCGGGCAAGCTTCACGCCCTTCGTGATCTACCGCCTGCTGCTCGGCACCGGCCTGCTGCTCTGGCTCTACGCCTAGATGTGTGGTCTCAGCGCGGCTCGGGCGCGTGGCGGCGGTAACGCGCCAGATAGGTCGGCACGATGACCTCCACCGTGGTCGGGACGATGCCCAGGTCCGCGATCGTGCGGGCGCCCGGCGCCACGACGTTGTCGATCTGCAGCAAGCGGACCTGATCGGGCGTCAGCGGCGGCACCGGCAGGAACTGCAGGAAGAACGCCTTGATCCGGGCAAGGGCGAAGGGCACCGGCACCATCATCGGGCGGGTGCGCGTCTCGCGCCGGACGATCTCCATGAGCTGGCGGAAGCTGTAGACCCGCGGGCCGCCCAGTTCATAGGTCCGGCCCGCCGCCTCGGGCAGTTCCAGCGCCGCGACGATGGCGCGCGCGACATCGTCGACATAGACCGGCTGGAAACGCGTCGTGCCGCCGCCGAACAGGGGCAGCACCGGCGAAAGCGAGGCGATGCGGGCAAAGAGGTTGAAGAAACCGTCCTCGGCGCCGAAGACGATCGAGGGCCGCAGCACCACGGCGCCGGGCACGGCCTCATGCAGGGCGGCCTCGGCGGCGGCCTTGGAGCGGGCGTAGGCTGAAGGCGAATGGGGAGCCGCACCGATCGCCGAGATCTGCACCACCCGCGCGATACCGGCCGCCGCGGCGGCCTCTCCGATGTTGCGCGCTGCCCCGGCATGGACCCGGTCGAAATTCTGGCTGCCGCGTTCGTAGAGCAGGCCGACCAGGTTGATCGCGGCATCGGCACGGGCCAGCACCGCGGCGACCTGCTCGCGGTCGCCGACGTCGCAGGCCACCGGCACGATCTGGCCGACATCCCCCAGGGGCTGGAGAAAACGCGCGTCCAGGGGATCGCGCACGGCCACGACGATTCGCCAGCCGCGTGCCGCCAGATGGCGCACCAGATAACGGCCAATGAAACCCGATCCGCCGAAGACCACGATGTCGCGACGCGTCATGCCCTACCTCCACATTCAGGGAGCCACCT
>JAQCLG010000118.1 GCA_027592745.1 Pseudomonadota bacterium | reverse complement strand
CGCGATCCCCGAACTGGCGGGTTACGCGACGCTGCGGCGGGAGGTGCCCTACGGCACGCGCAGCCGCGTCGACATGGTGCTCTCCGGCCAGGGCCGCGCGGACTGTTTCGTCGAGGTGAAGAACTGCCACATGCGCCGGCAGGGCAGCCTGGCCGAGTTCCCCGACGCGGTGACGACGCGCGGCGCCAAACACATGGCCGAACTGGCCGCCGTGGTCGCGGCCGGCGGCCGGGCCGTGCTGGTCTATTGCATCCAGCGTGCCGACTGCGAGGCTTTCGCCCCGGCCGCCGACATCGATCCGGCCTACGACGCGGCGCTGCGCGCAGCGATCGCGGCAGGCGTCGAGGTCCTGCCCTATGCCTGCCGGGTCGACACGCAGGAAATCTTGGTGGAGCGGCTGCTGCCGCTGGCCCGGCCCTGAGCTGCCCGATTGGCCCTGTCGACTGCAAACCGGGAGGACTAGAATCGCAGCTACCCCGGAGATCTGCGCCATGTACGTACCCAAGGCCTTCGCCATCGAGGACACCCCGGCGATCCACAACGCCATGGACGCCGTGGGGCTGGCCCTGCTCGTGACCGCGACGGCGGCCGGCCCGGTCGCCACCCACCTGCCGCTGCTGCTGGTGCGCGAGGAAGGGGAATTCGGCACGCTCTACGGCCACGTCGCGCGGGCCAACCGCCACTGGCAGGCCGAAGGCATCGGCGAAGCGCTGGCGGTGTTCCAGGGAGCCGACGGCTACGTCACGCCGTCTTGGTATCCCACGAAGGCGGAAACCGGCAGGGTGGTGCCGACTTGGAACTACCTTGCGGTCCACGCTGGCGGGCCCGTGACCTTCGTCGAAGACCGCGACCGCCTGCTCGACGTGGTGACCCGGCTGACCGAGCGGCAGGAGGCGCCGCGTGCCCGCCCATGGTCGGTGGAGGACGCTCCCGCCGACCACATCGCAACCCTGCTGCGCGCCATCGTCGGGCTGCGCCTGCCGATCCGGACGCTGCAGGCCAGCTTCAAGATGAACCAGACCAAACAAGACCGGGATCGTCGGGGCGCGCTCGAAGGGTTGCGCGCCGAGGGCGGCCCGGCGATTGCCAGACTCGCCGACGCGCAGCTGCGCCTGCACTGAAGCCTCAGCGCCTGTCGGAACCCAGCCAGCCGCGACGCTTGAACCATACGATCAGACCGCCGGCGGCAATCGCCATGAAAAGCAGCACGGCGGGATAGCCGTAGCGGTAATGCAGCTCCGGCATGTTCCAGGGCGAACTGGTGTCGAAGTTCATGCCGTAGAGGCCGACGACGAAGGAAAGCGGGATGAAGATGGTGGCGATGATGGTGAGCACCTTCATCACCTCGTTCATCTTGGCGCTCATGCTGGAGAGATAGACGTCGAGCAGGCCCGAGGCGATCTCGCGGTAGGTCTCGACGACATCCATGAGCTGGATGGCATGGTCGTAGCAGTCGCGCAGGTAGATGCGCGTCGTGTCGCTGACCAGCGGGCTATCGTCGCGCTCCATGGCGTGGACCATCTCGCGCGTCGGCCAGACGGCCCGGCGCAGGGCAAGCAGGTCGCGCTTGACCTGGTGCAGGCGATCGATCTGGCTGGGACGGGGATCGGCCAGCACCTCGTCCTCGAGCTGCTCGATCTGCTCGCCATAGGCCTCCAGGACGGGATAGTAGCCGTCGATCACGGCATCGATCAGGGCATAGGCAAGATAATCGGGACCGGACTGGCGCAGCTTCGTGTGCTCGCGGCGCATGCGCTCGCGCACCGGCTGCAGGCAATCGCCCGGTCTCTCCTGGAAGGTGATCAGGAAGTCGCTGCCGAGGAACAGGGAGACCTGTTCGGTCTCGACGCCGCGCTCGGGCACCAGCATGCGCGCGACCATGAACACCGTGTTCTCGAAATCGTCGACCTTGGGCCGCTGGTGGGCGTTGACGACATCCTCCATCGCCAGGCTGTGCAGGCCGAAGGCCTGGCCGATCTGCTCGATGACGGAGACATCGGCCAGGCCGGCGACGTCGATCCAGACGACGCGGCGGCGACCGCGTAGGGCGATCGCCCCGGCGACGTCGATGTCATCGAATTCCTCGATCGCCTCGCTGTCGTAGCAGGCGACATGGATGCTGGGGGGATGGGCCTCGGGATCGGCGACCATGGTTCCCGGCGCCGCCCCCGGCAGGGAGCGCCGGCGCGGGTGCAGGGCGCGCGACAGCCGGCGGGTGGTTTTCCTAGCGATCGACGATTTCTTCATGCACCGCTCTCCTGATCCGCGGTCGAGAGTGCAAGCGCACAAGGGGGCCGTCAAACCCCATCGCGGCGGCGCGGCGTTGAGGCCGGCGCGCGATGGTGTAGATTGCGACCAAGGGTCCGGCCACGACGGCCAGCACGGAGAACATCATGCAGCAGTTGCAGCGCGCCGAGCGCGCCGAGGTCTCGCGGGTCACGATCCACGAGGGTGAGGATTTCGAGAAAATGCGGGTCGCGGGCCGTCTGGCCGCGCAGACCCTGGACATGATCGCGGCCCATGTGAAACCGGGCGTGACCACCGAGGAACTCGATCGCATCTGCCACGACTTCATCACCGGCCACGGTGCGATCCCGGCGCCGCTCAACTACCGCGGCTTCCCCAAGTCGATCTGCACCTCGATCAACCACGTCATCTGCCACGGCATTCCCAGCCCCGAGAAGACCCTGCGCGAGGGCGATACCCTCAACATCGACGTCACGGTGATCGTCGACGGCTGGTACGGCGACACCAGCCGGATGTTCTATGCCGGCGAAGTCAAGCGGAAGGCCTCGCGCCTGACCGAGATCACCTATGAGGCGATGTGGCACGGCATCGAGGCGGTGAAACCCGGCGCCCGCCTGGGCGACATCGGCCATGCCATCCAGACCTTCGCCGAGCGCCAGCGCTGCAGCGTGGTGCGCGACTTCTGCGGCCACGGCATCGGGCAGGTCTTCCACGACCATCCCAACGTGCTGCACTACGGCCGGCCGGGCACCGGCCTCGAACTGCTGCCGGGCATGTTCTTCACGATCGAGCCGATGATCAACCTGGGACGGCCGGACGTGCTGATCCTGGACGACGGCTGGACCGCGGTGACCCGCGACAAGTCGCTCTCGGCGCAGTGGGAACACACCATCGGGGTCACCGAGACCGGCTACGAGGTCTTCACCCTCTCCCCGGCCGGGCACAAGCTGCCGCCCTACCCGGTCTGAGGCAGCGGCGATGGCGGAGGCGGCAGACCACGAGGGCCACCGCGACCGCCTGCGCCGCCGTTTCCTCGAACAGGGCGCGGATGCGCTGGCCGACTACGAACTGCTCGAACTGCTGCTGTTTGCCGCGATTCCCCGGCGCGACACCAAGCCGGTCGCCAAGGAACTGCTGCGCCGCTTCGGCAGCCTGGCGGGCGTCATGGCCGCACCGCCTGCCCGCCTGAAGGAAGTCGCGCTGGTCAAGGACAGTGCGGTGGTCATCCTCAAGGCCAACCAGGCGATGGCCCAGCGGATGTTCAAGCGCGAGGCGGAAAGGGAGCCGCTGCTGTCGAGCTTCGATGCCGTGCTCGACCACCTCAAGGCCTCGATGGCCCACGAAGGCGCCGAGATGTTCCGCATCCTGTTCCTCGACCGCAAGAATCGGCTGGTGGCCGACGAGGTGAAGCAGCGCGGCACGGTCGACCATGCCCCGGTCTATCCCCGCGAGGTCGCCAAGCGTGCCCTGGAGGTCAACGCCACGGCGGTGATCCTGGTGCACAACCACCCCTCCGGCGACCCGACGCCGAGCCGCGCCGACATCGCCATGACCAAGGAGGTCGCGGTGGCGGCAAGCGCGGTGGGGGTGATCGTGCACGACCACATCGTCATCGCCCGCGACGGCCACGCCAGCTTCCGGGCGCTGGGGCTGCTGTGAGGTTGAATGCCGGGCCGGCGACGGGTGGACGCCATATTCAGGCAGCGAGCCGCAGCACCAGCGGATCGACGACGGTCCGAACCGACGGCAGGAGGCCGCGACGGTAGGGCAGCAGGATCGTGGCGATGAACGCCGCCGCGGCCGTCCTGCTGACCAAACCCTTCGACGAACGCGCCCTGCAGCAGGCGCTGGCACAGGCTTCCGGCGCCGTCTCCGCCAACCCGTGATCCTGCTTGCCAGCCTGACTGGCTGGCTCTAAAGCGGAGGCAATGTCCTCCCTCGAATCCGTCCCCCCGCAACAGAAGCTGGCCGGCAACCTTGCCCTGGCCGTGGGCACCTCCGTGTGGGCGACGCACTTCCTGGTGACCGACGACCTGCTGCAGACCTGGGACCCCTATTTCATCACGGCCGGACGCCTGCTGTCGGCGACCCTCTTCCTGATGACGGCCCTGGTCATCCAGTCGCGCTTCCACCCCTTCCGGGGCGTGCACTGGAAACCGGCGATCCTGCTGGGCAGCGTCGGCATCGCGATCTCGACGGTCTGCCTGACCCTGGGCGTCAAGTATGCCGGGGCCGTGCCGGCAGCGATCGTGGCCGCCTCCTCGCCGATCATCGCGGCCTTCATCTCGCGCCTGGGCTTTCGCATGCCGCTCACCCTGGCGGTCATCCTGGGCGCCATCGTGGCGGCCTGCGGCGGCGTCTTCGCGGCGATCGGCACGGCCTCGGGCGGAGTCACGGAGTTCCGCGGCGGCGAACTGCTGATCCTCTTTGCCTTCACGGTCTTCACCTGGTACTCGGTCGGCGCCCAGCGCTGGATGACCGGCAGCTCGCAACTGGGCATCACCGCGATCACGATCATGATCGGCGGCCTCAGCATGCTGGCCGCGATCCCCATCCTGATCGTCGCCGACGTCGCCCAGCCGCAGTTCAGCCTGGACTGGCGCTCGGTCGGCTACATCCTCTACCTGGGCGCCGGGCCGGCCTCGTTCTCGCTCTTCACCTGGCACTGGGGCGTCAGCCGGGTCGGCGTCACCATCGCCTCGATCTACTCCAACCTGGTGCCTGTGGTCGTCGTCGTGATCCGCATGATCCAGGGCGAACCGCCCACGACCGCCCACCTGATCGGCGGCGTGCTCATCATCTGCGGCGTGCTGATCGCGCAGCTGCTGCCAACGCGGACGCTGCCGGGACCCAAGCAGCGCAGGCAGGCATGACCAGCGCGGCCCCGTCCATGGGTGGCGCCCGGCCGGTCAAGGTCGTCGGCATGATCAGCCTGGGCCACGGGCTCAACCACCTGTTCAACATGATCGTGCCGCCGCTGGCGATCACCTGGACCAAGGATTTCGGCATCGGCTACGCCGAGGTCGGCGCGATCATGGCCGCCTCGGCGATCACCTCGGCGAGCGCCGTGCTGCCGGTCGGCTTCCTGGTCGACCGCATGCCCGCCCGCCATGTCCTGGTCGCGGGCATGACGCTGATCTCGCTTGCCGTGATCGGCCTGTGCGTGGCCGATTCCTACTGGCAGTTGCTCGCCTTTGCCGTGCTGCTGGGGCTGGGCAACACCGTCTTCCACCCCTGCGACTATTCCATCCTGTCGGCGACGGCGCCCAAGGCGTGGCTGGGGCGGGCCTTCAGCGTCCATACCTTCGCGGGTTACGTCGGTTTTGCCCTGACGCCGCTGATCATCTCGGGCGCCCTGCTGTGGTGGTCCTGGCGCGGCGCGCTGATCCTGCTCGGCCTGATGGGCCTGGCCATGGCCGCGACCTTCTGGTTCAACCGCCACGACCTGCGCGACGACCGCGACGCCGCGATGGCGCAGGGCAGCGAGCGCAAGCGGCCGGGCATAGCCGAGGGCCTGAAGCTGCTGCTGTCGCTGCCGCTGCTGATGTGTTTTGCCTTCTTCCTGCTCGTCACGATCGCGATGTGGGGCTTCGACGCCTTCCTGCCGGCAGCCTTGTTCGAGCACAACGGCCTGCCCGAGGTGATGGGCAACTACGCGCTGTCGGCCTTCTTCGGGGCGAGCGCGCTGGGCATCCTGATCGGCGGCCAGATCGCCGACCGGACGCGGCGCCACGGCCTGGTCGCCGCCATGGGTTTCGGCATCGCGGCAGTCTCGATCCTGCTGATCGGCGAACTGGCGACCGGGCCGCTGATGGTCTTTGCGCTGATCGGCCTGGCCGGCATCGGCGGCGGCATCGTGACGCCCAACCGCGACCTGATCGTGCGCCAGGTCACCCCGCCCGGCCAGATCGGCAAGGTGTTCGCCTTCATGACGGTCGCCATGGACACCGGCTCGACCGTGGCGCCGCCGGCCTTCGGCCTGCTGATGGACCTGGGCGGTGCGGCCTGGCTGTTCCGCATCTCGGCCCTGCTCCTGCTGCTGGCGATCCTCACCGTCACCGCCACCCGCCGCGTCCATGGCCGCATGGAGATCCGATGATGCCCGACCGCACCGTTGCCGCAGCACGCCACCTGATCGCCCAGCGCGACGCCGTGCGCCACTACGAACGCCTGCCCGAGGAGCTGCGGCCCGCCGACCTGGACTCCGCCTATGCCGTGCAGGCCGAGGTGGCGCGCCAGCGCGCGGCAGCCGGGCGGACCCGCGGCGGCTGGAAGATCGGCTGCACGACGCTGCAGATGCAGAAGATCATGGGTCTGCCCGGCCCGGCACACGGCGTCGTCCTGGCCGACAGCATCCTCACGAGCCCGGCGCAGGTGGGGCTGGACTTCACCGTCGCGCCGCTCGCCGAATGCGAGATCGCGATGCGCATCGCCAGCGACGTGCCCGCACGAACCGGCGGCCACGACGCCGCCAGCATCGCGCGCCATGTCGGCGCCTGCATGGCCGCCATCGAGCTGGCCGAGGCGCGTTACGCCGACCGCGCCGCGCTGACCCCGCCCGAACTGGTCGCCGACGACGTCTTCCAGCGCGCCATCGTGCTGGGACCAGACGTGGCCGACTGGCAGGCCGTCGACCTGGAAGGCGCGGTCGGGCGCACCGTGATCGCAGGCGAGGAGCGCGGGCAAGGCCACGGCCGGGACGTCATGGGCCATCCGCTCAACGCCCTGGCCTGGCTGGCCGACGCCCTGGCACGGGCCGGCTCGGGCCTGAAGGCCGGCGAGGTCGTGCTGACCGGCGCCATCGTCAACGCCGCACCGATCCAGCAGGGCCAGACCGCGGTGTGCAGCATCGACGGCCTGGGCGAGGCGCGCCTGACCATCCTCTGAGGCCGTTCACGGCAGGCCGGTGCCGTCGTTGAGGCGCCAGTCGTAGGCGTGATCGGCGATGCGCTCGACGGCATCCAGGCGTGCCGCCAGCGCGGGCGCGGCGTGGCGGCGCAGGTGGTCAAGAACGCCGGCCGCAGAGTCGCCGAAGTCCTCGCGGAACCAGCGGTAGATCGAGGAGACGACGAGGCCGCCGCGGCTGTCGAAGGCGACGCCGCGGGGGTGGTTGACGTAGGCCGCAGCGGCGCGGTCGAGCATCGCTTCCGGGGTCGCGCTCCAGGGCACGTCCGCCAGATCGGGGCAGCCCAGGGAGGCGCAGTTGACGGCATAGTGGATGCGCGGATCGCGCCAGACCGGCCGCAGGATGCCGTGTTCGATGGCGTCCAGGCTCAGCGTCCTGCCCTCCACGACCGTGACGTCGTCGCGCCAGGGGCCGATGGTGAACAGCCCGCCGCCGATGTCGCGGATGCTCGCCACCGGGTAGTGCGCCAGGATGAGCTCGATGGTGAGGCCATTGTAGAGGTTGACCCAGAAGGCGAACTGCTCGGGCCGCGACAGGGTCGAGACCGGGGCCGCGGCGAGGCCTGCCAGGTAGTCGCGCAGCGCCGCGCGGTCGTCCGGCGTCACCGCGCCGTAGCGCACCAGCGCGATGCCGCCGGGCCCGATGGTGCGGTAACGCGCCAGGAAGGCCGCGAGCGGGGCGTGATCGACCCGCTCGGTCGCACGCTCGCTGTGGACCAGCCAGTGCGGATTGACCGGCTCGGCCAGAAAGGCGCGTGCAGCGCCCGGCAGGGCGGCGAACGGCAGGGCGGCGCCAAGGGCGAGAACGGCGCGCCGGCTGGTGATGTGTCGATCGGACATGGCCCAACCTGCCGGGGCGCGGCGCCATCGTCCATGCACGGGCGATCAAGAACGCGGCACCGGCGCCTCAGCGCGGCGTCATCAGGATCTGCTGGGCGTCGAGCACGAGGTCGGTGCCGACGACCTGCGCCCAGCGGGCACGGATATGCGAGAGTTCCTGTGACAGGATCGCCGCCCGATCCGGCGGGAAGCGCACCAGGCGGATGCCGGCCGGCGCCAGCCATGGCGCATCGGTGCGCACCAGGGCGCGGGCATCGCGCGCCTCGGCGATGGCCGCCTCGACCGCGGCCTGGGCGACGGCGATGCGGTCCTGGAGCGGCCAGGAGAGCCAGAGCTCCCGGTTGACGGCAAAGACGAGGGGTTCGGCGACGCAGGGCCACACCGTCCAGGTGTCGTAGCCGGCCGGCGGGCGCGAGGCCGAGGCCAGGTCGGCAAGGCGCGCCATGATGCCGTCGATCATGCCCAGGCGCGCCTGGGTCAGGGCCATGGGCAGATCCGAGGCGACCGGATCGACGCCCAGCACCATCATCGCCTCGCGCAGCGGCGGGTAATCCGGCACGCGCAGCGTCAGTCCGGAGAGGTCGGCGCTGCGGGTGAGCGGCCCGCTGCGGGACGCAATGGCCCAGGCCCCGGCATCGCCCCAGGCGAGCGGCTCGATGCCGTGGCCGCGCAGGTCACCGAAGAGGGTCTCGCCCAGGGGGCTGGTGAGGAGGGTCTCGAGGTCGTCGGGGCCGTCGATCAGGCATGGCAGGGCAAACAACGCCAGCGAAGGCACCTGCCCCGACCAGGCGAGCGAGGAACCCACGGCGGCATCGATCGATCCGTCCGACAGCGCGGCAAAGGCGTCCATGCCGTCGACGCCGGCCTGCTCGAGACCGGGCACGACATCGAAGACGATGTGCCCCTGGGTGCGCTCGGCGACGCGATCGGCCCAGACCCGCGCGCCGTAGCCCCAGTGATGGTTGGGCGGCCCGCCGGTCGAGAGCCGGTAGGTTTCTGCGCCCGCGGGCACGGCAAGGGTCATCAGGCCCGCGAGCAGGAGGGCGGCCGCCCGCTTCATGTCCCTGCCGGATGCACCATGGTGCCTGCCCCCTGTTTCCCCGGAGAGACTAACATGCCGCTGCGACCCTGCGCGCGCGGCCGATTTCGTGTTATCTGGTGGCCTCACACCAAGCCAGACCCGGTTTTGCCCATGATCCCGCGTTACACCCGTCCCGAGATGGCCGCCATCTGGGAGGCCGACAACCGTTTCCAGATCATGCTGGAGATCGAGACCCTGGCGGCCGAGGCCATGGAGGAACTGGGGACGATCCCGGCAGGGGTGGCCGATGCGCTGCGGGCGCGCGGCGCCTTCGAGGTCTCACGCATCGACGAGATCGAGCGCGAAACCAAACACGACGTCATCGCCTTCCTGACCAATGTCGCCGAACACGTCGGCGAGGAAGCCCGCTTCATGCACCAGGGCATGACAAGCTCGGACGTGCTCGACACCGCCTTTGCCGTGCAGCTCACACAGGCCACCGACCTGCTGATCGCCGATGTCGACGGCCTGCTCGAGGCGCTGGCGGCACGCACCCGCGAACATGCCATGACCCTGACCGTGGGGCGCAGCCACGGCATCCATGCCGAACCGACGACCTTCGGCCTGAAGCTGGCGGGATATCACGCCGAGTTCCAGCGCGCCCGGCGCAGGCTGGTGACGGCACGCGAGGAGATCGCGACCTGCGCCATCTCCGGTCCGGTGGGCACGTTTGCCACGGTCGATCCACGGGTGGAGGCCCATGTCGCCGCGAAACTCGGCCTGTCGGTCGAGCCGGTCTCGACCCAGGTCATCCCGCGCGACCGCCACGCCGCCTTCTTTGCCGCGCTGGGCGTCGTCGCCTCCTCGGTCGAGCGGCTGGCGGTGGAGATCCGCCACCTGCAGAGGACCGAACTGCGCGAGGCCGAGGAGGAGTTCACGGCCGGCCAGAAGGGCAGCTCGGCCATGCCGCACAAGCGCAACCCGATCCTGACCGAGAACCTGACCGGCCTTGCCCGCCTGGTGCGCGCCGCCGTGGTGCCGGCGCTGGAGAATGTCGCGCTGTGGCATGAGAGGGACATTTCCCACTCCTCGGTGGAACGCAACATCGGCCCAGATGCCACGTTGGGCCTCGACTTTGCCCTGGCGCGCCTGACCCGTGTGGTGAAGGGCCTGGTGATCTATCCCGACAACATGATGGCCAATCTCGAGCGGCTGGGCGGGCTGGTGTTCTCGCAGCGCGTGCTGCTCGCCCTGACCCAGGCCGGCGTCAGCCGCGAGGATGCCTATCGCCTGGTGCAGAAGAACGCCATGGCGACCTGGCAGGAGGGCGGCCAGTTCCTCGACCGCCTGAAGGCCGATCCGGAGGTCGCGGCCAAGGCGTCGCAGGCCGATCTGGCGGCGATCTTCGACTACGGTTTCTACACCCGCCACGCCCGGACCGTGATCGACCGCGTGCTGGGCGGCGCCTGAACCGGAGCGGCGGCACCATGCAACGTGCCCGTGACGTGATGACGCGGCAGGTCGCGACCGTGGCGCCCGAAACCCCGGTGCGCGAGATCGCCCGCATCCTGCTCGAGCGCGGCGTCAGCGCGGCACCCGTGGTCGACGAGGCCGGTTGCCCTGTCGGCATGGTCAGCGAAGGCGACATGATCGGGCGCGAGGACGACACGGGCGCGCGCTGGCGCGACTGGTGGCTCGCCCTGGTCGCCGAGGGCGAGAGCCTGCACCCCGACTATCTCGCCAGCTTCGAAGGTCCCGGCCACCGTGCCGGGACGTGATGACCAGCCCGGTCGTCACCGTGACGCCCGACACGGAGGCCGCCGAGATCGCCCGCCTGCTGGCGATCCACGGCATCAAGCGCGTTCCCGTGGTTCTGGACGACCGGCTGGTCGGCATCGTGAGCCGCGCCGACCTGCTGCGCGCCCTGGCCAGCGAACCCGAACACGGCCACACCGCCATCCCCTCCGACCACCGCCTGTTAGGCGCGCTCGGCGGCCACCTGCTGCATGGCCAGCACGACAAGACCGCGCCCGCGCAGGTGGCTCCGCCGGAACCGGCGCTGAGCGCGGAGGCCTTTCGGACCCTGGTCGCCGATCACGGCCATGAGGAATCGGCCAAACGTGCCGCCCAGCAGCGCGAGGCGGCCGAACGGCGTCGTGCCCGGGTCAAGGACCTGATCGACCATCATGTCGGAGAGCCGGCCTGGCAGGCGATGCTGCACAAGGCGCGCCAGGCTGCCCAGGCAGGCGAGACCGAAGCCCTGCTCTTCACCTTCCCCGCCAGCCTGTGCAGCGACGGCGGGCGCGCGATCAACGTGCCCGAGCCGGAGTGGCCCACGACTCTGCGCGGCGAGGCGGCCGAGATCTACCTGCGCTGGCAGCACGAACTGCGGCCGCAGGGCTTCCACCTGGCCGCACGCATCCTCGACTTCCCCGGCGGCCTGCCGGGCGATGTCGGGCTGTTCCTGATCTGGGGAGGATGATTCGGGATCGTTGAGGCGGCGCCACGCATGCCGGGCGCCTCCTGCAACGACGGACCGGTAGCGGAACCTACTGGTTCTGGATTTCCATGATGGCCTGGGCTTCCAGGGTCTGCATGTGACGGCGCAGCTTGTGCTCGTCCATGTCGAGACCGGCGGCCTGGCAGTCCTTCAGAACCTTCTCGACGACATCGTCGTCGCCGGGCTTCTCGAAATCGGAGGCCACGACCTCGGCGGCGTAGGCATCGGCCTCGGCGCCGGTCTTGCCGATCTGGCCGGCGATCCAGTGGCCGAGCAGCTTGTTGCGGCGCGCGATCGCCTTGAAGCGAAGCTCCTGATCGTGCGCGAACTTGTTTTCCTGACCCTTCTTGCGGTCGTCGAACAGCGCCATGTCGATGCCTATTCCCCCGGCTTGCGTCGCCCGGATCACGTGAGGTTAATGCCCGGCCAGGATGCTGGCGGACGTTCGAGGCACCATATAGCGTGCGCCCGGCCCCGCTCCAACCCTTGAAGCGGCGAAATCGAACCTCTGTCATGTGCACGCTTGTCACACTTCACCGCCCCGGCCACGCCTGGCCCATGCTGATCGCGGCCAACCGCGACGAGATGCGCGGGCGTCCGTGGTTGCCTCCGGGGCGCCACTGGCCGCAGCGGCCCGGTAT
>JAQCLG010000117.1 GCA_027592745.1 Pseudomonadota bacterium | reverse complement strand
CCAACGCCTCGCCCCTGCGGCTCACCGAGAAGTTCGGCGACGGCCCCGACCAGGTGATCCCCGTGGTGCGCTGCGTCCTGCACGACCATGACGTCGTCTATGCCAGCCACATCGCGACCTACGGCTCGATCCCTGCCGGGCTCTACCGCAGCCCTGGCACGGCGGTGGAGGTATCGGTCGCGCTGCTGACCGACCACCAGCTCGAGGTCATGCACGAGTCCGAAGGCGAGAACTATGCCTTCCGGCCGGTGCCGGGGCTGGTCGATGCGGCGGGCATGGGCACGGTCGAGAATGCCCACTCCTACATCACGGTGCACGGCGTCTATGGCTACACCGGTGCACCCATCGCCCTTGCCGCGGTCGATGCCCGCCAGCGCCGCTTCGATGTGCGTCAGCAGCACGAGGTGCTGGAGGAGCTGTGCCGTGAACTGGGCGAGGGGGCGAGCCTCCGCGACTTCATCCTGCGCAGCGTCGCCGACGAGGAGCATCGCAAGGCCCTGGTCGAACGCATGCGCGAACGCGCCGTGCGGCACGCGGACTGAGATGGCCGGGCGAGGTATGCAACCCACTCCTGTCGTCCCCGGACTTGTTCCGGGGACCCATACGCACCGCCGCCGCGTTTCTGGGACGACGGGTGCGTATGGGTTGCCGGGACAAGCCCGGCAACGACAGAAGATTGGCGTATTTCTGCGGGTGATGGTTCCTTAGAGCGGATCACGATCACCCGGAACCGTTCTACGGTTCCGGGTGATCGTGTGAATCCGCTCTACATCAACAGGATAGAGCAAATTCACATCCTTCTGCGCAATCGCGAAGCGATTCCGCAGAAGGATGATTTGCTCTAGGCGACGCTGCCTGCGACAATGGCGGCGAAGACCAGGGCGCCGACCTGGCCGTTGGCGGCAAAGCGGCGTCGGCAGGAGGCGGGCTCGTCGAAGTCGGCGGTCGTGACCTGCCAGGCGAAGTGAGCGGCGGGCAGGACCAGCAGGGCGTAGAAGGGCCAGGCGAGCCCGGCGCTCCATCCTGCGAACACCAGGGCGACCATGAACAGGCCGTAGAACAGGCCGATCAGCGGGCGGCTCGCCGTCCCGAAGGCCAGCGCGGTCGACTTGACGCCGATCTGGCGGTCGTCGGTCTTGTCCTGGTGGGCATAGATCGTGTCGTAGCCGATGGTCCAGGCGATGCCGCCGGCATAAAGCAGCAGCGCGGGCAGGCCGATCTCGCCGGTCACCGCCGCCCAGCCGACCAGCGCCCCCCAGTTGAAGGCAAGACCCAGGAAAAGCTGGGGCCAGTAGGTGATGCGCTTCATGAAGGGGTAGATCGCGACCAGTCCTAGGGAGGCCGCACCGACCAGCACGGCGGCGCGGTCGAGCTGGACCAGCACGAAAAGGCCCAGCAGCAGCAGCAGGGCCAGTAAGACGAAGGCGCCGACGAGCGAGATCGCGCCGCTCGCCAGGGGGCGGTCCCTGGTGCGCGCGACGCGGGCGTCGATGTCGCGGTCCATGATGTCGTTGATCGTGCAGCCGGCCGAACGCATGACGATGGCGCCGACCAGGAACAGCGCCAGCAGGCACAGGTCGGGCCAGCCACCGGCGGCCAGCGCGGTCGCCCACCAGCAGGGCCACATCAGCAGCCAGAAGCCTGCGGGTTTGTCGGCCCGCGCCAGGTGCAGCCAGGGGCGCATCGGCGCCGGCGCCAGGCGATCGACCCATCCGGTCTGCTGCGTGTTGGTGGCGGGCTGGGTCATGCTAGGGTCGGATTGTCCATCTGCCTTCCAGGAGAGACCATGCGCCGCGACGGCCGCCCGGTTCCGCGCCTCTTCGTGACGGCGCCGCTCGCCCAGGAGGGGGCCGCGGCGCTCTCGCGCGACCAGGACCACTATCTCTCACGGGTGATGCGGCTGAGGCAAGGCGATGCCGTGCGCCTGTTCAACGGCCGCGACGGCGAGTGGCTCGCCCGGCTGGAGGGCGAGGGCGCCCGCTGCAGCGAACGCCTGCGGCCCCAGGCCGGCTCCGGCGATGCCTGGCTGCTGTTTGCCCCGCCCAGGAAGGAGCGGCTGCGCTTCCTGGTCGAAAAGGCGACCGAACTGGGGGTCGCCCGCCTCATGCCGGTCACCACCGAACGCACCGAACCGCCCGAGGCCCGGCCCGACAAGCTGCTGGACTGGGCGGTCGAGGCCGCCGAGCAGTGCGGCCGCCTCGACCTGCCCGTCTGCCAGGAGCAGCGCCCGCTGGCCGCGGTGCTGGAGGACTGGCCCGCCGATCGCCCGCTCCTGTTCTGCGACGAGACCGGTGGCGCGCCGCTGCTGCAGGCCCTGCAGGGGGCCGGCGAGGCGATCGCCTTCCTGGTCGGTCCCGAGGGCGGCTTCAGTACCGGCGAACGTGACGCGCTTGTGAGCGTCTCCCGGGTTGCCCCGGTGAGCCTGGGGCCCCATATTCTGCGCGTCGAGACGGCCGCCATCGCAGCCTTGGCGTCTTGGCAAGCGTTGCGCACCGGAGATAGGGTTCAAGGCGCCGCGCATCGGGCCATGCCCGCCTGATCTGACATCGACAAGCCATCGGGGGCATACCGGCCGTGTCCATTCCTGCCGAACTCAACGCGACTCCCATCACCGACAAGGCCCAGCTCATCGAGCGGCTGGAATCGGGCTGCAAGCCCAAGGACCAGTGGCTGATCGGCACCGAACACGAGAAGTTCGCCTGCCACAAGGAGGGCTTCCGGCCGCTGACCTACGAGGAGCCCAGCGGCATCCGCGCGATCCTCACCGAGCTGCAGCGTTTCGACTGGAATCCGATCTTCGAGGGCGAACATGTCATCGGCCTGAAGAAGGACGGCCAGCACGTCTCGCTCGAGCCGGGCGGCCAGGTCGAGCTTTCCGGCGCGCCCCTGCGCACGCTCCACGAGACCTGCCGCGAGACCAATGCCCATCTCGACCAGTGCAAGGAGATCGCCGACGAACTGGGCATCACCTTCCTCGGCCTGGGCTTCCGTCCGCGCGACACGCGCGAGGATGTGCCCTGGATGCCCAAGGGCCGCTACAAGATCATGCGTGCCTACATGCCCAAGGTCGGCTCCATGGGCCTCGACATGATGATCCGCACCTGCACCATCCAGGCCAACCTCGATTTCGGCTCGGAAGCCGACATGGTGCAGAAGTTCCGCGTTGCCCAGGCGCTGCAGTCGGTGACGACCGCGCTGTTTGCCAACTCGCCGTTCGTCGAGAGCAAACCCTCAGGCTACCTCTCCTACCGCGCCCACGTCTGGACCGATGTCGACAACCATCGCTCGGGCCTGCTGCCCTTCGTCCTGGAGGACGGCTTCGGCTTCGAGCGTTACGTCGACTACGCGCTCGACGTGCCCATGTACTTCGTCATGCGGAACGGCCAGTACGTCGATGCCAGCGGCCAGTCCTTCCGCGATTTCCTCAACGGCAGGCTGGCGGCGGCACCGGGCGAGCTCCCCACGGTCTCGGACTGGGAGGATCACCTGACCACCCTGTTTCCGGACGTGCGCATCAAGCGCTACATGGAGGTGCGCGGCGCCGATGGCGCTGGCTGGCGCCGCATCTGTGCCCTGCCGGCCCTGTGGACCGGCCTCTTCTATACCCAGAGCGCGCTCGATGCCGCCTGGGACCTGGTCAAGGACTGGACCTGGGAAGAGCAGGTGAAGATGAAGGCCGATGTTCCGGCCATGGGCCTGAAGGCGCCCTTCCGCGGCGGCACGATCCAGGCGGTCGCCCGGCGCATGCTGGAGATCTCGGCCGAGGGCCTGCGCCTGCGCCGCGAATACGACGGCAGCCTCGACGAGGTGCATTTCCTCGACTCCCTGATGGAAATCGCCATCTCCGGCCGCACCCCCGCCGAGGACCTGCTCGACCGCTACGAAAACGCCTGGAAGGGCGACATCACCCCTGTTTTCACCGAGTACGCGTTCTAGCCCCCCACGCCGTCATCTGCGGACGCATCGAGGCGCAACCCCGAGGATGACGGCGTGGCTTGAGAATGCGTCGTCGCTTGCCTGCCTCGCGGAGCGGTCTATCTTGACCCGCCCTTGGCCACCGTCAGGACTATGAACGAAGCTGTCTCCAGCAAGCCCCGCCCCCGCACCACGGTGCGCCAGCCGCCCGGATTCGGGTTGCGGCCGGGCCAGCCCGCGCCCTATTTCGCGGCGCGTTCGACGGTCAACCCGTCCTCCCATTTCGATACCCTGGGCGGGCGGTTCATCGTGCTGGGGTTCTTCGGTCAGGCGCAGGAAGAAGCAGGCAGGCGCCATCTCGACCAGCTCCTGGCCCTGGAGGCGCGCTACGACGACAGCGGCATCTGCATGTTCGGCGTCTCGACAGACCCCGCCGACGAGGCCGGCCTGCGCCAGCGTGTGCCGGGCATCCGCTACTTCTGGGATGACGATCATGCGCTGTCCCGGCAGTACGGCGCGGAAGACGCCGCCGGCCTTCGCCGCCTGACCTATGTCATCGACCCCGCCTTGCGCATCCTGGCGGTGCTGCCCTTCGACGCCGACCCGCAGGCCCACGAACGGGCGCTCAGGGCGCTGGTCGAACGCCTGCCGCGGCCCGACGACCATGCCGGCGTGCCGCTGCACGCCCCGGTGCTGATCGCCCCGCGCATCTTCGAGCGCGGCTTCTGCAGGAAGCTGATCGAACTCTACGACAGCAACGGCGGCCAGGAATCGGGGTTCATGCGCGAGATCGACGGGCGCACCGTCGCGGTCAACGACCACAAGCACAAGCGGCGCAGCGACCACGTCATCGCCGATGCCGGGATTCGCCGCGCCTGCGAGGCCGCCCTGCGCGAGCGCCTGTTCCCGCAGATCGAGAAGGCCTTCATGTTCCGCCCGACCCAGATCGAGCGTTACCTGGTGGCCTGTTAAGACGCCGATCCCGGGGGCCATTTCCGGCCCCACCGTGACAACCGCACCAGCGGCACGATGCACCGCAAGTTCGCCGTCTCGATCAACCTCAACGCCGAGGACTACGAGGGCGGCGACCTGCGCTTCCCGGAATTCGGCTCGCGCACCTATCGCGCGCCCAGCGGCGGTGCGGTGGTCTTCGGCTGTTCGCTGCTGCATGAATGCACCGCGATGGTGCGCGGCCGGCGCTACTGCTTCCTGCCTTTCCTCTACGACGACGAGGGCGCGCGCATCCGGGACGAGAACCTGCAGTTCCTGGGCGCCGCCCCCGAGACCGCGGCCTGACCATGGGCAACGCCTCCGGCCGCGGCGCCGACTTCGTTCTGCCGGAACTCGCGCCGGGCGACCGTGCACCCGACTTCGTGCTGCCGGGCCGCGACGGCAAGTTCTACGCCTTCTGCGAGCGCGTCCGCGGACGCCCCGTCCTGCTGTGGCTGGGTGGAGAAGGCGGCGCCACGGCGCTGGAGGGCCTCATCGCGGCCCACGCCGACCTCGAGGCCGTTGGCGTCGATGTCTTCGTCGTCCTCAAGGGGCCGCCGGAGGGACTCGCCGCCGTGCCCGAGGACCGGGCCCGCATCGCTGTCGCGGATGTCGCCGGAAAGGTCCACGAGGGTTTCCGCGGCCTGCTCGGTGTGCCCGGCACGGGGCCGCTCGGGCTCCTGCTCGACGCCAACCAGCGCCTGCTGGCGCGTCTGGAAGCCCATGACCTGCGCGATCCCGCAGGGCTTGCGGCGAGGGTGGTCGCCGCGCTGCCGCCGTCCTCGACGGCACTGACCCTGGGCGACAGCGCCCCGGTCCTGCTGCTTCCGGGCGTCATCGAACCCGAACTCTGCCGGGTCCTTGTGGATCTCTGGCGCACCGGTGGCCATGCCGAAGGCGGTGTCGAGGCGGTGAGCGACGGTCGGGTCGAGCAGCGCGTGGCCTATGGCCGCAAGCGCCGCCTCGACCACGAGATTCGCGACGAGTCGCTCAACCGAACGCTGGCCCGGCGCGTGCTGCGCCGCGTCGGCCCGGAGATCGAGAAGACTTACCAGTTCGTGGGCTTCCGCCTCGATCGCTTCCTGATCGGCTGTTACCAGGCAGAGCGCGGCGACTACTTCCGGCCGCACCGCGACAATCTGGCGCCGACGACCCGCGACCGGCTGTTCGCCCTCAGCATCAACCTCAACGAGGGCTACGAGGGTGGCGCGGTGCGCTTTCCGGAGTACGGCCCGCACGGCTACCGGCCTGGGGCGGGTGGGGCGCTGGTCTTTTCGTGCTCCCTGATCCACGAGGCCCTGCCCGTGACGCGGGGCGAACGTTTCGTGCTGCTGAGCTTCCTGCGCGATGCGCGAAAGCCGAAGGCGACGCCCTCCTGACACCTTCCGTGACGTCGGCGATGGTGCCAGAGTGCCCGGCGTCCGAAACCCAATGTGCCGCCGTCGGTGAAACCATGATCGAGCGCTTCAATCCCGCGGGTGTGCCTGCGCCCTTCTCGAACTACAGCCATGGCGTCGTGGTGCCCGCGGGCATGCGCGTGCTCCACGTCTCGGGCCAGGTCGGCATCGGGCCGGATGGTGGCCTGCCGGACGATCCCTTCGCGCAGTGCCGCAACGCCTTTGCCAACGTGCTGGCGGTCATGGCGGGCGCCGGCATGGGGCCCGAAGACATCGTCTCGCTCACCGCCTTCGTCGTCGGAGCCGAGAACCTCGCGCCCTACAGGCGCGCCCGGGAGGCCGCCTTCGGCGCGGTCGCGCCCGGCTCCACCATGGTCTACGTCGCCGCCCTGGTCGACCCGAAGATGATCATCGAGGTCCAGGCCGTCGCCGCCCGCAGGATCTGAACACCCCACCCCAGGAAGAAAAATCGATGGCCATCAAGCGCTACAATCCCAAGGGCCTCTACGAGCCGGTCGCCGCCTACATGCAGAACAACGAGGTTCCCGCCGGCGCGCGCTGGCTGGTCACCGCCGGCCAGGTCGGCATCGGCACGGACGGCAAGCTCGTCAAGGACCCCAGGGGCCAGATCGAGCAGGCCTGGAAGAACGTCGCCGCCACGCTCGCGGGCGCTGACATGGGCCCTGCCGACCTCGTCAAGCTGACGATCTACATGACGCCCAATGCGGCCGAACACATGCTTCACAGCCGCGAATGCCGGGCCAAGATCCTCAATGGCGAGAAGCCCGGCGCGACGCTGGTCTATGTCGCCGGTCTTGCCGACCCCGACATGGTCATCGAGATCGACGTCTACGCCGCCAAGGCTTGACGCCGGCTGCGTTCCATCGCGACGCGTCTTCCGCAGCAGCGGAAGGCCCGTTTGCGTTTCTGCCTCAGGCCGCCTCGGTGCCGCCCACGGTGAGCTGGTCGATCAGCAGGGTCGGCTGGCCGACACCCACGGGCACGCCCTGGCCGGCCTTGCCGCAGGTGCCGATGCCCGGATCCATGGCCATGTCGTTGCCGATCGCCCGGACCTTGGTCAGCACGTCCGGGCCGTTGCCGATCAGCGTGGCGCCCTTGACCGGGCGGGTCACCTTGCCGTTCTCGATCAGGTAGGCCTCGGAGGCCGAAAAGACGAACTTGCCGTTGGTGATGTCGACCTGGCCGCCGCCGAAGTTGACGGCGTAGAGGCCCTTCTTGACCGAGGCGATGATGCCGGCCGGATCCTCGGTGCCCGATTCCATCACGGTGTTGGTCATGCGCGGCATCGGCTGGTGGTCGAAGGCCTGGCGGCGGCCGTTGCCGGTCGCCTTGTGGCCCATCAGGCGGGCGTTCATGCGGTCGTGCATGTAACCCTTCAGGATGCCGTCCTCGATCAGCACGGTGCGGCTGGTCGGTGTGCCCTCGTCGTCGATGGTGAGGCTGCCGCGGCGGTCGCCGATCGTGCCGTCGTCGACCACGGTGACGCCCGGCGCGGCGATGCGCTGGCCGATCAGGCCGGAAAAGGCCGAGGTCTTCTTGCGGTTGAAATCGCCTTCCAGGCCGTGGCCGATCGCCTCGTGCAGCAGGATGCCGGGCCAGCCCGGGCCGAGCACGACCTGCATCTCGCCGGCCGGGGCGCCCACGGCCTCCAGGTTCACCAGCGCCTGGCGCAGGGCCTCGTCGACCGCACCCTGCCAGCGTTCGGTGGTGACGAAATCCTCATACAACGTGCGCCCGCCCATGCCGTGGCTGCCCGATTCCTGGCGTTCGTCGTCGCCGGCCACGACCGAGACGTTGACGCGCACCAGCGGGCGGATGTCGGTTGCCTTGCGGCCGTCGGCCCGCATGATGGCGACGACCTGCCAGGTTGCCGCGATCGAAGCCATGACCTGGCGCACGCGCGGATCGGCGGCGCGCGCATAGGCGTCGATCTCCTGCAGCAGCCTGACCTTGGCCTCGAAGCTCATCGCCTCGACCGGGTTGGCGTCGGCGTAGAGATGGCGGTTGGTCGTGGCAGGCGCCTCGGCGATCTGTGCGGCGCGGCCGTCCACGGCCTTCACGGTCGCCGCGGCGCGCGCGATGGCGGCCTCGCTGAGCTCGCTGGCATGGGCATAGGCCGTAGCTTCGCCGACGATCCGGCGCAGGCCGATTCCCTGGGTGACGTCGTAGCTCGCCGACTTCAGGCGGCCGTCGTCGAAGGCCAGCGCCTCGCCCTGGCGGTACTCCATGAAGAGTTCGCCGTCGTCGGCACCGCGCAGGGCATCGCCGACCATGTCGGCAACGTGCCGTTCATCGATGCCGGAACGGGTGAAAAACAGCTCGTCGGGCGAAGGTTCGCCGGTCATGTCGCATTCTCCGGGGACGTGTTCCCCTCATATGGCACGCCGGGAGCATGGAACCAACCGCAGGCCTGCAATTGCTTCGCAGATGCAGCCATTTGGGTGGTGCGTCACGGGCTTGTGAAACGCAAGATGCCTCGTGTATGTTCCGCCGCAATTGGCCATCCCGTGGTGGACGTGGAGACTGGCCGGGTCGATCATCGCGGTCGTCCGGTCCCGGTTCATGCCGGGCCTTCCGGCAGATCGTTTCCTGTGCGCACCGGTCCGGAATGTTGAGAGGAGAGTCGTGGTGACGAGATCGCTCCTGGGTATCCTGGCAGCAGCTGCCGTGTTGTTTGCCGGCGGCGCGGCATTCGCCGAACCCCAAGACTGGCAGTGGGGCTTCCAGCCGGCGGCCTCGCCGATCGCGGAAGACATCCACAGCTTCTATGACTACGTGCTGCTGCCGATGATGGTGATCATCTCGGCCTTCGTCGCCGCACTGATGGGCTGGATCATGTTCCGCTTCGCCAAGCGGCGGAACCCGAACCCGGCCCGGACCACCCACAACACGCTGCTCGAGGTCGTCTGGACCGGCCTGCCGATCCTCATCCTGATCGGCATCGCGGTGCCCTCGCTGCGCCTGCTCTACTACGAGGCGACCATCCCGGAGGCCGCGCTGACGCTGAAGGCGACCGGCCAACAGTGGTACTGGTCCTACGAATACCCCGACCAGGGCGGCATCAGCTTCGATGCCATCATGGTCGACGAGGCCGATCTGCAGGAGGGCCAGCCGCGCCTGCTGACCACCGACAACGAGATCGTCCTGCCCGTGGGCCAGATCGTGCGTGTCCAGGTCACCTCCCAGGACGTCATCCATTCCTGGGCCATGCCCGTTGCGGGTATCAAGACCGACGCCGTGCCGGGTCGCCTGAACGAACTCTGGCTCGAGCTCGACGAGCCCGGCATGTACTACGGCCAGTGTTCGGAACTGTGCGGCGTCCTGCACGGCTTCATGCCGATCACGATCCGCGCCGTCACGGCCGAGGAGTTCGATACCTGGGTCGGTCAGCAGCAGGCCGCCATGGGCATCACCTCCACGGTCGACGTCGCCGCCGCGGCGCAGAACTGAACCAGCAAGATTAGAGCAGGCACCCTGAAGGGAACGCAGCCATGAGCCACGCCCACGACGCTTCCGCCCACGATCATCACGATCACCACACGCCCAAGGGCATCCTGCGGTACGTCTATTCGACGAACCACAAGGACATCGGGACGATGTACCTGATCTACGGGTTCATCTTCGGCATCATCGGATTCGTCATGTCGATGCTGATCCGCATCGAGCTCGCCCATCCCGGCGACGGCATCCTGGGCGGCGACTATCAGCTCTACAACGTGCTGATCACCAGCCACGGCCTGATCATGATCTTCTTCATGATCATGCCGGTGTTCATCGGCGGGTTCGGCAACTGGATGGTGCCGCTGATGATCGGCGCGCCCGACATGGCGTTCCCGCGCATGAACAACATCAGCTTCTGGCTGCTGGTTCCGTCGGGCATCCTGCTGATGCTCTCGGTCTTCATCGACGAGGGCACCGGCGGCGGCTGGACGCTTTACGCGCCGCTCTCGACCTACGGCAGTCCGGGGCTTGCCGTCGACTGCCTGATCCTCTCGATCCATCTGGCCGGCGCCTCCTCGATCCTGGGTGCGATCAACTTCATCACGACCATCTTCAACATGCGTGCGCCGGGCATGACCCTGCACCGCATGCCGCTGTTTGCCTGGGCCGTGCTGATCACCGCCTTCCTGCTGCTGCTGTCGCTGCCCGTCCTGGCCGGCGCCATCACCATGCTGCTGACCGACCGCAACTTCGGCACCGGCTTCTTCGATCCCGCCCTGGGCGGCGACCCGATCCTCTACCAGCACCTGTTCTGGTTCTTCGGTCATCCGGAGGTCTACATCCTGATCCTGCCGGCCTTCGGCATCGTCAGCCACATCATCTCGACCTTCTCAATGAAGCCGATCTTCGGTTATCTCGGCATGGCCTACGCCATGGTCGCGATCGGCTTCATCGGCTTCATCGTGTGGGCCCACCACATGTACACGGTCGGTCTGGGCGTCGACACGAAGGCCTACTTCATCGTCGCGACCATGGTCATCGCGGTGCCCACGGGCGTGAAGATCTTCTCGTGGCTGGCCACGATGTGGGGCGGCTCGATCGAGTTCACCACGCCCATGCTCTGGGCGCTGGGCTTCATCTTCCTATTCACCGTCGGCGGCGTCACCGGCGTGCTGCTCGCCAATTCCGGCATCGACCATGTCATGCACGACACCTACTTCGTGGTCGCGCATTTCCACTACGTGCTGTCGCTGGGCGCGGTCTTCGCCCTGTTCGGCGGCTTCTACTACTGGATCGGCAAGATGTCGGGCTACACCTACCCCGAGTGGGCGGGCAAGCTGCACTTCTGGCTGACCCTGATCGGCGTCAACCTGACCTTCTTCCCGCAGCATTTCCTCGGCATGGCCGGCATGCCCCGCCGCATCCCCGACTATCCCGATGCCTATGCCGGCTGGAACCTGGTCTCGTCCTACGGTTCCTACGTCACCGCCGCGGGCCTGCTGGTCTTCTTCTACGTGCTGGCCCGCATCTACCTGTTCGGCCGGGTCCGCGTGGGCAACAACCCCTGGGGTCCGGGTGCCACGACGCTGGAGTGGACGCTGCCCTCGCCGCCGCCGTTCCACACCTTCGAGGATCCGCCCTACATGGGCGCCTCCAAGGGCGGCCACTAGGCCGCAGGGGGACAGACAGGTCATGGCGCTCGACAGCAGCATCACGGCAGAGGCCGGCCAGGCATCGCGCGAAGCGATGCCTGCCGACTTCTTCACGCTGCTCAAGCCGCGCGTCATGTCGCTGGTGGTGTTCACCGGCGCGATCGGCCTCTTCGTCGCGCCGGGCACGCTCCACCCGGTGCTGGCCGCCGTGGCGGTGCTCTGCATCGCGGTCGGCGCGGGCGCCTCTGGCTGCATCAACATGTGGTACGAGCGCGACATCGACGCGATCATGGCCCGCACGCGGCGGCGCCCGATCCCCTCGGGCGTGATCGCGCCGCGCACGGCGCTGGAATTCGGCGTTGCCCTCAGCGTCGCCTCGGTCACCCTCATGGGCCTTGCGGTCAACTGGACCGCAGCCGCCCTGCTTGGCCTGGCGATCTGCTTCTATGTCTTCGTCTACACGATCTGGCTGAAGCGCCGCACGCCGCAGAACATCGTCATCGGCGGTGCGTCGGGCGCGTTCCCGCCGATGATCGGCTGGATCGCCGTCACCGGCGGAATGGATTGGGGCGCGATTTCGCTGTTCGCCATCATCTTCCTGTGGACGCCGCCGCACAGCTGGGCGCTGGCGCTGTATTCGGCCGGCGACTACGCCAAGGCGGGCATTCCGATGATGCCGGTGGTGCGCGGCGCCCGCTCCACCCGCCTGCAGATCCTGATATACAGCCTGGTCTTCGTGCCCGTCGCCATCGCCC
>JAQCLG010000116.1 GCA_027592745.1 Pseudomonadota bacterium | reverse complement strand
GTTCAATGCGCTGCTCGCTTCCGGGCTCGACATCGCGGCGATCGAGGACCTTGCCCACGGGTCGACCATCGCGACCAACGCGGTGCTCGAGCGCAAGGGTGCCAGGGTCGCCTTTGTCACCACGGCCGGCTTCCGCGACGTGCTGTTCCTGCAGCGCCACAGCCGCAGCCGCGTCTACGACCTGACCTACGCCAAGCCCGATCCGGTGGTCGCCCGGCGCGACTGCTTCGAGGTCGCCGAGCGCCTGCTCGCCGACGGCAGCATCGCCACGCCGATCGACCTTGCCGCCGCCGAACGGGAACTCATCCCCGCGCTCAACGGCGGCGACTACGAGGCGGTCGCGATCTGCCTGCTCAACGCCTATGCCAATCCGGAACACGAGGAGGCGCTGGCCTCGCTCATCGCGCGCCACTGCCAGCACCTCCAGATCGCCTGCTCCTCGACGGTTTCGCGCGAGTTCCGCGAATACGAACGCGCCTCGACGACGACGCTTTCGGCCTATGTCCAGCCGGTCATCAACCGCTATCTCGAACGTTTCGAGGACCGGCTCAACAGCCACGGCTTCCGTGGGCGCTTCTCGGTCATGCAGTCGAACGGCGGGCGCCTGCCGGCCGAGGGCATGCGGCGTAACGCCATCACCGCCCTGCTTTCGGGCCCCGCCGCGGGTGTCATGGGCGCGGTGCGCCAGGCTGGTCGCTCGGGCTTCGGCAACCTCATCACCTTCGACATGGGCGGCACCTCGACCGACGTCTGCCTGGTGACATCAGGCAAGCCCGACCTCACGGCGGAGTTCTCGCTCGACGGCCTGCCGATCCGCACGCCGATCATCGACATCAACACCGTGGGGGCGGGCGGCGGCTCGATCATCTGGGTCGACGAGGGCGGCATGCTGCGCGCCGGGCCGCAGAGCGCCGGTGCCGATCCCGGCCCGGCCTGTTACGGGCGCGGCGGCCGCGAAGCGACCGTCACCGACGCCCATGTCATCCGCCGTACCCTGCGGCCCGATGCCTTCCTGGGCGGGCGCATGGAGATCGACATCGCCGCCTCCGAGGCGGTGTTTGCCCCGCTTGCGGAGCGTTTCTCGATGACCCTGGAGGAGATCGCCGACGCCGCCATCCGCGTTGCCGATGCCAACATCGTGCGCGCCATGCAGATCGTCTCGACCGAACGCGGCAAGGACCCGCGCGATTATGCGCTCGTCGCCTTCGGCGGCGCCGGCCCGCTGCACGCCTGCCGTGTCGCCGAGGACCTGCGGGTGAAGACCGTCGTCGTGCCGCCCAATGCCGGCGTGCTCTCGGCCTACGGCCTGCTTGCCGCCGACTACCGCCAGTTCGACTCGACGACGCGCAAGATGCGCCTGGACGGGGACACCCCCGCGGCGGTGCGCGATGTCTTCCAGGAGATGAAGAAACGCGCCGTCGAGCGCTTCGTCCTGATGGGCCTGGGCAACACGCCCGAACTCACCTTCATCGCCGACATGCGTTTCGTCGGCCAGGCCTTCGAGGTCGGCGTCGAGATCGATGTCGCGGCACTCGAAAGCCTCAAGGCTGGCGACCTGCGCCGGATGTTTGCCGAGGAGCACCACCGCGTCTTCATGCACGGCGGCGATGCCGCCAATCCGATCGAGATCGTCAGCTTCCGCCTGGGCGTCACCGCTCCGCTCGACCACGTGCCGGCCCTCTCGGAGGAAAGCGACGAGGTCGCCGCCCCGCCGATTCCCTGGCGCATGTACGAACATGGCCAGGCCCACCAGGGCCGGGCCGGCTCGCGCGGCATGCTGAAGACCGGCGACCGCATCGAGGGGCCGTGGCTCATGGAGGATTCCACCTCCACCATCGCCATCCCCACCGGCTGGGCCGCCGAGTTGGACGAGAACCGCAACCTCATCCTGCGGCGGGGCTGAGAGGTCTCAGTCTCTGTCCCTGTGTCATCCTCCGGCTCGACCGGAGGATCCATGCTGTGACGTTCATTCCGCATCACAGCAAAGGCGCGCCTGCAGCAAGGTCACAGCATGGATGGTCTGGTCAAGCCAGACCATGACAGTTCCTTGGGATGGAAGCCTTCCCTACCCGTGCGCCTTGATGAAGCGGCCGACATGCTCGGCGACCTCCTCGGCGGCCTCCTTCAGGATGCTGTGCTTGAGGTCCTTGAGGATCACCAGTTCGCTCACAGGTAGCTGCTCGTGGATGAACTGGTTGAGGGGCGGGTTGCAGCCGCCGTCAAACTCGCCGGTCAGCACCAGGCAGGGGCAGGTCACCTGGTGCAGCCAGGCGGCCATCTCGGTCGAGGCATAGACGCGGAAGACGGCGAGGAACACCTCGGGCGGCGTCTCCAGGACCTCCTTCAGCCGGGCGTCGACGTCGGCCTGGTGGGTCTTCAGGAAGTCGTCGGTGAACCAGCGGTCGACCAGGGTGGAGAGGATGTTGGGAATGCCCTTCTCTTCCATGGCACTGACGACGCCCTTCACCTTGGCGGCGTCCTCGTGGGTACGCCCGGCGGCAGTCGAAAGCAGGCCCAGCGTCATCACCCGGTCGGGATGGGTGCGGGCATAGGCCGGGCCGATCATGCCGCCCAGCGAATGGCCGATGATGTGCGCCTTCTCGATGCCCAGCCTTGCGCGCAGCGCCTCCAGGTCCTCGACCAGTTCGTCGAGCGAATAGGGTACCGGCGGCACCGGCGACCTGCCATGGCCGCGCAGGTCGTAGCGGATGCAGGTGAAGTCGCCCTTGAGCCTCTCGACGATGCCGTCCCAGCCTGAGCGCCGCCCGCCGATGCCATGGACCATGAACAGCGGCGGGCCGGAGCCATCCACGGAATAGTCGACATCCACTGCGGCCATCTGGGTCTCCTGCGTCTGTGGCGGCGATGTTCCCCGGCGGGGGGCGGGGATGCAAGGGTGTTGCCCTTCCTCCCTTGGCCTCACCCCTGCCTTCGCAGGGGTGAGGAGAGGATAACCATCTGGTCTCAGGCGTGCTGCCGCCTCACACCACGTTCAGCGTGTAGGGCACTTCTTCGGTCGCCAGGGTCACCTTGTCGGCTTCGAACAGGAAGGACTCGATCATGAAGAACTGGCCGACATGGCGGGGCAGGAAGATCTGGATCTCGTGGTTGACCGCCGTGTTGGGCTCGAAGACCGCATCGGCGTTCTTTTCGGCGAGCGGGTCGTAGACGAAGTTGCCGACCCAGTCGCTGGGGAAGCCGATGCCCATCTCGTAGCCGCCGATCCAGCCGCGGCTGCTCCAGAGATCTTCCTTGTCGTAGTGCGCCTTGACCTTCTCGTTGAGCTCGCGCACCGGCAGGTTGGGGCGCAGGCAGTCCTTCACCACGTCCATCACGGCGGCCGACCGGTTCGTAACGTCGAGCACGTCCCTGGCCGGTTCGCCCAGGCTGAAGGTGCGCGCGCCGTTGATGTGGTAGCGGTTGTGCACGCCGCAGACGTCGATGCAGACGATGTCGCCGGCCTGCATCTTGCGCCGCGTCGTGTAGGCATGGGTCGCGGCCGATTTCTTGCCCGAGATCACGGGCATGATCTGGGCCTGCTGCTCGCCGCCCTCCTTTGCCATGGCCAGAGTGATCTCGCCCTGGACCTCAAGCTCCATCACGCCCGGGCGCAGCACCTCCAGCGCGCGCTTGAGGCCGACGGTGGCGATGCGCGCGCTTTCCCTGAGCATCGCCATCTCGGCCGGCGACTTCACCCAGCGCACCTCGCGCAGGATCAGGCTGCCGTCGACCACCTTCGCCCCGGCGGCCTCGAAGGCGCCCTGGAAGCGGTCGGAGACGGCGCGGTTGGGCCGCATGGCGTATTTCTCGATGCCGATGTTGCCCTTCAGCCAGCCCGCTGCCTTGAGTTCCTCGGCGATGAACCGGGTGCCGTCGCGATAGCTGTCCTTGGGAAAGTAGCGGGTGTCCCTGTCGACCGTGAAGGTACGGGTCAGCACCGCCTCGCGCTCGGTCTCGAAGTGGATGTAGTGGTCGTGGTCGACATGGACCGCGATTCCGTTGGTCGCCGACCACTCGATCGGGCTTTCGGTGTGGTACCACATGCAGCGGTAGCCCGAGACGTAGTAGAGGCTCTCGGGGCTGGAGAGGAACAGGCAGTCGATGCCGGCCGCGGCCATCGCCTTGCGGATACGGCTCAGGCGGGCGTCATACTCCTCCTGGGCGAAGGGCACCTCCTTCTCGGGCTGGGCCTCGAAATAGACTTCGTCGCGATATTCCATAACCTGCTCCATGTTCGGGTGGGGCGGATGCTAGCGCCTGTCAGCAAAACGAACAGCCCCAATTGCGCAGGCCCGGCTGGGCCCTTTTCCCGTGGCGGGGGAGTGCTAGAGTCGGCGCGATCACGGAGGACACCATGGCACTCGATCCCGTCGACTATGCCGTCATCAGCCAGGGGCTGATCGCCGCGGCGCGCGAAATGGGCGTCAAGCTCATCCGCAGCGCCTATTCGACCATCCTGCGCGAGGCCCAGGACGGCTCGGCGGCCCTGATGGACCGCGACGGCAATGTCGTGTCCCAGGCCGAACTCATCCCCATGCAGCTCGGGCCGATGAAGGCGACCTTCGTGCCCTGTGCCGAATTCCATCCGGTCGACACGCTCAAACCCGGCGACTTCTACATCTCCAACGACCCCTTCAACGGCGGCCAGCACCTGCCCGACGTCTTCATCTTCTCGCCCATCTTCTACGAGGGCGAGGTCGTGGGTTTCGGCGCCAGCGTCGCCCATCACCTCGACCTGGGTGGCGGCGCACCGGGGCTCAATGCCGACGCCACCGACGTCTACCAGGAAGGCCTGCGCATCCCGCCTTCCTGCTACAACATGGAGACCGACTGGAACGGCGGCCGTTTCGAGCGCCTGGTCGCCTCCAACATTCGCGTGCCCCAGCTCACCATCGGCGACTTCAACGCCCAGTTCGCGGCCAACGCCATCGGCGGCCTGCGGGTCAAGGAACTCTGCGCCAAGTACGGTGTGGCCGCCGTGAAGGAGGCCATGGCCGAGCTGATGGACTACTCGGAGCGGCGTGTGCGGGCGGCGATCCTGGAGGTGCCCGACGGCACCTACGAGGGCGAGGATGCGGTCGACGACGACGGTATCACCGACACGCCGCTGGTGATCAGGACCCAGGTCACCATTGCCGGCGACGAGGTGAGCATCAGCTTCGATGGCACCTGCGACCAGATCGGGCGCAATCTCAACTCGCCGTTTTCCTCGACCATGTCGGCCGCACTGGCCTGCGTGAAGTCGGTCCTGACCAGTGCCGACATTCCGTTCAACGAGGGCATGAAACGGCCGATCCGGATCGATGCGCCCTATGGCTCGATCCTCAACCCCAAGCCGCCCGCCCCGGTGCGTGCGCGCATGGAACCGGCCTACCGGGTCTTCAATGCGGTGATGAAGGCGCTGGCCCAGGTCGTGCCCGAGAAGGTCATCGCCTGCGGCTTCGACACCACCTCGGTCTTCGCCCTGTCGCACCTGTCGGCCCAGGGCTACCGGGTCTACGTCGAGGTCTTCGGTGGCGGCTACGGCGCCGGTGCCCGCAACGACGGCTGCAACGGCGTCGACAGCCCGCTCTCGAACTGCTCGAACACGCCGGTCGAGGCGCTCGACATGGAGTACGACTACTTCCGCGTCGTCGACTACGGCCTCGTTCCCGACAGCGCGGGTGCCGGGCGCCATCGCGGCGGCCTGGGCTTCACGCGGGCCTACGAGATGCTCAAGGACGATGTCACGTTCGCGCTTTATGCCGACCGCTTCCGTATCGCGCCCGCCGGCCTGTTCGGCGGCAGGGACGGCATGATGGGGCGTTGCGAACTGACGCGGAGCGGCAAGGTCATCCCGCTGAAGTCCAAGGACGCCATGACGCTCCAGAAGGGCGACGTGCTGGCGATCCATGTCGGCGGCGGCGCCGGCTACGGCGACCCTGCCGAGCGTGACCGCGCCGCCATCGAGCTGGATCTCGCCGACGGCATCATCACCGCCGGGACAGCCCTGCGCGACTACCCGGCGCTGGCGGCCGAGTAGCGGCCCGGCCACCCTGGAGGCCTACTGCCGCCTACGCCAGACGGTAGTCGCTGTGCATCGCGGGCGGGCCGTCGCAGGCCAGGCGGGCGGTCTCGACCATGTGGATGATGTGGGAGAGCACGCTCTGGCGCGCCGCCGGGTGCAGGCGGCGGTCGACGGTCGTGTACATGCGCTCGACCATCTCGGGGATGGTGACGATGCCCTCCTTCACGCAGGCCAGGATCTGCGCCTCGCGGTTCTCGCGGTGGGCGATCAGTTCGCGCACATGGGTCGCGGGATCGGTGATCGCCGGGCCGTGGGTCGGGTGATAGCGGGCATCGTCGCGTTCCTGCAGCAGCCGGAGGCTTCGCATGTAGGCGGCCATGTCGCCGTCGGGCGGCGAGACCACGGTGGTCGACCAGCCCATGACATGGTCGCCGGAGAAGAGTGCCCGCTCCTCGCGCAGGCCAAAGCACATGTGATTGGAGGTGTGGCCAGGCGTGAAGACGCACTCCATGGTCCAGCCCGCGCCTTCGATGACGTCGCCGTGGCGCACCTTGTGGTCGGGGCGGAACGCCGTGTCGCCGCCTTCCTCGACGACGATGTCGCCCTGCGCCCGGCCCGAACCGTGCGGCCCGAAACCCCAGGTCAGGGCGCCCGTCGCCTCCTTGAGCAGGGCGGCGGCGGGCGAGTGGTCGCTGTGGGTGTGGGTGATGAGCTGGTGGGTGATCGTCTCGTTTTTCGTCGCCTTCAGGATCGCCTCGACATGACGCGGATCGGCCGGCCCGGCATCGATCACCGCGACCTCGCCATGGCCGACGATGAAGGTGCCTGTGCCGTGGTAGGTGAAGCCGGAGGGGTTGTCGGCCACGACCCGACGGATCAGCGGCGAGATCGTCGTGGCGAGGCCGTATGCGACGCTGTCCTCATAGACGAAGGGTATGGCCATGGCGGGTTCCGGGCGGTGACGCGGCAAGACTAGATCGGATCGCCCTCTGGCGGTATCGCCCCGGGTTCCTCCAGAGGGCGTGAATCCGATCGATCTCGATCCGTTTCGCGCCTGGCACGCCCGGCGTCATGCGCCGGACTTACGGTTTGTTTTCGATCGCCGGAATGGCGCCCATCCAGGCGATCAGGGCGGCGATGTCCTCGTTGGTGTAGTGCCGCGTCGATTCCCGGACGACCTCGGCCATGGAGCCGCTCACCACATCGCCGTCGGGCATCATGCCGGCCTTGAGCAGGAAGAGCAGGTCGCCTTCGCTCCAGTCGCCGATGCCGGTCGCCTTGTCGGGCGTGATGTTGGGCACCTTCTCGCCTTCGGGACCCTGGGCATTGCCGGCCAGATAGAGGTCGTCGTCGGAACCGCCCAGCATGGTCCGCGGGGTATGGCAGGCGCCGCAATGGGTCAGGGCGTCGGCGAGGTAACGGCCGCGCGCGAGCTGGGGATCCAGGCCGGCGTCGGGGCGGGGGCCTTCCTCGAAGTAGAGCGCGCGCCAGACCACCAGCAGCGAGCGCATGCTGAAGGGAAAGGAAAGATCGTGCTTGGGTGGAACGTTGCCCGAGGCCGGCTGGGCCATCAGGTAGCCGTAGAGCGCGGCGATGTCGGCGTCCGACATGCGCGTGAAGTTGTCGTAGGGAAACGAGGGGTAATAGGTCGTGCCATCCGGGCCGATGCCCTCGCGCAGGGCGCGGCGAAAGTCCTCCAGCGACCACGCACCGATGCCGTGCTCGACATCGGGCGTGATGTTGGGGCTGAAGAAGGTGCCGAACGGGGTTTCCAGCGCCCGCCCGCCGGCCAGCGCAACACCGTCCTTGGCGGTGTGGCAGCCATGGCAGCCCGCGGCGTGGAAGACATAGGCGCCGGGGGAATCCTCGGCGCCCGCGTCCTCCTGCGCCGCGGACGGGAGGGCGAAAAGGGCCGCGGCGAGCGCGGCGGCCGCGAACCTACTCGAGCTTCTCACGGAACTCCTTGTGGCAGCCGCCGCAGCCGTCGTTGCCCAGGGCCTCGAACGCGCCGCCCAGGGCGGCATCGTCCATCGCCAGCGCCAGTTCCTGCAAGGTGGTGGCGCGCGCCTGGGCGATCTCGGCATCGGCCACGAAGTCGTCCCACTGCTCCCAGATCGCGGGCTTGGCGCCGGTCTTGGGGTCCATCACGTCGTTCATGCTGGTCCCGGCGGGGAACAGGTCGGGGATGCGGGCGGCGCCCTCGGCGATGACGCCCGCGGCTGCGGCGACCTCCTCGGTCGTGCCGATGCCGCCCTGCAGGTAGCCCCCGATGGTCTTCATCGCGCCGCCGAAGTTCTTCATGAGCTGCTGGCGCTCGTGGACCACAGTGGCCGAATCCTCGGCCTGGGTAATCGCCGGTGCAAACGTGAGTGTCGCGCCGAGCAGGAGACCGGCAAGTGCCGGTACGACGACGAGGATCTTCTTCATCTGGGTGCCCTTCCCTTGGAATGCCCCGCCGTATGCCGGCCTGACGTGTCGGCAGGCAGGATAAGGGGGCGAAGGCTGCTGCGCCGATAACAAAGCCGTGAAGCCCGGCCGCGTCGCGTCGACCCCGGTAGTGACATTAGAAAAACTAGGTCGCGCACTCATATTCCTCATTTGCAGCCCGCCCGCGCCATCCGTACGTTCCGGCCACTCCGCCGAACAAATCCCGTTTGTGAGCGCCCATGCCCGCAGCATGGCTGGCGCTCGCCATGGCCCGGCCATGGGTGTCGGCAAGAGAGGAAGTTATGGCTCATTCCCATCAGATCGTGACCGCCAACCGCCTGCGCGACGGCGCCGTCGTCTATCTCACCGCCCAGGGGCGCTGGAGCGAGACGCTTGCCTGCGGTGCCGTGGTCGAGGAGCCGGCCGCGCTTGCCGATCTCCTTGCCCAGGCCGAACGTTCTGTCGCCGACCGCGTCGTCGTGGCGCCCTACGCCTTTGCGGTGACGCCCCGGGCCGACGGCCCC
Organism: Pseudomonadota bacterium; assembly: GCA_027592745.1. Classification (GTDB taxonomy): domain Bacteria; phylum Pseudomonadota; class Alphaproteobacteria; order SP197; family SP197; genus CALGGB01. The sequence continues at coordinate 3,240 of JAQCLG010000116.1, read as the reverse complement.
CATCCGGTCCAGAAGCGCGAGCAGATTAGGGCGGCCGGACCCACGGTGCATCCCCAGTTCGGCCGCGCCACAGGCCTTGCCTGCGCCGCCGAATAACCGGACATCACGGGAGCCGCCCATGTATCGCTACGACGAGTTCGACCACACCCTGGTCGCCGAGCGGGTCGCCCAGTTCCGCGATCAGGTGAACCGGCGCGTCGCCGGCGGATTGAGCGAGGACGAATTCAAGCCGCTGCGCCTGATGAACGGCCTCTACCTGCAGCTCCATGCCTACATGCTGCGCGTCGCCATCCCCTATGGCGTGCTCTCGGCCGTTCAGATGCGCCGCCTGGCCCATATCGCGCGCAAGTACGACAAGGGTTACGGCCATTTCACGACGCGCCAGAACATCCAGTACAACTGGCCGGACCTCGAGGATGTCCCCGACATCCTCGAGGAGCTGGCCGAGGTCGAGATGCATGCCATCCAGACCAGCGGCAACTGCATCCGCAACGTCACCGCCGACCAGTTCGCCGGGGTCGCGGCCGACGAGTTCGACGATCCCCGGGTCTATGCCGAGATCATCCGCCAGTGGTCGACCCTGCACCCGGAATTCTCGTTCCTGCCGCGCAAGTTCAAGATCGCCATCACCGGCGCACCCAACGACCGTGCCGCCGTGAAGGTCCACGACATCGGCCTGCGCATGGTTGCCGGCCCCGATGGTACGCCGGGCTTCGAGGTCATCGTGGGCGGCGGCCAGGGGCGTACCCCGATGATCGGCTACGTCGTACGCGACTACCTGCCGGTGCCCCAGCTGCTGGCCTATCTGGAGGCCGTGCTGCGCGTCTACAACCAGTTCGGCCGGCGCGACAACCTCTACAAGGCGCGCATCAAGATCCTGGTGCACGAGACCGGCAAGGAAGAGTTCACCCGCCTCGTCGAAGAAGAATTCGCGGCGATGGCAGGCGAGGACCCGCCGGCCCTGCCGGGCGCCGAACTCGCACGCATCCGCGCTTACTTCCAGCCGCCCGCCTACGCCGACCTGCCGGCGACCACGCCCGAACTCGATCTCGCGCTCGCCGGCAACCGGGCCTTCGCCCGCTGGGTCAAGACCGCCGTTGCCGAACACAAGCAGGCCGGCTACGCGATCGTCACGATCTCGCTCAAGCCCATCGGCGGCATCCCGGGCGATGCCAGCGCCGAGGAGATGGATGCGGTCGCCGATCTTTCCGAGCGTTTCGGCTTCGGCGAGATCCGCGTCTCCCACGAGCAGAACCTCGTGCTGCCCGATGTGCCGCGCAGGGACCTCTTCGCCCTCTGGCAGGCGCTGGATGCCGCGGGCCTGGCCACGGCCAATGTCGGTCTGGTCAGCGACATCATCGCCTGCCCGGGGCTGGACTACTGCAACCTCGCCAACGCCCGCTCGATCCCCATCGCCCAGGAGATCAGCGAGCGTTTTGCCGATCTCGACCGCCAGCACGACATCGGCGAGCTCAAGGTCAAGATCTCGGGCTGCATCAACGCCTGCGGCCATCACCACGTCGGCCACATCGGCCACATCGGCATCCTGGGCGTCGACCGCAAGGGCGTCGAATTCTACCAGGTGACCCTGGGCGGCAACGCCACCGAAAGCGCCGCGCTGGGCGACATCGTCGGCCCTTCGTTTTCCGGCGAGGCGATCACCGATGCGGTGGAGACGATCGTGGCGACCTACATCGACCGGCGCCAGGCGGGCGAACGTTTCCTCGACACCTACCGCCGCATCGGCATGAAGCCGTTCAAGGAGGCGCTGTATGCCGCTCATTAGGGATGGTGCGCTGGTCGAGGACAGCTGGACGCGGGTTGCCGACTATGCCGCCATACCGGACGGCCCGGCGATCGTGTCGCTGGCGCGCTGGCAGGCTGAGCGGGAGGTCCTGATCGGCCGCAACGGCGCCCTGGGCCTGCTGCTCGCCAGCAGCGAGGCGCCCGAGGCCGTGGCCGGCGATCTCGAACGGTTCGCCCTGATCTGCCTCGACTTCCCCAGGTTCCAGGACGGACGGGCCTTCTCGGCTGCACGCAAGCTGCGCCAGCGCTTCGGCTTCAAGGGGGAACTGCGTGCCGTCGGCAACGTCCTGCGCGACCAGTTCCTCTTCATGGTCCGCTGCGGCTTCGACAGCTTCGAGGTCGCCGACCGCACGGTGGTCGGGCAATGGTCGCGCGCCATGAGCGAGATTTCCGTGGCCTATCAGCCCGCCGCCGATTCTCGTGCCACCGCGATCGAGCAGCGCTCCGGCGACCGCGGTTGACATGACGCTCTGAACCGGGGTTTGTGCCCGCAGACAACGGGCGGGGCCGGACGTGCGCTTCTTCGTGCTTCAGAACGGCCTGGAATCGCGGGCCACGCACTACTTCAACGAATCGCTCGCCTGGCGCGAGGTCTGCGCCGAGCAGGGCATCGCCTGCCGGATCTATGCCAACCGCAAGGCACCGGCCTCGATCACGCAGCCGCTCGGCGCCGTACCGGTCTTCAGCTTTGCCGCCGATGACGGGGTGCGCTTCGATCCGACGACCCAGGCCATGCACGACATGGTGTTCAAGGGCGACTTCTTCACCCGGGAATGCCGTGTGCTCGACGCCCATGGCGTCAGCGCCGAAGACGTCGTCATCGTGCCCTATGCGGGTGCCGCCGAGATGCTGGGCCTGGCGCGCTGGCTGGAAGCGCGCACGGTGGCGGAGTAGCCGCGCATCGTCACCATCCTGCACCGCCAGGCCGGCAACTGGCGCCTGGACGAACGGCGCGAAACCGTCGTGGCCGGTCCTGTCGGCCCGCTGCGTTACGGTGTCCAGCGCCTCGAACGGGCCGCCGGACCCGGCCGTTTCCTGTTCGCGGCCAACAGCGAACGGCTGGCCACGATCCTGTCCCATGTCGCCGGGATTGCGGCGGCGGCCCTGCCCGTGCTGCTGCGCCACGGCCTGGCCTCGCGCATGGCCGACCGCGAGGGCGATGCCGCCCTGCCGGCCTTCCGCGGGCGCCGATTCGACATCGGCCTGCTTGGCGAATTCCGCGGTGAAAAGGGCGGAAGACTGGCACTCGAGGCGCTTGCGCTCTGCTTTGGCGAACATCCCGGGCTGAGCGTCGTCGTCCAGGTCGCAGACAAGGCGCAGGCCGCCATCGTGAGCGAGGCCCTGGCCGGCGCGCCGGGCACGGGCGGCCTAGAGCGTTTCCTGTTTAGACGGAAGCATATCCAGCGTTGGCGAAGTAGTTGCGGCATTCGTCGT
>JAQCLG010000115.1 GCA_027592745.1 Pseudomonadota bacterium | reverse complement strand
GTCGGCAACCTGGTCGCCGGTGGCGGCGGCAAGACGCCCCTGGCGATCGCACTGGCACGCCGGCTCACCGCCATGGGCCGCAAACCCCATGTCCTTTCGCGCGGCTACGGCGGCCGGCTCAAGGGTCCGCTGCGGGTCGACCTGCAGCGCCACGGCGCCCGCGACGTCGGCGACGAACCCCTGCTGATCGCACGCCATGCGCCGGTCTGGATCGGCGCCGATCGCGTCGCCTCGGCCCGCGCCGCCATCGCCGCGGGTGCCGACGTGCTGGTGATGGACGATGGTTTCCAGAACCCCCACCTGGCCAAAAATCTCTGCCTGGTCGCACTCGATGGCGGCTTCGGGCTGGGCAATGGACGCATCATGCCTGCCGGCCCACTGCGCGAGCCCGTGGCCGACGGCCTGGCCAGGGCCGACGCGCTGGTCGTGATCGGAGCGGACCGTCACGGCATGGCGGACCGACTTGCCGCGCCGGGCCGCCCGGTGCTGGACGCCGTCCTGCGGCCGCCGGCCGACGCCGTGATGCTCGACGGCGCGCCGGTCTGGGCCTTCGCCGGCATCGCCCGTCCGGCAAAGTTCTATGCCACCCTGGAGGAACAGGGCGCGATCGTGCTGGGGCGGCGGAGTTTCCCGGATCATCACCGCTTCGACGCGCTGGAGATCATGGCCATGGTCGAGGCCGCCCACGGCCAGGGCGCAAGGCTGGTCACGACCGAGAAGGACTGGGTCCGGCTCGATGCCGACAGCCGCATGATGGTCGACGCCCTGCCGGTGCGCCTGGAGTTTGCCGATCCCGGCGCGCTCGATACCCTGCTTGCCGATGTCCTGGAGGCGGCGTCGTGAAACGTCTGCGCTTTCTGCTGGAAGCGGCCCTGCTGTGGGCCATGCTGGGCTTGTTCCGTCTGGTCGGCATCGACGCCGCCTCGGCCATCGGTGGCGCCATCGGCCGCACCGTGGGCCCCCTGCTCTCCAAGGACCGCCTCGCGCGGGCCAACCTGAAGGCCTGTTTCCCCGCCATGACCGAGGCCGAGATGAAGGCCGTCACCCGCGCCATGTGGGACAACCTGGGCCGCTTCATGGGCGAGATGCCCCACCTCCATGATGTCGACGTCTATGGCGGCGACCGGGTCAGCGTGGCGCTGGCGCCCGAGGCCGAAGCCGCGGTCACCAGCGGGCGGCCGCTGATCTTCTTCACCGCCCATTTCGGCAACTGGGAGGTCTCGCCCCTGCTGGCAACCCAGCGCGGCATCGACACCACCCTGGTCTATCGCCAGGCGAGCAATCCCTGGTCGGAGAAGATGATCCAGCACTGGCGCAAGAAACGCGGCGGCGACTGGGTGCCCAAGGGGCGGGAGGGCGCGCGTGCCATCGTCGCCACGCTGTCGAAGGGTGGCGCCCTGGCGATCCTGGCCGACCAGAAGTTCAACGAGGGGCTCCCCGTGCCCTTCTTCGGGCGCGAGGCGATGACCGCGCCGGCGATCGCCGAGCTGGCGCTGAAGTTCAAGGCGCCGCTGGTTCCCGTGCGCGTCGAACGCCTGGAGGGCGCGCGCTTCCGCGTCGTCGTGCTGCCGCCCATGGCCCTGCCCGAGACCGGCGAGCGCAAGAGCGACGTGATGGCGATCCTGACCGCGATCAACAGCCAGTTCGAAGCCTGGATCCGCGAACGCCCAGGCCACTGGCTGTGGATTCATCGCAGGTGGCCGCGCTAGAAGGCGGCAACGGATCGACCCTAGAACAGGTCGCCCTGCCTGCCCGTGGCGCCCGGCGGGCGGGGTTTGGGGCGTGAAGCCGAGGACGGACCGCTCGGCGCTCCGCCGGCGATCGCGGCAGTCTCGCCATCGGCGAACTCGATGGCGAGCGCCGCGCCGGCCGGCACTGCGGCGGCACGTGTCAGCGGTGTCCCGGAGGCATCGCGCACCACGGCGAAACCGCGTTCGAGCACGCCCTTGTAGCTGTAGCTTTCCAGCAGCTTGGAGAGTTCGCCAAGACGCCGCCGCGGATCGTCCATGCGCGCGGCAAGACAGCGATCGAGATCGCGCCCGGCCCGGGCCAGCCGGTCCCGGGAGAGCGACAGCCGCTCGACAAGCCCCTGATGGCGCAGGCCCGCGACGGCATGGGCAAGCGCTGTGCGCTTGTCGGCGATCGTCTCGCGCGGCTGGGGCAGCCGGTGGGCCAGATCGCGTACCGCACCGCGGCGTTCCTGCAGCAGCAGGGCCATGACCCGGCGCAGGCTTTCGGTGCGATTGTCGAGGTCCTGGGTCTTCTGTTCGACCAGGCGCGAAGGATGCGGCAGGCCGCGCACCAGACCGCGCAACTCGCTGCGCAGGCGTTCCAGCAGCCGGGCGCTGGCCGAGACCAGGCGCTGTTCGCCCTCCAGCACGCGCCCGGCCAGTTCGGCACGCACCGGCACGGCCATCTCCGCGGCGGCCGTGGGCGTGGGGGCACGCCGGTCGGAGACGAAATCGATCAGGGTGGTATCGGTCTCGTGGCCGATCGCCGAGATCAGCGGGATCGTGCTTTCGGCGACTGCGCGCACCACGATCTCCTCGTTGAAGGCCCAGAGGTCCTCGATGCTGCCGCCGCCGCGCGCCACGATCAGCAGGTCGGGGCGGGGCACCGGTCCGTCCGGCGGCAGGGCGTTGAAGCCGCGGATCGCCGCGGCGACCTGGCCGGCCGCGGCCTCGCCCTGGACGACCACGGGCCAGAGCAGGACATGGCGGGGGAAGCGGTCGCGCAGGCGGTGCATGATGTCGCGGATGACGGCGCCGGTGGGCGAGGTGATGACGCCGATCACCGAGGGCAGGTAGGGGATCGGCTTCTTGCGCTCCTCGTCGAACAGGCCTTCGGCGGCCAGCGCCTTGCGGCGCGCCTCGAGCAGGGCCATCAGCGCGCCGACGCCGGCCGGTTCGATGTGTTCGATGACGAGCTGGTAGCTCGAACGACCGGGATAGGTCGTCAGCCGCCCGGTGGCGATCATCTCCAGGCCCTGTTCGGGCCGGTGGGCCAGGCGGCTGACCGTGGCCTTCCAGCAGACGCAGTCGAGGACGGCGTTTTCCTCCTTCATGGAGAGGTACATGTGGCCCGACCCGGCCTGGGTCACCCTGCCGATCTCGCCGCGCACGCGAACCCGGTCGAAGGCGCCCTCGATCGTGCGTTTGACCGCGCCGGAGAGCTCGGAAACGGTGAATTCTGGCAGGTTGCCCGGGGTGTCTGCGTCCATGGCCCATGATACAAGGCCCGTCCCACGGGACAACGCACGGAGAGCCCCGGCATGCGAATTCTTGTCGTCGGCAGCGGCGGGCGCGAACACGCGCTGGCCTGGAAGATCGCGGCCTCTCCCCTGTGCGACGCCCTCTATGCCGCTCCGGGCAACGCCGGCATCGCGCAGGAGGCGACCTGCATCGACATCGGCATCGAGGACATCGGGGGCCTCGTCTCCTGGGCCAGAGACAACCGCATCGACTTCGTCGTGCCGGGTCCCGAGGCCTCGGTCGTGGCCGGCCTGGTCGATGCCATGGAGGCCGCCGGCATCACCTGTTTCGGCCCCAGCGCCGCCGCCGCCCGGCTGGAGGCGAGCAAGACCTTCACCAAGGAGGTCGCCGATGCCGCCGGCGTGCCGACCGCCGCCTGGGAACGCTTCGAGGACGCCGCCGCCGCCCGCGCCTACATCGCAAGGGTCGGAGCACCGATCGTCGTCAAGGCCGACGGACTGGCCGCCGGCAAGGGCGTGACCGTGGCCATGACGCAGCAGGAAGCGATCGCCGCGATCGACGATGCCCTGGAGGCCCGTATCTTCGGCAAGGAGGGCGCCAGCGTCGTCATCGAGGAGTTCCTCGTCGGCGAGGAGGCGAGCTTCCATGTGCTGTGCGACGGCAAGCACGTCCTGCCTCTGGCGACCGCCCAGGACCACAAACGCGTCGGCGACGGCGACACCGGCCCCAACACCGGCGGCATGGGCTGTTATTCGCCCGCCCCCGTGGTGACGCCCGAAGTCGAGGCCGCGGTGATGGAGCGGATCATCCGTCCCACGGTCGCCCGCATGGCGCAGCTTGGCTGCCCCTTCAAGGGCGTGCTCTACGCCGGGCTGATGATCACGGACGAGGGTCCCAAGCTGATCGAATACAACGTGCGTTTCGGCGATCCCGAGGCCCAGGTGATGATGGCACGGCTGATGTCGGACCTGGTGCCCGCCCTGCTGGCCACCCGCGACGGTACCCTGGGCCATGTCGATCTGCGCTGGTGGCCCAAGGCCGCCGTCAGCGTCGTGATGGCCACGCGCGGTTATCCCGGAAGTTATCCCAGGGACACCGAGATCGGCGGCATCGAGGCCGCCGGCGCGCTCGACGATGTCATCGTCTTCCACGCCGGTACGAAACGAGACGGCGCCCGCCTGCTTTCCAGCGGCGGCCGCGTGCTCGGTGTCACCGCCCTGGGCGACACCATCGCCGTCGCCCAGGCCCAGGCCTACCGCGCCGTCGATGCCATCGCCTGGCCCGACGGCTTCTGCCGCCGCGACATCGGCTGGCGGGCGCTGGGGCGATAGGTCAGGGCCATGGCGCGCAAAGGCGACACACCGGGAGTCATCGCGCCGCCGCCGCTGATCGCCCTTGGCCATCTTCTGGTCGGGCTGGGCCTCGATGCGCTCCGGCCCCTGCCCTTCCTCAGCGTGCCGGTGCAATGGGTCCTGGGCATCGGCTTCGTGGCCCCCGCGGTCGTTCTGGCGCTGTGGTGCGTCTGGTTGTTCCGTCGGGCCGACACGGCGGTGGAGCCGTGGCAGCCATCGACCGTGCTGGTGACCTCCGGTCCCTATCGCTTCAGTCGCAACCCGATCTATCTGGCACTGGTCGTGGCCTATGCCGGGCTGGCCTGCGCCATCGACAGCCTGTGGCTGGTGGCGCTGCTGCCGGTGCTGGTGCTGGTGCTCGACCGCGGCGTCATCGGGCGGGAGGAGCCCTATCTGCTGGGGCGTTTCGGCGAGGCCTACCGCAGTTATTGCCGCAGGGTACGGCGCTGGATCTAGGCGGTTTCAGTCCCGCAAGGCGGCAAAGAAGTCTTTCAACACCGCCGCGCAGCGGCGCTCGTCCAGGCCGCCGTAGACCTCCGGGCGGTGCAGGCAGGTCGGCTGGGTGAAAAGCCTGGGGCCGTGGTCGACGCCGCCGCCCTTGGGATCGGGGGCGCCGTAGTAGAGGCGGCGAATGCGGGCATGGGCAATGGCGCCGGCGCACATGGCGCAGGGTTCCAGGGTGACGTAGAGATCGGCGCCGTCCAGGCGCGACTGGCCCAGCGCGGCGCAGGCCTGGCGGATCGCAAGGATCTCAGCATGGCCGGTGGGATCGTCGTCCTCGCGCACCCGGTTGCCCGCCGCGCCGATCACGACACCCTCGCGCACGACCACGGCGCCGACCGGGGTCTCGCCCCGTCCGGCGGCCGCATGGGCCTCCTTCAGCGCCAGTTCCATGAAGCTCGGTTGCCGCCACATGGCCGGCAATGTTGCATGGCGTCCCGGGCACGGCTACATCGTGGCGCGCCCGGCTCTGCTAGACTGCAGGTCGGCAACCGGAGCCCCGCCCGACCCATGTCCCGAACACGGCCCCTGATCGGCCTAACCCTCGATTCCGAGGAGGGCGGCCGATACTCCAGCTTCCCGTGGTATGCGATCCGCCAGAACTACATGGGCGCCGTCTGGGCCGCCGGCGGCCTGCCCGTGGCGATCAGCCACGAGGTCGATGGCGTGACGCCCTATCTCGACGAACTCGACGGCCTTGTCGTCACCGGCGGTGCCTTCGACGTCGATCCCTCCCTCTTCGGCGCGACCAGCCGCCACGACAGCGTCGTCACCAAGGAGCGGCGCACCCGTTTCGAGTGGGATGTCACGGAAGGCGCGCTGCGGCGCGACAAGCCGGTGCTGGGCATCTGCGGCGGCCAGCAGCTGCTCAACGTCGTGCTCGGCGGCACGCTGATCCAGCACATCCCGGATGCGATAGCCGATGCGCTCGCCCATGAGCAGCCCAACCCGCGCGACGAGGCGGGCCACACCGTCACGGTCGAGCGCGATACCCTGCTGCACCGCATCGTCGGCGCCGACGAACTGGCCGTGAACAGCGCGCATCACCAGGCCGCCGAACGGGTCGGCCCCGATGTCGTGATCGATGCGCTGGCCCCCGACGGGGTGATCGAGGGCATCGAACATCCCGGCTACCGCTTCTGCATCGGCGTGCAGTGGCACCCCGAGTTCCACATCAGCGCAGGCGACGCAAAGCTGTTCGCCGCCTTCCTCGCCGCGTGCCGGGGCTGAGACGCATGACAGGAAACCACGATCATGGCTGAGCGCATCGCCAAGCGGCTGGCCCATGCCGGGGTTGCCTCGCGGCGCGCCGCTGAGAAGCTGATCGCCGAGGGCCGTGTCGAGGTCAACGGCCAGACCCTGCTGACCCCTGCGGTGACCGTCGAGGACAGCGACATCGTCACGGTCGACGGCGAGCGTATCAACGACAAGCCCCCGCTGCGGCTGTGGCGGCTCTACAAGCCGGTCGGCATCGTCGTCACGCGCAAGGACGAGAAGGGCCGCCCCACCGTCTTCGACATGCTGCCGCCCAAGACGCCGCACCTGGTCGCGGTCGGACGGCTGGACATCACCTCCGAGGGCCTGCTGCTGCTGACCAACGACGGCGAACTGGCGCGTTTCCTGGAACTGCCCGCCACGGGGTGGGCACGCCGCTACCGTGTGCGCGTCTGGGGCACGCCGACCCAAGAGATGATCGACAAGCTGAAGAAGGGCATGACCGTGGACGGCGTGCGCTACGGCTCGATCGAGACCACCATCGACACCCTGCAGGGCGCCAACGCCTGGCTCACCGTCACCCTGCGCGAGGGCAAGAACCGCGAGATCCGGCGCGTCATGGAGGCCCTGGGCCTGCGGGTGAACCGCCTGATCCGCATCGCCTACGGCCCCTTCCAGCTCGGCGGACTGACCGAGGGCGGCTTCGAGGAAATCCCCGGCAAGGTGGTGCGCGAACAGCTCGGCAGCAAGTGGGACATGCGGATCGATGCGGATCGTCGCCGGCCGTCATAGGGGACGACGCCTCGTCGCGCCGCCCGGCCACGACACGCGCCCGACCAGCGACCGGGTGCGCGAGGCACTGTTCAACCTGCTTGCCCACAGCATCGACTGGGCCGGCCTGCAGGACGCCCATGTTGCCGACATCTTCTGCGGCACCGGCGCGGTGGGGCTGGAAGCGCTGTCGCGCGGTGCGACGTTCGCCACCTTCGTCGACAACGATGCCGCCGCCATCGCTGCCACACGGACCAACATCGAGACCCTGGGCGAAGGCCGGCGCACCAGCGTGCTGCGCAACGACGCCACCGGCCGCCTGCCCCGCCCGGCCCGGGCGGTCGACCTCGCCTATCTCGACCCACCCTACCGGCAGGAAATCGCGCCCGGCGTGATCGCCCGCCTGGCCGAAGGCGGCTGGCTCGCCCCCGGCGCGCTCTGCGTTGCCGAACTGCACCGGCGCGCGCCCTTTGCGGTGCCATCGGGATTCGAGATTGCCGACGACCGCCACTACGGCGATACCCGCCTGTTCTTCCTGCGGCTGGAGCACGCTGCCGGCGGAACCTGAGAGGCTGCCGCGCGTTGCCCCGGCATGTTTCTCGAGACGATCAAGAGCCAGGGCCTGGCCCATCTCTCCTACCTGTTCGGCGCAGACGGCGAGGCCGCGGTGGTCGATCCGCGGCGCGACTGCGAGATCTATGTCGAGAAGGCACGGGTGCAGGGCTGCCGCATCCGCCACATCTTCGAGACCCATCGCAACGAGGACCTGCTTTCGGGTGCCGCCATCCTTGCGCGGCTGACCGGCGCCGCCGTGCATCACGGCCCCGACGCCGACGGCGAGGTCGTCTATGCACGGACCGTCCGCGAGGGCGACTGCCTTGGCGTCGGCCCGCTGGAGGTGCGTGTGCTGGAGACGCCGGGCCACACCGACGACAGCATTTCCCTGGCCCTGTTCGACCGCAACCAGCCCGAGGGGGCGGTCGCCGTCTTCACCGGCGATGCCCTGTTCATCGGCGACGTCGGGCGCACCGACTTCTATCCCGAGCGGGCGCGCGAGGTTGCCGGGCTGCTGTACGACAGCCTGCAGCGCATCCTGGCGCTGGGCGACCAGGCGATCGTCTGCCCGGCCCATGGCACCGGTTCGGTCTGCGGCGGCGGCCTGGCCGAGCGCGAATTCTCGACGCTGGGCCACGAACGGGCCAACAACCCCATGCTGCAGATTGCCAATCGCGAGGCCTTCATCGACCGCAAGGTCGCCGAACACCACCTGCAGCCGCCCTACTTCCGCGCCATGGAGCAGGGCAACCTGGAAGGCGCATCGGCCATGGCGCGCATCGCCACGCCGGCGCCGCTGGATGCCGCTGCGTTCGAGAAACGGCGGGCATGTACGGCGACCCTCGATCTGCGCGGCATCACAGCCTGGCTCGGCGGCCATCTGCCGGCCAGCCTGGCGATGCCGGTCGCCATGGTGCCGGCCTTTGCCGGCTGGCTGCTCGATCCCGCCGACGACCTGCTCGTGGTCGCCGAGGATGCCGGCCAGGCCGAAGCGGCATGGCGTCACCTGGGCCGCATCGGCTTTGACCGCGTGGTGGGTTACCTCGATGCCGGCCTGCCCGCCTGGGCCGCGGGAGGCCACGGGTTCGGCAGGGTGCCGGCGGTCAATACCGCCTGCGTCGCCGAACGGGTGGCACGGGGCGATGACGGCTGGTGCCTGCTCGACGTGCGCGACGACAACGAGGTCGCGCGCCAGCGCATCGCCGGCAGCCGCCACATCTACGCGGGCAAGCTGCCCCGCCATCTCGAGGAACTCGACCCCGACCGGCACTACACCGTGATGTGCGCCAGCGGCGCACGGGCAACCATCGCCGCCTCGGTGTTGTGCCGCGCCGGGTTTTCCCGGGTCGACGTCTATCTGGGTTCGATGGGCGCCTGGACTGCGGCAGGACTGCCGACGGAAGATTGAAGCATCGCGGCAATGTCGCCGCGCATGGCAGCGATGTTGGCGCGCACCATGCGGCGGTAGGCGATCACCGCGTCGCGGTCGACGGGAAACAGATCGCGCTCCGGCCAGGTCCGGCCGAAGACATCCTGCAGCATGGCGGCGAACTTGCCCGAGACGAGCTCGGGGCGGTGGCCGACATCGTGCTGTTCGACATAGGCGACCTGCTCTGCGCTGCACAGCGCGCACAGCAGGGGATGCAGCCGGGGCGAAAAGACGTAGCGGTAGGCCTGAATCTCCTGGATCAGCCAGTCGAGGCCCCGGCGTTTGGTCAGGATGTCACCCTCCAGCTTCAGCATCCGGTCCTTGGTGGGCGCAACCAGCGGAAAGGCATCGATCAGCCAGTCGCCCAGGTGCGAGGCACGCGCTTGGCTGCCCGCCAGTTCCAGGTCGTCGCGGTAGCGGGCGTACCAGTGGTCGAGTCCGCCGATCAGACCGGCCAGGCGCCACCGGTCGTAGAGCGGGCGGTACTGGGTGCCGAAGATGCCGATGCTGTGGCGGCTGCGTTCCATCAGGGCCATGAGCGGGTCGTGGAGCGAGACGACCATCTGCGGATTGAGGCTGTTGCCGATGCCCAGCACGACGAGATCCCAGTCCTGGCGCACCGGCGGTTGCCAGGGCCAGAGGGGGTGGAAGGTCGTCTCGACGTCGGGCGGCAGGACCGCGTTGATCAGGTGGAAACCCAGGCGATCGCCGAAGTCGCGGACATGGCAGTAGGAAAGGACGAGAACCCGCGGCGGCGCCATGGCCGGTTCAGCGTCGCCCGAACAGGCGTTCGATGTCGGCGAGCTTGAGCTCGACATAGGTCGGGCGTCCGTGGTTGCACTGGCCCGAATTGGGCGTGGCTTCCATCTCGCGCAGCAGGGCGTTCATCTCCGCGGTGTTGAGACGGCGCCCGGCGCGCACGCTGCCGTGGCAGGCCATGGTGCCGCAGACATCGGCGAGCCGGTCCTTGAGCGACAGCGCCTCGTCGAATTCCGCCAGTTCGTCGGCAAGATCGGCGACCAGGCCGCGGATGTCGGATTCCCCGAGCAAGGCAGGCACCTCGCGCACGACCACGGCGCCGGGACCGAAACGTTCCAGCGCCAGGCCCAGTTCGGCGAGTTCGTGGGCACGGTCGGCCAGGCGGTCGACGGCATCCTCGGAGAGTTCCACGACCTCGGGCAGCAGCAGCAGCTGGCGCCCGACCGCGCGGTCGGACAACTGGGCCTTCATGCGTTCATAAACCAGGCGCTCATGGGCGGCGTGCTGGTCGACGATGACGATGCCGTCGCCGGTCTGGGCGACGATATAGGTCTCGTGCACCTGGCCGCGCGCGGCACCCAGGGGGAAGGACTGCGGCTCGGTCCCACCCTGCCCGGCCTCGGCGCTCTCGACCCTGCCCGAGGGCGCGTAATCGGCCTGCAGCGGCGCATGGTAGGCTGCGGCCGCCTCGGCCATGCCGCGCGAGACGTGGGGCCGGCGCTCGGCAAAGAGGTGGGGCGCCGGTGCCTCCATGAGGCGGATTTTCGAGAGCGTGTCCTGCGCCACGGTCGAGGAGGCGCGGTGGCCGGCCTCCCCCAGGGCATGGCGCAGGGCCGAGACGATGAGGCCGCGCACGAGCTGGCTGTCGCGGAAGCGGACCTCGGCCTTGGCCGGGTGGACGTTGACGTCGACCTGGCGCGGCGGCAGTTCCAGGAAGAGCGCGACCATGGGGTGGCGGTTGCCCGCCAGCACGTCCTGGTAGGCGCCCCGGATGGCCCCCAGCAGCAGGCGGTCCTTCACCGGCCGGCCGTTGACGAAGAGATACTGGCCCTGGTTGGTCGGCCGGTTGAGCGTCGGCAGGCCGGTATGGCCGGTCAGGTGGTGTTCCTCGCGCAGGGCATCGACCGGCACGGCATTGTCCTGGAAGGCCCTGCCCATGACCGCGCCCAGGCGGCGCAGGCGGGCATCGAAGAGATCGCCGCTCTGGGCCTCGTAGGAAAGGCTGGCGCGGCCATCGAAGGAGAGCGCGAAGGCGACCTCGGGATGGGCCATGGCCAGACGCTTGACCATCTCGGAGACCGCACCGTTTTCGGAACGTTCGCTCTTCAGGAACTTCAGGCGCGCCGGCGTGGCAAAAAAGAGGTCGGCGACCTCGACGGTGGTGCCCTGCCCGCGTGCGGCCGGCTCCGGCCCGGCGACCCGGCCGCCCTCGACGCGGATTTCCCAGGCGCTGTCGGCGCCGGCCTGGCGCGTGACGATGCGCAGGCGCGCCACGGCACCGATCGAGGGCAGCGCCTCGCCGCGGAAACCCAGGGTGGCGATGTCGGTGAGGTCGTCGTCGTTGAGCTTGGAGGTGGCGTGGCGTTCGATCGCCAGCGCCAGGTCGTCTCGGGACATGCCGGCGCCATCGTCGCTGACCGCAATGAACCCGCGGCCACCACCGTTGACCACGATCTCGACCCGGTGCGCCCCGGCGTCGATGGCGTTTTCCACCAGTTCCTTGACGACCGACGCCGGCCGTTCGATCACCTCGCCCGCGGCGATGCGGTTGACCGTGGTTTCGTCGAGGCGGCGGACCGCGCTCACGGCGCTCCGCCTGCCAGCGCCGCCCGTGCGCGCCGCTTGCCGTCCTCGACCGCGGGCTGGCCGAAGGGATCGACGCCCATCAGGTGCCCGGCCAGGATCGTCTCGATCATGAAATGCATGAAGAGGGCGCCGAGCGCCCGTTCATCGGCCTTCCCGACCATGATCGTGCGGACCGGCACCCCGGCGGCGGCGAGCGACTCCACGGTCGCCTCACGTTCGACAGCAAGGAGATCGCCCAGGCTGTGCCCGGCGAGATATTCCATGCCCGGCGTCCAGCCGAACACGGGGCCGGTGGCAGCGCTGGGCTGGCCGATCACGGTGAGCCACTTGTCGCGCGGGCCGTCGATCCAGAGCTGGAGCTGGCTGTGCTGGTCGGTGACGCCGCGCGCCACCACCGGTGTGCTGCCCTTGCCCTGCTTGCCCAGGCTCTCGGCCCAGAGCTGGGCGTACCAGTGGCCCAGGCAGGCCAGGCGGTCGGCGTAGATCGCCATGACATGGGTCGAGAGGCCGCCGTCCCGTGCCAGGGCAACGGCCAGGGCGGCACCGCGCGCGGGTGCGCTGGCCGGTCCGGCGGCGAGCGCCTCGTCGAGCACCGCCG
>JAQCLG010000114.1 GCA_027592745.1 Pseudomonadota bacterium | reverse complement strand
GTTGATGACCGGCTGGACATAGGCCGAAAGCGTCGTCGTCGAGGCGCGTTCGTATTCGCGGAACTCGCGGCTGACGGTCGAGGAACAGGCGATCTGGAGATGCTGGTAATGGCGCGCGATGAGCGAGGCCAGCGCTTCCTCGTGTTCGGGATTGGCGTAGGCATTCAGCAGGCAGATGGCGACCGCCTCGTAGTCGCCGCCGTTGAGCGCGGGGATTAGGTCCCGCTCGGCGCCGGCCAGATCGAGCGGCGTGGCGATGCTGCCGTCGGCCAGCAGGCGTTCCCCGACCTCGTAGCAGTCGCGCCGGGCGACCACGGGATCGGGTTTGGCGTAGGCCAGATCGTAGACGCGCGAGCGGCTGTGTCGCTGCAGGAACAGCACGTCGCGGAACCCCGCCGTGGTGACAAAGGCGACCTTGGCACCCTTGCGCTCGAGCACCGCGTTGGTCGCGATGGTCGACCCGTGGGCAAGGTCCTCAATCGCCGCGATGTCGAGCCCGGAAGCGAGCAGCGCATTGAACGCACCCTCGTCGGGCGCGCGCGGCACCGAGGGCACCTTGGTCACCGTGATGCCGTTGGGCCCGATGCCGACCAGATCCGTGAACGTGCCGCCGACCTCGACGCCGACCCGCATGATGCTTCTCCCGCTGCTGTGGGCGCGAGCCTAGGAGGGATTGCGGAACGGGGGAAGGTGGCGGCGACATCGGGATTGACGCCACGGCTGCGCCTTCTGCCATAGTGCGCCCGCCAACACGAGGAGAGAACCATGGCCAAGCGCCTGTTCCACGTCGATGACGGGCCGAAGCTGATCGGTACCACGCTGGGCCACTCGCCCTGGGTGACGCTCGACCAGGAGCACGTCACCATGTTCGCCAACGCTACCCAGGACGACGACTGGGGCCATATCGACGTCGAACGCAGCAAGCGCGAGAGCCCCTACGGCAACACCATCGTCCAGGGTTTCCTGATGATGTCGATGCTGATCCACCTGCACCACGCCATAGGCCTGCCGCCCGAGGGTTCGGGTTTCGCGCTGAACTACGGCATGGACAAGGTGCGCTTCACCGACGCGGTGATCACCGGATCGAAGGTGCGGGTGGCCGTCGACCTGATCCGTTTCGAACCCAAGGGCAACGGCATCCTGATGGCGACCAAGGACATCATGGAGGTCGAGGGCAAGGAGAAGCCCTGCATGGTCGCCGAATGGCTGACCTGGCTCGATCCCTCGACCGCCCACATCATGAACTGAGGGGCGGCTGGGGGTACGCGGAGACGCGGAGGGCGCGGAGGCGAACGCCTCCCCTCTGCGGTCATCCCAGACGGAGCGCAGCGACGATCTGGGATCCATGCTGTGACACCGGGGGCCGCACCACCTGGCAATGGCGCGCGCGTTGCGAGGTCACAGCATGGATCCCAGATCTGCGGCGCTTCGCGCCTTGTCTGGGATGACGGTATGGGAGAGGTAGGATTTCTCTCTCCGCGCCTCCGCGTCTCCGCGTGCGACCCTATCGCCACACCCCTTCGATCCGGTCGAAGGCGTCCGCGCGCAGGTCTTCGACACCGGCGGTGAGCTTCTTCCTCTCCACCCGGTCGGATTCCGTCTTGGGGAAGGCCTCCACATAAGCGACGTAGCGCGGCAGCTTGAAGGGGGCGAGTTCAGCGCGGGCAGCCTCCAGGAAACGCTCGGGCGTCATCTGATCCCGCGTCACACCCTCGGCCAGCTGCAGGTAGACCTTCACCTCCTCGCCGACCCGTTCGTCGGGCACACCGACCACCGCGACCTCGGCAATGCCGGGGATGGCGCGCAGGGCGCTTTCGACCTCGCGGACGGCGATGTTCTCGCTGTTGCGCCGGATCATGTCCTTGAGACGTCCGACGAGCGTGAGGTAGCCGCGCTCGTCGGCGCGGAACAGATCGCCGGTGCGGAACCAGCCGTCGCGGAAGCTTTCGGCATTGGCGTCGGGCCGGTTCCAGTAGCCGGTCAGCATGCCCGGCCCCCGGACCCACAGCTCGCCAGTCTCGCCGGCGCCCAGTTCGTTGAAGTCGGGATCGCGCACGCTGGCCTCGCGGTGGGCGACAGGCCAGCCGACCGAGCCCGAACCGGTCATGTCGGCGGCCTCGTAGGGCATCATCAGGGCCGCACCGGTCTCGGTCATGCCGAAGGCCTCGCGCGCGACGCAGCCGTAGCGGCGCTCCAGTTCCGGGTGCAGCGCCGGCGTCAGGCCGAAGATGTGGACGAGCTTCAGCCCCACGGCGCGTTCGGCCGGGCTTTCGGCCTGTTTCATCAGGGCCTCGAAGAAGTAGCAGTAGTCGATCTCCAGGTCGCGCATGCGCTCCAGGATGCCAGTCAGGCTGGGGGGCGGCATGATGTGCATGGTCGCCCCGGTATGAAGCGTCATCGTCAGGAACATCGGGCCGTCGATGTAGAAGAGGTTCTGGTTGTAGATCGTGTTGCGGGGAAACACGGGGAAGCCCGGCTCCTTGGCCGAACCGAAGACCTGCCAGTAGCGCTGCGGCAGCATGCAACCCTTGGGGAACCCGGTGGTGCCCGAGGTGTAGTTGATGTTGACGATGTGGTCGGGGCTGGTCGCCCATTCCGGCGCGAAGTCGTCCGATGCGCGCGCCAGCAGCGCGTCGAGATCGTCATGCGCGCTGCGCCCGCCCAGGGTCAGGATGCGCTCAGGGTCGAGCCGGGCATCAGCCTCCTCGATCGCCTCGTAGGTCTCCAGCAGGTCGGTGTGGATGACCAGCAGGTCGGGCCGGGCGTCGGCCAGCACGAAGGCGAGCTCGCGCGGCGTGTAGCGGATGTTGACCCAGACGATGGCCGCCCCCAGCTTCGCCAGCGCCAGCCAAAGGGCAGGCACCTCCGGCAGGTTGGGCGAGACCACCGCGACGCGGCTGCCCCGGCCGATGCCGCGGGCGCGCAGGACGTTGGCCGTGCGGTTGACCAGGCGGCGCAGGCCCTCGAACGACAGGGTCTCGTTCTCGAAGAAGGCAAGGGCGGGCCTTTCGCCCCAGCGCGCCGCGGCGGCATCGACCATGGCCGCCATGCTGGCGGGCAGGGGCCGCGCCTCGATGGCGCGGCGCCGTTCGTCCCAGGCCTCGCGGGAAAGGAATCGGGTCATGGTCGGGCATCCGGCAGTGGCGGCGGGAGCGTAGAGCGAATGCGCTCCAGCCGTCACCGCCTCTCCACTTGTCATTCTCCGGCTTGACCGGAGGACGACAACGAGAGGGGGAAAAGCGCAGGGGAACCCTCAATCCTTGTAGGCATCCACGTAGGTGTAGGCGCGCTTGACCGAGGCGAGCAGGTGTTCGCCCACGGTGGTCGGCGCGTATTTCGGCGGGTTGTCCGGGCTGGCGCAGGTCGGCAGGCAGGCGACGGGGGTGCTGTAGTCGCAGTTGCCGAAGAAGGCGATGGAGAGCCGGTCGCCCTCGCCGCCATAGACGACGCGATGCTTGGTCGAGGCGAAACGGTCGTTGGACCAGTGGGCCATCATGTCGCCGATGTTGATGACGAAGGTGCCCGGCACCGGCGGCGCATCGATCCAGTCGCCCGCCTGGTTCTGGAGCTGCAGGCCGCCCGAGCCGTCCTGCCAGAGGATGGCGAAACACTCGTAGTCGCTGTGGGCGCCCACGCCCGTGGGGACGCCGTCGGCCGCCGCGCCGCGGCCCCGGTAGTAGTTCACGTTCATGATGCTGGCGGGCTTGCCGGTCCAGCGGCGGAAATGGTCCTCGTCGAGGTCGAGCGCGGCGGCAAAGAGGCCGAACATGGTGCGCATCAGTCCCAGCATGGCGCCATAATAGGCCTCCATCGCCGGGCGGAACTCGGCGGGCTTCTCGGGCCAGGCGTTGGGGCCGTAGAAGCGCACCCCGGCCAGGAACTCCGGATCGTCTGCCGGCGTCTCGAAGCCGACCTTGAAGCTCTCCCAGCGGGCGTATTCCTGCCGGGAGCCCGGCGTGCCGTGGAACTCGCCGACGTAGCCGCGATGGTTGGGAAAGCGGTTCATGTCGACCTTGCGCTTTTCCTCCTCGGGCAGCGCATAGAAGGCGCGCGCCGCCGCCTGGGCGCGCGCGATCAGCGCGGGGTCGAAGCCGTGGCCGTCGATGGTGAGGAAACCGATCGTCTCGCAGGCCCGCGCCACCTCCCGCGCGACGGCGCGCCTGTCGGCTGCATCGCCATGCAGGAACGGCGCGATGTCGATGACGGGGACGGCAGTAAAGGGAGCGGTCACGGGTCCATGCCTTCCAGCAGCTCAGAGAGTTCGTGGACGATGCGGTCGGGCACCACGCCGCAGCCTTCCGGCAGGCCCCTGCGGTGGGCGTCGCACCAGATGGCGAACATGCCGAGTTTCTGGGGCGCGACGATTTCCCAGTCCAGGTTGTCGCCGACGACCCAGGTGGTATCCGGGGTCGTTCCGAAGCAGGCCATGAGGTGGTGGAAGACCTCCGGTTCCGGCTTGCCCCTGCCGAACTCGCCCTCGACCAGGATGTGGTCGAAATGGCGGGCAAGGTCGAAGCGCTCGATCTTGGCGCGCTGGGCCGCTGCGCCGCCGTTGGTGACGAGCCCCAGGGGAATGCCGCGCGCGCGCAGAGCCTCCAGGGCATCGATGGCGCCGGGAAACGGGCACATGGCCTCGTCCCGGTGGTCGGAGAAGGTGTCGGCCAGTTCGTGGCAGAGCGTCATGTCATCGAGCGCCAGCGCGGCGAAGGCCCGCCGCACGACCTCGCGGCGCGCGGCGCGGATGTCCTGGCGCCAGTGGCGGTGGCTGTCGGCGTCGTCCCAGAGGCTGCGCGAGGCCTCCAGAATACCGGCGTGAACCGTTTCGTGAGGATGATCGCCGAAACGGCCGTCGAACGTCGCCAGCACCTGCGACCACGCCTCCCGCTGGCCGCCCAGGGAGGAGAGGATGGTATCGTCGAGGTCGAGCAGGATGGCAGCCGGGCGCATGGTCAGGCCACCGGCACGTATCGGCGTCTTGCCGGGAAACAGAGGCCGAGGCTCGGCATGGCGATCATGGGCGGTTCCGGTTTCGGGGCGCGGGGGGCCATCATGGCCCGTGTCCGCCGTCACGTTAAGGGCGGGAACTGCCCATCTGTCCGTGCGTTTCACCATGCGGAGAGCCGCCCTGTTGCGGCCACACTTGATCCCCACATAGCGATGACACGATAAAGACCCCTGTTGCAGGACACACCGACCATGAGCCACAGCCGCCGCAACTTCGGCCGGATCGCCGCCTTCGCGCTCGGCGCGGCCGCCCTGCCGCTGCCGCTCTTTGCCGCGGTCGAGGACCAGTCCCGCGTGCTCGCCGATGTCGAGGCCTATCTCAACACGATCACGACGCTGGATGCCCGGTTCGTCCAGGTCAACCACGACGGCACCACCGCGACCGGGCAGTTCCAGTTGAAGCGCCCGCTCTACGCGCGCATCGCCTACGACGATCCCAATACGGTCCTGGTGGCGCGCGGCCAGAAGTACCAGTTCTGGGATGCCGAGATCGGCCAGTTCTACGAAGGCCCGGTCAATGCCTCGCCGGTGAGCGTGCTGCTCTATCCCGACATCCGCCTCGACGAGGTTGCCGACGTGCTCGACGTGCGCCGCGACAAGGGCCAGCTGATGGTCACCATGCGCCCGACCGATGATCCCGGCTCGGGCCTGCTGACCCTGGTGTTCGAGGAAAACCCGATGCGCCTGCGCCAGTGGTACGTCAAGGACGCCCAGGGTTACGTCACCCGGGTCACCCTGATGGACAGCGCCTTCGACGTCGAGATTCCCAACGAGGTCTTCGAGATCGACCACCAGGCGCTGATCAAGCCGAGCACCAATCCCTGAGCAGACGCTCCGGGCCCGGATTCGATCCGCGCAGGATCGGTTCCATCGTGCTGATGTAGATCGGATTGCCACGATCACCCGGAGCCATGAAGTGGTTCCGGGTGATCGTGATCCGCTCTAAGGTCGCGTCCGCCCGCCTGCGCGCCAGCCCTGAAGGTCCCCCTTGGCCTCCGTCCCGCCTGCGCCCGGTGCGGCGCCGGAGGTCGACTGGCACGGTCGGGTCTGGCGCATCGCCTGGCCGACCATCCTGTCGAATCTGACCCAGCCGGTGGTCGGCGCGGTCGATACCGGCGTGGCCGGCCACCTGCCGGGACCCGAGTACCTGGGCGGGGTCGGTGTCGCCGCGCTGATCTTCGGTTTCGTCTTCTGGGCCTTCGGCTTCCTGCGTCTCTCGACCACCGGCTACATCGCCCAGGCGCTGGGGCGGAGCGATTCCCAGGGGCTCAAGGCCGTGCTGCTGCGCGCCCTGGTGCTGGCCGGCATCATCGCGCTCTTCCTGCTGGTGCTGCAGGGCCTGATCGCCTGGGGCTCCCTGCTGCTGATCCAGGCCAGTCCCGAGGTTTCCCAACAGGCCCGGCTCTACTTCGACATCCGCATCTGGGCCGCACCCGCGGTGATGGGCAACTACATCGTGCTGGGCGCCCTGATCGGCCTGCAGCGGGCCGGCTGGGCGCTGGTCACCCAGGCGGTGATCGCCGGCGCCAACGTCGTGCTCGACCTGCTGTTCGTGGTCGGCTTCGGCTGGCAGGTCGAGGGCCTTGCCGCGGCCACCGTGATCGCCGAGGTGCTGGGCCTGATGGTCGGCATCGTCGTGCTGCTGCGCGTGCTGCCGGGCGACAACCGCCTGTGGCCCTGGGCGGCGGCCCGGCTGTCGGCCGCCTATCGGCCGCTGCTGGCGCTCAACCGCGACCTCTTCATCCGCACGGTCTGCCTCAACCTTGCCTTTGCACTCTTCGTCGCCCTGTCGGCGCGCATCAGCGACGTCGTGCTGGCGGCCAACGAGGTGCTGATGATGTTCCTGACCATCGCCTCCTGCGGCCTGGACGGTTTTGCCAACGCCTGCGAGGCGATCGTGGGCGAGGCGACGGGCAGGCGGCGGCGCGAGGACCTCAAACGCGCGGTGTTCGCCGCCACCCTGTGGGCCGGACTTGTGGCCGCGCTGGCCGCCCTTGCCTTCGCCCTGCTGGGACCCCTGATGGTCGCGGCCATGACCGACCTGCCCGAGGTCCGCGCGGTGGCAGGCGACTACCTGCCCTGGGTCGTGCTGCTGCCGCTGGTCGCGGTCTGGTCCTTCCTGCTCGACGGCGTCTTCATCGGCGCCACCCGCGGGCGCGACATGAGGAACGCCATGCTTGCCATGCTGGTGGTCTACGTTCCGGTCGCGCTGGTGCTGTGGCAGGTCATGGGCAACCACGGCCTGTGGCTGGCGATCTACGTCATGATGGCGCTGCGCGCGCTGACCCTGCTGGCGCGCTGGCCGGCACTCATACGCGATTCTGATCCCTGAAGGGCATCGCCAGCAGCGCGAGCAGGCTGCGCTCCGGCGCACCCTCGACGCCCAGCGGCATGTCGGCGGTGCGGCTGTTGCGGCTGCGGCTCCCCATCAGGCGGTCCCAGATCGAGAAGACGACCGCGTAGTTGCTGTCGGTATCGGCGCGCAGGGCGTGGTGGTGCATCCAGTGGATCGACGGCGTGACGACCACCCAGGAGAGCACCCGCTCCAGGCGGGCCGGCATGCGCAGGTTGGTGTGGTGGAAGCCTGCGGCCGCCAGCGCCACGGCCTCGTAGGCCAGGATCGAGGGCAGCGGGATGGCGAGCAGGGCGATCAGCGGCGCCCGCGCCAGGGCCGCGATGACCAGTTCGCCGGGATGGTTGCGGCCCGAACTGGTGACGTCGAGCATCTCGTCGCGATGATGGATCTGGTGGAAGCGCCAGAGCGGCTGCACGACGTGGTTGATGCGGTGCCACAGGTAGGCCCAGAGATCGAGCAGGACGATATCGAGCACCAGCCCCGGCGTGCCCGACCACCAGAACGGTCGCCAGGGCCAGGACTGGCCGCTGGCCCAGGCGCTGACTGGCGCAGCCACGGCGACCGAGATCGCCGCGGCGCCCAGCCAGAACGCGACATTGCGCCCGATGCGCGCCCGGCCGCCGCGCCATGCGCCCGCCGGCGCCAGGCGCTCGCTGGCCAGGAGCAGCAGGACGAAACCGATGGCCGCCAGCTTGACCGCGAACAGGCCTCCCAGATCGTGTATCATTCCTGTCGTATCCCCTTGTCCGGAGCCCGTGCGGCGCCGGTTCCGGGATGCTAGTATGCGATCACCTGCAGGATTTCAGAAGCGAGTTGCCATGGCACCCACCGGTCCCCTTCCCCTGGTCGGCATCCCCTGCGACATCAGGGAGATCGCCCCCCACCCGTTCCATGCGGTGGGCGAGAAGTACATCAACGGCGTCGCCCACGGCGCGCGCGCGATCCCGCTGCTGATCCCCGGCTTCGGCGGCGGCCGCGACATGGCCCCGCTCGACGGCCTGATCGACCTCGACGACCTGCTCGACGGCCTGGACGGCATCTTCCTGCCGGGCAGCCCCTCCAATGTCGGGCCGCAGCTCTACGGTGGCCACGAACCCCGGCCGACGACCCTGCTGGACGCCCAGCGCGACGCCCTGGCCCTGCCGCTGATCCGCCGCACGGTGGCGCGCGGCATGCCGCTGTTTGCCGTCTGCCGCGGCCTGCAGGAACTCAACGCCGCGCTCGGCGGCAGCCTGTTCCAGCATGTCGAGGAGGTGCCCGGCCGGTTCGACCACCGGGCACCGGATGCACCGCGCGACCAGCAGTACGAGCCGGCCCACGAGATCGCCGTCACCGAGGGCGGCCTGCTCCACCGCATCACCGGGCAGACCCTCTACAGGGTCAACTCGCTGCACGGCCAGGGCATCGACCGCCTGGCCGGCGGCCTGACCGTGGAAGCCGTGGCGCCCGACGGCCAGATCGAGGCGGTCAGCGTCACTGGCGCCGCGACCTTCCAGTTCGGGGCGCAGTGGCATCCCGAGTGGCGCTTCCAGGAGCGCGCCGAGGACCATGCCCTATTCACCGCCTTCGGCGATGCCTGCAGGGCATACCATGCCGCCCGTCTGGCCGGGCGCGCGCAGGGCGCAATCCAGGCCGCCGAATAGCCCTGGCCGCAGAGAACCCTCACCACCGGGAAAGAGAGCGCCCATGACGATCGATCCGGAAACCTGGCTGCGCGAACACCGCATCGACGAGATCGAGTGCATGGTGCCCGACCTCACCGGCATGCCGCGCGGCAAGATCCTGCCGCGCGACCGCTTCCTGCGCTCGATCGAGGACGGCTCGCTGCGCATGCCGGCCGATGTCTTCTACCAGACCGTCACCGGCGAATACCCCGATCCCTTCCCCGGCGACCTGACTTCGCCCGACATGATCCTGCATCCCGACCTCGAGACCCTGCGCCTGGTGCCCTGGTACACCGACCCCACCGCCCAGGTGATGTGCAACGTCACCTGGCGTGACGGCACGCCGGTGACGACCGCGCCGCGCGAGGTCCTGCGCCGCGTCCTGGGGCTCTACGAGGACAAGGGCTGGACGCCGGTGGTGGCGCCCGAGCTGGAGTTCTACCTGGTTGCCAAGAACATCGATCCCGACCTGCCGCTGCAGCCGCCCACGGGCCGCTCGGGGCGCACCGAGAGCGGCCGCCAGGCCTATGGCATCGATGCGGCCAACGAGTTCGACCATGTCGTCGACGACATCTACGACTTCTGCGAGGCCGCCCGCGTCGACCTCGACACCCTGATCCACGAGGCAGGGCCTGCCCAGCTCGAGGTCAACTTCAACCACGGCAATGCGCTGGAGCTGGCCGACATGGTCGTGGTCTTCAAGCGGGTCTGCCGCGAGGCCGCGCTGCGCCACGACATCTACTGCACCTTCATGGCCAAGCCGATCGAGGGCGAGGCGGGTTCGGCCATGCACATCCACCAGTCGGTGGTGAACAGCAAGAACGGCCAGAATATCTTCGCCGACACCAAGGGCAACGACACCCGCCTGTTCCGCCACTACATCGCCGGCCTGCAGCACTACCTTCCCAGCGCGATGCCGCTGTTTGCCCCCAACGTGAACAGCTACCGACGCCTGCGTGCCGATTCCGACGCCCCGATCAACACCCACTGGGGCTACGAGAACCGCACCGTGGGTTTCCGCGTACCCGAATCGGACCGCCGGGGCCGGCGCGTCGAGAACCGCGTGCCCGGTGTCGATGTGAACCCGTATCTGGCCATGGCCGGGACGCTGGCCTGCGGCTACCTCGGCATGACCGAGAAGCTCGATCCTTCCAAGCCGATGCAGGGCAACGCCTACAAGGCGCGCGGTCACGGCCTGCCGCGCCACCTGCCCGACGCCCTGCTGCGCCTGGCCCGCTGCAAGGAGCTGCAGGAGGTCCTGGGCGAGGATTTCGTCGACCTGGCGGTCGCCGTGAAACAGGCCGAACACGACGAATACCAGGACGTCATCAGCCCCTGGGAGCGCGAGCACCTGCTGCTCAACGTCTGACGCCATGACCCCGACCCTGCCCGCATCCTGGTACACCGATCCAGCCATCGCAGCGCGCGAGCGCACGGCGATCTTCGCCAGGAACTGGGCGCTGTTCGGCCCGGCCCACGAGGTCGCCGAACCGGGCAGTCGCAGCGCGCGCACGGTCAACGGCTGGCCCATGATCGTGCTGCGCGGGAGCGACGGCACGCTGCGCGCCTTCCACAACGTCTGCCGCCATCGCGCCGCGCGCCTGCTCGAGGAAGGCACGGGCACCTGCGGCGCGCGTATCGTGTGCCCCTACCACGGCTGGAGCTACGGCCAGGACGGGCGCCTGCTGATCGCGCCGCGCTTCGGCGAGAACCTCGATGCCGACGAGGCCGCCCTGCTGCCGGTGCGTGTGGAGACCTGGCGCGGCTGCCTCTTCGTCTGCGTCGATCCCGCCGCCCCGGACTTCGAAAGCTGGCTGGGGCCGCTGCCCGAACTTTGCGCCTCCTATCCGCAGACCGAGAGCTTCGACTACCACGGCAGCTTCACCGTGGAGGGCAGGGCCAACTGGAAGACCTATTGCGACAACACGGTCGAGGGTTACCACCTGCCGTTTGTCCACGAGCGCCTGAGCCGCGCGGTCGACGGCGCCAGCGTCGAGATCCGCGACTATCACGAGCACCGGCTGGTCTGCTTCCACGTCGGCTACCGCGGCGACGGTGCCGGCCTGCGCGGTGCCGACGGGCTGTGGTTCTACCGTTATCCCGGCTTCCAGGCCGTGCTGGGCGCGACCGGCTTCAAGGCCGAACGCATCGAACCGGTGGGTGCGGGCGCCCTGCGCTCGGAAAGCTGGGCCTGGTACGGCGGCGGCCTTGGCCACAACGAACGCGCCGACGCCTTTGCCTGGGCCGAGACGATCGCGAAGGAGGACCTCGGCATCTGCGAGACGGTGCAGACCAATCTGGAGGCCGGGGCCTACGAGACCGGCTGGCTCTCGCCCGCCATGGAAAGCCACACCGCTGCTTTCCAGGCGCTGGTGCGCGAGGACCTAGCATCCGCCACCTGACGCAGGCGCCAGCGCCTGCTAGGAAAGCGCAGCGCACGGGCGGAGGGGACACGATGGCCAAGGTGATGCTGGTGACCGGCGGCAGCCGGGGGATCGGTGCGGCAACCGCGCGCCTTGCCGCGCGCGACGGCTACGACGTCACCGTCAACTATGCCCGCGATGCCGCAAGGGCCGCATCGGTCGTCGCCGAGGTCGAGAAGGCCGGGCGCCGCGCCGTCGCCATCCAGGCCGACATGGGCAAGCCTGAGGACGTGGCGCGGCTGTTTGCCGAACATGACAAGGCCTTCGGACGGCTCGATGCCTTTGTCGCCAACGCCGGCATCGTCAATCCGGTAGGCCGCGTCGACGGCACGCAGGTGGAACGCCTGCAGCGCATCATCGCGATCAACATCACCGGCGTCTTCCTGGGCTGCGCAGAGGCGGTGCGCCGCATGTCGACGCGGCACGGCGGAGACGGCGGCGCCATCGTCACCCTGTCCTCGGTCGCCAGCCGCCTGGGCGGGCCGGGCATGTACATCGACTACGCCACGACCAAGGGCGCAGTCGACGCCATGACCTTGGGGTTGGCCAAGGAGGTCGCGGGCGAAGGCATCCGGGTCAACGCCGTGCGCCCGGGCATGATCGACACCGAGATCCACCACGGCATCCGCACGCCCGAGGAGTACGCCCGTACCGTCGCCAGCGTCCCTGCGGGTCGCGCCGGCAGCGCTGAGGAAGTCGCCGAGACCATCCTCTGGCTCTGCTCGGATGCCGCCAGCTACGTCACCATGAGCCTTGTCGAGGTTTCGGGCGCGCTCTAGAGCGTTTCCTGTTTAGACGGAAGCATATCCAGCGTTGGCGAAGTAGTTGCGGCATTCGTCG
>JAQCLG010000113.1 GCA_027592745.1 Pseudomonadota bacterium | reverse complement strand
GAGCCGGGATGATGTCGAGGGAGGGACGGCGTCGAGGGAGGATGGCGTCCAGGGAGGGGTGGCGCCGAGGGAAGGATGACGTTGAGGAGGGATGACGGAAATGCAAAAGACCCCCCGAACGCAAACGGGGCGGCCCGGAGGCCGCCCCGCATCAACGTCTCCGGAGGAGACCGGACTACATGCCGGCCTTGACCTCTTCGTACATCTCCTGGAGTTCCGGCTCGTTCTGGATGGTCGCCTGGAAGATGCCCGAGGCGATGTAACCCTCGATGTCGTCGGGCGGCAGGCCGCGCTTGCCCAGGTCCTCGGCGCTGAAGGCCTCGTAGGCCACGCCGTTGGAATGGCCCATGCCGTAGGCCTCGATCCAGTACTCGCCCGTCGAGGGGGCGAGGAAGGCATCGATCAGGTCATAGGCGCGCTGCTCCATCTCCGGCTGGACGAAGTCCATCAGGCAGATGCCGCAGACCCAGGTCATAGGGCCTTCCTTCGGGTTCATGAAGGCAGACGGGATGCCCTGGTTGGCGAGGTTGAGCGGCGTCGAGTTCCACGAGCCGGCGGCGATCAGCTCGCCCGAGGCCAGGGCCTGTTCCCAGCTCGTGGTGTCGTTGGTGTAGAAGCGCAGCAGCGGGCGCTGGCGCTCCATGTACTCCTTGGTCGTCTGGATCTCTTCGGGGGTCATGTTGAAGGGGTCCTTGGCGCCCGAGTAGATCGCCGCGACCATGACGCCGTCGATCAGGCTGTCGATCATCGACAGGCGGCCGGCATACTTCTCGTCCCAAAGGATGCCCCAGGTATGGGCATCGGGATTGTCGTATTCGGGCGCAAGGTCGGTGCGGAAGGTGACCGAGGTCAGGCCCCACCAGGCCGGAACCTGGTAGCGGTTGCCGTCCGCGAGCACCTGGTCGGGCACCTTGTCCTTGAGCACGGGCAGGACCTGGTCCCAGTGGGAGAGGCGCGTGGTGTCGATCGGGCGCAGGAACTGGAGATCGTACCACTTCTGGATCTTGTAGGAGCAGGGCATCGAGACGTCGGGCTTGAAGCCGGCGCGCATCTTGGCCTCGGCCTCCTCCTCGTCGCCCCACAGGCTGAAGTTCGGCGATTCGCCGTACTTGTCGATGTACTCTTGGTGCATCTCGGGCACCTCGTAACCCGACCAGGTGAAGCAGACCGGATCCTCGTCGCCCGCGGCCAGCGCCTTGCCGCGCCCGATGGGCGTCAAGGTCGTTGCCAGGCCGACCGAGGCCAGGGCCTTGCCGACATCGCGGCGGGTCACGCGGCCCCGCTTGAAATCGTCGATGAATCGTTGAACGTCGCGCTTCGACTCCATGTACGTCACTCCCGTTTCAATCCCAATTGAAGAAGCCTCTGTGGACTCCCGCCCCGATTATAGACCAAGGTCGAAGCGACACAAATGCGTCAGCTGTCTTCCATACTGCCGCGGAAACCCAGGGCCACGACATAGATCTCGCGGGAGTCCTGGCGGCTGGCCTCGGGCTTGACGTGGATCACCTTACGGAAGGAGCGCTTCAGCCCGGTCAGCAGGTCGTCCTCGGCGCCGCCGCGCAGCACCTTGGCGACGAAACAGCCGCCCTGGGCGAGCAGTTCGGCGGCGATGCGGTAACCCTGCTCGGCCAGCATCATGGTGCGGATGTGGTCGGTCATGCGGTGGCCGGTCGCCGAGTTGGCCATGTCGGAGATCACCGCATCGGCCTGGCCGCCCAGTTCCGTGCGCAGGCGGCGCACGACGTCGGCATCGGTGGCATCGCCCTGGATCAGCACGGCGCCGTGGACCGGGTCCATCGCCTGCAGGTCGACGCCGACGACGATGCCCCAGGGGCCGACCTTCTGCACGGCGACCTGGGTCCAGCCGCCCGGTGCGGCGCCCAGGTCGAGCACGCGCCCGCCCGGCTTGAGCAGGTGATGCTTGGCATCGAGCTGGATCAGCTTGTAGGCCGCACGGGAGCGCCAGCCTTCGGCGCGGGCACCGGCGACATAAGGGTCGTTGAGCTGGCGCTCGAGCCATCGGGCCGAGGAGATGCGCCGGCCGCTGACGCTCTTGACGCGCTGCTTGAGGCCCCGGCCGGGCGGCTTCTGGCCGTCGCCGGCGCTCACCGGTCGAACGCCGGGGCGGACACGGCCGCATCGCCGGCGGAACGCTGCCCGAGGTTGCGGTCCTGGTCGATCAGGCCCAGCAGCACGCCTTCGCGCAGGCCGCGGTCGGCGACCGAGAGGCGGCCGACCGGCCAGAGGCCGCGCACGGCATCGAGGATCGCCGCACCGGCAACGACGAGGTCGGCCCGGTCATGGCCGATGCAGGGCACGCTGGCACGCTCGGCCAGCGCCATGGAACGCAGACGGCCGATGACGGCGTCGAGCGCATCGTAGCCGATCGTCGTGCCGTCGACCTGGCGGCGGTCGTAATGGGGCAGGTTGAGGTGCACGCCGGCCAGAGTGGTGACGGTGCCCGAGGTGCCTATGATCTGGGCGGTGCCGCCGGCCAGCCGGTGGCGGAAGCCGTGGCGTTCCTCGAAGGGAGCGAGCAGGGTCTCGACATGGCCGACCATGGCCCGGTAGGTGGCATCGTCGATCCGGTCGCCGCCTTGGGATTCGGCGAGGGAAACAACGCCGCAGGGCAGCGAGACCCAGGCCTCCAGGGTGTGGTCGCCCTCCTCGTCGATCGCCAGCCAGGAGATTTCCGTGCTGCCGCCGCCGATGTCGAGCACCGCGACATGGCGCGCCCAGGGTTCGATCAGGGGCAGGCAGCCGGCCAGGGCCAGGCGGACCTCCTCGTCGGGCGCGATGATCTCGAGCTCGATGCCGGTCTCCTCGCGCACCCGCGACAGGAAGTGGTCGCCGTTGCCGGCACGCCGGCAGGCCTCGGTGGCGATGCAGCGCGCCCGGTCGACGCCGCGCCGCTTCATCTTGGCGGCGCAGACATGGAGCGCCTCGATGGTGCGCTCGATCGCACCCTGGGAGAGCTCGCCGCTGACGTGCACCCCCTCGCCCAGGCGCACGATGCGCGAGAAGGCATCGATCACGCGGAAACCCTCGTGGCTGGGACGCGCAACGAGCAACCTGCAGTTGTTGGAACCTAGGTCGATCGCGGCATAGGTATGCAGGGGCCCGCCCGGACCGGAGCGTCGACGCTGCCGCCTTCGTCCGTTGCCATACAAGCCCGTCACCGTGACCCTCGCTCTCGCCGGAAGAAAATTCGAACCTCCTCTCTAGCGCGAATTCGCGGCCAAGGACAACGCCGCGGCCCGGCTACCCTGCCAGACGTTGACACGGCGCAAGGACGCGGGGCATAAACCCCACCCCGCGCGCGAGCGGACCGTTGCCCCTGCTGGGGGATAGTTTAACGGTAGAACATTCGGCTCTGACCCGAATAGTCTTGGTTCGAATCCAGGTCCCCCAGCCATTTCCAATCCTGGTCAGAGCCAGAACGCCATGTGACGCCGCAATGCCTGCGGTGGCGTAACGAGGTGCACGTGCCCGATGTCCTGAAAAGCGTCCTGGTGCCGATCCACCGGGAGGGATGGCCGTTCATCGGCATCTTCCTTGCCGTCACGATCGTCCTTGGCTGGCTCTGGACGCCGCTGCTCGTGCCCGGCGGCATCCTGACCGCGTGGTGCACCTATTTCTTCCGCAATCCCGACCGGGTGACGCCGACCGCAGGCGGCCTGATCGTGAGTCCCGCCGACGGCGTGGTCCAGATGATCGAGGCGGCGCCGCCGCCGGCCGAGCTGGAGATGGGTCCGGCCCCCCTGACCCGCGTCAGCGTCTTCATGAACGTCTTCAACGTGCACGTGAACCGGATCCCCACGGACGGCACGATCACCGGCCTGTCCTACCGCCCCGGCAAGTTCCTCAACGCCTCGCTCGACAAGGCGAGCATCGACAACGAGCGCCAGTCGGTGCGCATGACGACCGCCCAGGGCCACGACATCGCCTTTGTGCAGATCGCCGGGCTGGTCGCCCGCCGCATCCTGTGCACCCTCAAGACCCACCAGGCCGTGCGCGCGGGCGAACGCTTCGGCATGATCCGCTTCGGCAGCCGGGTCGACGTCTACCTGCCCGACGGCGTCGCCCCCCGGGTCTGTGTCGGGCAGCTGTGCGTCGCCGGGGAAACCGTGCTGGCGGACCTGACGGCCGGGGGCATACCCGCCGCGCAGGGGGCGGTGCGCTGATGCTGCGGTCGCGCCGCCGCCGGCCACGCGGATCGCGCCGGGTACCGCGCCTGAAGGGGCTGACCCTCGGCAAGCTGATCCCCAACATCATCACGGTCTCCGCGGCCTGTTCGGGCCTCACCGCCATCCGCTTCGCGATCGAGGCGCAGTGGGAATTCGCCGTGGTGGCGATCATCGTTGCCGCCATCCTCGACGGCCTGGACGGGCGCATGGCGCGCATGCTGAACGCATCGAGCGAATTCGGCGCCCAGCTCGACTCGCTGTTCGACATCCTGAGCTTCGGCGTCGCCCCGGCCATGGTGCTCTACTTCTGGTCCCTGCAGACGGGGGGCGGAATCGGCTGGGCGGTGGCGCTGTTCCTGGTGGTGTGCTGCGGCCTGCGCCTGGCGCGCTTCAACAGCCTGCTCGGCAAGCTGCCGCCCTACGCCTACAACTACTTCACCGGTGTCCCGGCGCCGGCTGGCGGCATCCTGGCCTTGCTGCCGCTGGTGCTGTGGCTGGCCTTCGACATCGAACTGGCGACCGATCCCTTCGTCGTCGGCGCCTGGGCGATCGCCATGGCCGGGCTGATGGCGAGCCGGATGCCGACCTATTCCTTCAAGCGCCTGAAGATTCCCCAGCCCTACGTGCTGCCCTTCCTGGTGCTTGCCGCGCTGTTCTTTGCCGGTCTGGCCGGCAGGCCGTGGCTGACGCTGGCGCTGGTTGCGGTGCTTTACCTGACGACCTTCCCCTTCTCGATCCTTTCCTACCGCAGGCTCAGGGAAGAAGCCGAGCGGCTGCACGAGGATTCCGGCCAGGAACGCGACGGCAACGGCCATGGCGAGGGCGGCACGCTGCCCTTCCCCCGCAACATCGACAAGCCGGGCTGAGACGCGGTCGCCCGGCCGCCATGCCGTGAACGCCAACGCCGCCAACCACTACGACGCCATCGTCCTGGGCGCCGGCGGCGCCGGCCTGATGGCTGCGGCGACGGCCGGCCAGGCCGGTGCGCGGGTGCTCGTCATCGACCATGCCGAGCGGCCGGGAAAGAAGATCCTGATCTCGGGCGGCGGGCGCTGCAACTTTACCAACACGGGCACCGACCCGTCGTGTTTCCTGTCGCAGAACCGGCATTTCGCGATCTCGGCGCTGAGCGGCTACAGCCCCTGGGACTTCCTCGCCATGGTCGAGCGCCATGGCATCGCCTGGCATGAAAAGACCCTGGGGCAGCTCTTCTGCGACGGCTCGGCACGCCAGGTCGTCGCCATGCTGCTGGAGGAATGCCGCCACGGCGGTGTCGAGATCTGCCTTGCCACGGCGATCGGCGAGATCGGCCACCGCGACGGCCGGTTCCGGGTAGCCGATGCCAGCGCACCCCAGCTCGTCATCGCGACCGGCGGACCCTCGATCCCCAAGATGGGTGCAAGCGGCAGGGCCTATGCCATCGCCCGGCAGTTCGGCCTGGAGGTCGTGACGCCGCGGCCGGCGCTGGTGCCCTTCAAGCTGGGAGCCGGGGAGCAGCTCTTCACGGCGCTTTCGGGGGTGTCCTGCCCCGCCGTCGCCCGCGTCGGGGAGACTGCCTTCGAGGAGGCGGTGCTTTTCACCCACAGGGGCCTGTCGGGGCCTGCGATCCTGCAGGTGTCGTCCTACTGGTCGCCCGGCCAGCCGGTTTCACTACGGCTGGTCGAGGATGCCGCGGCCCGGCTGCGCGAGGCCAAGCGGCGGATGCCGCGTGCGCAGCTGAAGGCCGCGCTCGGCGAACTGCTGCCCAAGCGGCTGGCCGAGGCGCTCGCCCTGCGCATCGGCCTGGCCGGCGAACTCGGCAACCTGGCCGATGCCGCGCTCGACCAGGCGGCACGAAACCTGAGCGACCTCACCTTCCATCCCACGGGCACCGAAGGTTATGCCAAGGCCGAGGTGACCGCGGGCGGCATCGATACCGCGGGGCTTTCGTCCAAGACCATGGCGGCGCGCCAGGTGGCAGGGCTCTATGCGATCGGCGAGGCGGTCGACGTGACGGGATGGCTGGGCGGCTACAATTTCCAGTGGGCCTGGTCCTCGGGCGTTGCCGCCGGCCGGGCCATCGCGGCGCGCCTGGGCTGAAGGCCGCGAGGCAGTCGCACAGCGATTCCGCAGAAGGTTGATTTGTTCTAGCGTCCGCGTGGTGCGGTTGCTCGCGATCCTGCGCGGCGCCGGTGCCGCGCGACGGCGGCTTGAGGGGTTCGGCTCATGTTCAAGGTCCTGGCCCTGGGTGGCGACGGCATCGGCCCCGAGGTGGTGGCAAGCGGCCTGAAGCTGCTGGACGCGGTCTGCGCCGCCGAGGGCATTGCCCTGTCGGTCGAGGAGGACCTGCTGCACGGCCAAGCCTGGGAACTTTACGGCACCTTCTGCCGCGAGGAAACCGTGGCCGCGGCCAGGGCGGCCGATGCGGTCCTGGTCGGGGCGGTGGGCGGGCCGCAGTGGGACAACATCCGGGTGCCCGGCGGCGCCGAGATGCAGGACGGCCTGATGCGCCTGCGCAAGGAACTCGACAGTTATGCCGGCCTGCGCCCGGCCCGGGCCTGGCCGGTGCTCGGCCACCTGACGCCCTACCGGCCGGAGGTGCTGGCCGGCGCGGACGTGATGGTGCTGCGCGAGATGAGCGGCGGCGCCTTCTTCACCGACCAGCGCGGCATCGAGCAGCGCGACGGCCGGCGGGTCGGCTTCGACCTGTCGCTTTATGGCGAGGACGAGATCGCGCGCATCCTGCATGCCGGATTCCAGCTCGCGCGGCGACGGCGCGGGCGGCTCTGTTCGGCCGAAAAGTCCAATGTCATGGAAACCTACCGGCTCTGGCGCAACGTGGCCGGCGAGGTTGCCGCCCAATACCCCGACGTCGCCTTCGAACACATGCTGGCCGACAACTGCGCCTACCAGCTGGTGCGCCGGCCGGCCGAGTTCGACGTCATCGTCGCCGACAACCTGTTCGGCGACATCCTCTCGGACATCACCGGCGCCATCGCCGGGTCGCTCGGCATGCTGCCCTCGGCCTGCCTGCACGGCCTGGGCGGCGACGCGGAGCGGCCGGCCGCGATCTACGAGCCGGTCCACGGCACCGCACCCGACATCGCCGGACAGGGCATCGCCAACCCCGTCGGCACCCTGCTTTCGGTGGCGATGCTGTTCGACTACAGCCTGGGACGCCCGGACCTGTGCCGCCGGGTCGAAGGCGCCGTGGCGCAGGTCCTGGAAGCGGGCCTGCGCACGCCCGACATCGGCGGCAGCGCGACCAGCGCCCAGGTGACCGACGCCGTGATCGCCGCCACAAGGGCATGAGCGGACACGGCGTCTTCGACTACATCGTTGCCGGCGGCGGTTCGGCGGGCTGCACCCTGGCGGCCCGCCTGGCCCAGGCGGGCGATGCCAGCGTGTTGCTGGTCGAGGCCGGCAGCGGCGGCAGCAGCCTGTTCTCGCGCATGCCGGCAGGCAACGGCTTCCTCTTCGGCAACCCGCGCCACGACTGGGGCTTCCAGAGCACGCCGCAGCCGGGCCTGGGCGGGCGGCGCATCTACTATCCCCGCGGGCGCGGCCTGGGCGGCTCCTCGCTGATGAACGGCATGATCTACATCCGCGGCAATGCGGCCGACTACGACCGCTGGCGCCAGATGGGCCTGGCCGGCTGGTCCTATGGCGATGTCCTGCCCTATTTCCGCCGGTCCGCCGGCGCGCGCCACCGCCCCGGCGATCCCTTCCACGGCACCGACGGGCCGCTGAAGCTCTCACCCGCGCGCCGGCGCGATGCCATCGACGAACGTTTCGTGGCGGCATGTCTGGAGGCCGGCGCACCGTTCAACGACGACTTCAACGGCGCCACGCAGGAAGGCGCCGGCTGGTTCGACACGAAGGTCTGGCGCGGCATGCGGCAATCGAGCGCGCGCGCCTACCTGGAACGGCCGCCGGGCAATCTCACCATCCTTGCCGACAGTCCCGTGCTGCGCATCGCCATGGAGGGGAACCGCGCGGTCGGCCTGGTGCTGGCCACGGGCGAGGTGCGGGCAAGGCGCGAGGTGGTGCTGTGCCTGGGCGCCTTCGGTTCGCCCCAGTGCCTGATGCTTTCGGGCATCGGCCCGGCTGACCACCTGCGCGAACACGGCATCGACGTCGTGCTCGACCTGCCGGGCGTCGGCGCCGGGCTCGCCGACCATCCCAACATGCCCATGCAGTTCGGCCTGCTGCGCCCGGAACTCTCGATGGCGCGCCACCAGCGCATCGACCGGGCGGCCTGGATGGGCCTGCGCTGGCTGCTGGCGCATAGCGGCCCGGGCGCGGGGCCGTTCTGGTCGACCGCCCTGTTCCATGCCGTGCGCGACCATGCCATGCCCGAGCTGGAGATCTTCTTCACGCCCATGGTCGTGCGCGAGGAAGGGGGCGCCAAGCGGCTCTCGATCCAGACGCTGCTTTCGGCCGGAAAGGCGGTCATCGCCCGCGGCAAGACGGCCGAACCCGGCCTGCAGTTCGACATCAACCTGCTGCGCCCGGCGAGCCGCGGCACGGTGCGCCTGGCCTCGGGCGATCCGCGCGACGCGCCCGTGATCGACCCCGGCTACTTCAGCGACCCGGCCGATCTCGAGGATCTGGTGGCAGGGGTGCGCCACATGCGCAGGGTGGTTGCCCAGCCGGCCCTTGCCGGCATCGTCGGGGCCGAACGCTCACCCGGCGCCGGGGCGATGCGCGACGGCGACATCCGGCAGGCGATCCGCGCCCTGGCCACGACCGGCCATCATCCCGTCGCGACCTGTCGCATGGGCGGCGACCACGACGGCGGGGCGGTGCTCGACGCGCAACTCCGGGTACGCGGCATCGAGGGCCTGCGGGTCGCCGACGCCGCGTCCTTCCCCGACCAGATCTCGGGCAACACCGGCGCCGCGGTGATCATGCTGGCCGAAAAGGCCGCCGACATGATGCTCGGCCGGGCCGCACCGGCACAGGAGGATCCCCGCGCCGTCGAAGCCTGAGAGGCCGGCGCGCGGGCTACTTTTCCTTCATCACCCAGATGCCGTCCCAGGCACCTTCGGGCGGGTTGGCCTTCAGCACCTCGCAGCGGTCGATGTACATCTGGGAGAGGAAGTCGTCGGGGTGGGCCTTGAGCGCCTCGCCGAAGGCCGCGATCGCCCTGTCCCACTGGCCGGCGCGGTAGCGGTCGACACCGTGCTTGAAGAACCCCACGACCTCCATGAGGTTCGGGAAGCTTTCCTCGTCGTGGTAGTCGAGCACCTCGTAGACCTCGACCGGCTGGGTCTTGCCCTTGACCACGACCAGGTCGATGCCGCGCATGCGGTAGGAGTTCTTCAGCTTGCGCGCCGTGTTCTCCGAAATCAGGATGCGCGCGTGGTACTGCTTGCAGGCGCTTTCCAGGCGCGCGGCCAGGTTCACGCCGTCGCCGATGATCGTGAAATCCATGCGCTTGGGCGAGCCGATGTTGCCCGAGACGACATTGTCGGTGTTGAGGCCGATGCCCATGTCGACCGGCTTCTTGCCTTCCGCCAGGCGCTCGCGGTTCCAGGCCCGCAGGCTGGTGATCATCTTGATCGCCGCGCGCAGGGCCCGGTCCTCGTCGTCGTCATGGGCTTCGGGAATGCCGAAGGCGGCCATGATGGCGTCGCCGATGAACTTGTCGAGCATGCCTCCCTGGCTCGAGATGCACTCGACCATGATGCTGAAGTACTCGTTGAGGAAACTCACCGTGCCCTGCGGCCCCAGTTCCTCGGTCAGCGTCGTGAAGCCGCGGATGTCGGTGAACAGCACGGTGGCGGTCAGGCTCTTGCCGCCCAGGATGTCGTCGCCGCCGGCCAGGAGCTGGTCGGCCACGCCCGGGTCCATGTAGCGCGCCATGGTCGACTTCATGCGTTTTTCCGAGGAGATGTCCTCGATCATGATCATGGTGCCGAGGTCCTTGCTCTCGGTGGAGACCAGGGGCAGCACCGTGGAGTTGACCGAGCGTTTCTCGCCCTCGACGACGAGTTCGGCATCCATCGTCACCTCGAGCACGCCGGTTTCCTTGACCCGGGCCAGACGCTCGAGAAGCCAGGGATTGCTCGCCGCGAAGAAGGCATCGACCTTCTGCTGCAGGATGGCGTCCGACCGGCTCTTGAGGATGCGCAACGCGGCTTCGTTGCAGGTGACGATGCGGTCGTCGGCGTCGAGCGTGATGACGCCGTTCGTCATGCTCTGGAGCATGCTCTCATTGTAGTTCTTCATGTTGCGGACGTCGTCGAACAGCTTGGCGTTCTCCAGGGCGATGGAGACCTGGGCGGTGAACGCCTTGAGGCGCTGTTCGTCCTCGTCGGTGAACGGCCCGCCACGCTTGTTGAGGCACTGGGTGACGCCGATCACGACACCGGACTTGTTGACGACCGGCACGCAGAGAATCGAGCGGGTGAAAAAGCCGGTCTTCTTGTCGAAGGCCGGGTTGAAGCGCAGGTCGGCATAGGCATAGGGGATGTTCACCGTCTGGCCGGAGGTGAACACCGTGCCGGCGATGCCGAGGTGGTTGGGCAGGCGGATCTGGAAGGCGCCGACACCCTCGCCCACCGTGGAGAACAGTTCGCTGGTCTTCTCGTCGTTGAGGAACAGGGTCGAACGTTCGGCCTGGAGCATGCGCGTGGCCTCGCCCATCACCTTGCGCAGCAGGACCGAGAGGTCGATCTCGCTGGTCAGGTCGGCGATCATGTCGAGGAAGGCCATCTCCTGCGTCCGGGTCCGGCTGACCTGCTCGATGAACTGGGCGCTCTGCAGGGCGACGGCGGCCTGGGTCGTCATCGCGGCAAGCAGTTCCAGGTCGTCACGGGTGAACAGGCCGTCCTTCTTGTTGAGGACCTGGGCCACGCCGATGCACACGCCCCTGATGGTGTGGATCGGAACGCAGAGGATGCTGCGTGTCACGAAGCCGGTGCGTTCGTCGATGCTGTGGTTGAAGCGCGGATCGGCATAGGCATCGTCGATGATCAGGCCTTCGCCGGTCTGGAAGACATGGCCCGAGACGCCGGAGTTATTGAGGATGCGGATCTCGCGGCTGAGATCGCCCTGGGCGACGCGCGAGTAGAGTTCGTTGGTCGCCGGATCGTTGAGGAAGAGCGTGCCGCGCTCGGCCCCCAGTTCGCTGGTGGTGATCTCCACGAGAGCTGTGAGAACCTCGTCGAGGGTCTCGAGGGCCGCCACCTTGCGGCCGAGCTCCAGAAGCAGTTCGGCCTGCCAGAGGCGGCGCTCGGTCTCGCTGCGCTTGCGCGAGGCGGCGCGGCGGACGGGTGCCGGCGCCAGGGGCGGTTCTGCGGCCCTGCCGTTCACTGCAGGCGGCTCCCGGACGCAGCGTTGCCTGCCGGGTGCGCCGTATCCGGCTCGCTCTTGGCGCCGGCCAGCAGCGCCTCGATCTCCTCGCGCATCGCGGCGACTGTCTTGCGCAGTTCGGCGCTCTCGGCGCTGTTCTGGGCGACCATCGCCTGGAGCGCGCGGTCCTTCTCGAAGCCGGCTTCCTCGAGCTGGTCGCGCAGGGCCTGGATCGTCTCGCGCAGCTGCTGGAGATCGTTCTCGCGCGACGCCAGGGCGGCCTGCACCGCTGCATCGCCGGAGGCCTGGAGGTTTTCCATCTCCTCGCGCAGCGCGCCGATCTGCTGGCGCAGCTGGCGGGCCTCGTCGCCGGCTTCCGCGACGGCGGCCTGGACCCGCTGGTCGGCCTCAAGCTGCATCACGGCCATGCGCTCGCGCATGGCGCCGACGGTCTGGCGGAGCTGGTGGATCTCCAGTTCCGCTTCCTGGCGCTGCTGTTCGACGGAATCGGAATGGTTGTCGCTCTTGGCGCTCTGCATCGTGTGCCCTCCCCCAACGAGGACATTGCAACTGACACGCCGCCCCCCGGTTTCCGGGCGGCCGACGACCCCCGGCGGGAACGGCGTGGCTTGTGCCAAGCATAGATGGCTGCCGGCAACCTGCAAGCGGCGAGCGCGCAGGCCGGTCTATGCCCTGGCGCGAATCTCGCGCGCCACCCGCGCCACGGTCTCGGCCAGGGGCACGCCATCGAAGAAATCCTCGGGGTCCAGGGTCACGCCGAACTGGCGTTCCAGTGCCAGGGCGGTGCCCAGGGCCTTGAGCGAATCGCCGCCGTGGCCGGAGAAGTCCGCCTGGGGGTCGAGCGTGCGGACGCCAAGCTCGGCCGCCATGCAATCGGCGATGCGCTGCTCCAGGGGAGCCTCCGTTGCGCCCTTGACCTGTCCCCGCTGACTGGTCCGGTTTCAATGTTAGTGC
>JAQCLG010000112.1 GCA_027592745.1 Pseudomonadota bacterium | reverse complement strand
CCCGAATCGCGAAAATATTGCAGGGTTCGATTCTCGCGAATCACGCGTTGCCTTATCGTATAAATCCAACCTTCGGCATGCGGCGGCGCACCCGGTCGGCCAGATTCAGGCCACCCCGGGCCATGTTCTTCCATCGTTCCGCCCAACCGCTTACCGGCTGCCGATCCATGCGGCAATGGCGCGAATCGCCTTACCTTCGATGCCGAGAAAACCGTGATGGGTGGTGGCGTCGCAGGCCCGGCCATGGCCGCTGTCGCCGCCGTCCATCATGACCAGTTCGGCCGCGGGGGCGCCGGTCAGCCGGTTACGGATGCGCGGCGCCGCTTCGGGCGGGGTGACGGCGCAGCCGTCATTCGCGTGATGCACCAGCAGAACCGGCACGGCGATGCGATCCAGCGCGAGGTCCAGCACCGTGCCGCCCTGTTTGCCGTCCCTGCCGATAGTCGATGTCAGGACCAGCCC
Organism: Pseudomonadota bacterium; assembly: GCA_027592745.1. Classification (GTDB taxonomy): domain Bacteria; phylum Pseudomonadota; class Alphaproteobacteria; order SP197; family SP197; genus CALGGB01. The sequence continues at coordinate 12,297 of JAQCLG010000112.1, read as the reverse complement.
GTCCGGCCCTTTATCGCCCAGCGTCGCGGCGGCGCTGGCGGCGTCGAGCGTGCCGCGGCTGGTGCCGACCAGCCAGATTTTCCGCCCGGGCCAGGTTTCGCGCAGCCGCGCAATGGCCAGCCTGATTTCTCCGGCCCGCGCCGGGGCCATGCGGCGGGCATAGGTCAACCCGTCTTCGTCCCACTGGTCCGAGGGGGCATCGACCAGCGCCGTGCCGATACCGGCGGCGATGAACAGATCGCGGGACCGGGTCAGGAAATTGCGCTTCGTACCGCGAAACCTTCCGTCAGCGTCGATCCGCACCATTCCCGCGCCGCCGGGAAACAGCATCGCGATGGCCTTCGCATCCGCCGGCACATCGGCGAGCATCCGCAGGGTGACGCCGGGGCGCGGCTCGGTTTCCAGCACTTCCGCCGCCAATGTGGCGCGCATGGCGCACGCGAGGCACAGCAGGATCACGGCAAGGCGCAGCAAGGGCACTCCGGTCATTCCTTCTCCTGTCCCCGGAGCGGCAGAGGATGCGGCAATTCGTGACGAAAGAAAAGGGCCGCGCATTGCGGCGCGGCCCTTTGGCAAAATTCCGTCTCCGAAGCCGGATCAGAAATCCATGCCGCCCATGTCGGGCATGGCCGGCGCCGCCGGTTTCGGTTCCGCCTTTTCGGCGACCATCGCCTCTGTGGTGATCAGCAGGCCGGCCACCGAAGCGGCATCCTGCAGCGCGGTGCGCACGACCTTGGTGGGGTCGACGATACCGGCCTTGATCATGTCCTTGTACTCCTCGGCCTGGGCGTCGAAGCCGCGGTTCTTGTCCTTCTGCTCCAGCAGCTTGCCCGCGACGACGGCGCCGTCGAGGCCCGCGTTCTGGACGATCTGGCGCAGGGGAACCTGGATCGCCTTGCGGATGATGTCGACGCCGACCTGCTGGTCGCGATCGTCGAGCTGCACCTTGGCGAGAGCCTGGACTGCATAGAGCAGGGCAGCGCCGCCGCCCGGCACGATGCCTTCCTCAACCGCGGCGCGGGTTGCATGGAGCGCGTCATCGACGAGATCCTTGCGTTCCTTTACCTCGACCTCGGTCGAACCGCCGACCTTGAGCACGGCAACGCCACCGGCCAGCTTGGCCAGCCGCTCCTGCAGCTTCTCGCGGTCGTAGTCGGACGAGGTGTTCTCGACCTGGCTGCGGATCTGGTTGCAGCGGCCCTGGATGTCGGCCTTCTTGCCGGCACCGTTGACGATGGTCGTGTTCTCCTTGGAGATCTCGACCTTCTTGGCCTTGCCCAGCATGTCCATGGTGACGTTCTCGAGCTTGATGCCGAGATCTTCCGAGATCACCGTACCACCGGTCAGGATGGCGATGTCCTCGAGCATGGCCTTGCGACGGTCGCCGAAGCCCGGGGCCTTGACGGCCGCGACCTTGAGGCCGCCACGCAGGCGGTTGACGACGAGCGTGGCAAGCGCCTCGCCCTCGACGTCCTCGGCGATGATCACGAGGGGACGGTTCGACTGCACGACCTGCTCCAGGATCGGGAGCATGGCCTGCATGTTCGAGACCTTCTTCTCGTGCAGCATGATGTAGGGATCCTCGAGATCCGCGATCATCTTCTCGGCATTGGTCACGAAGTAGGGCGAGATGTAGCCGCGGTCGAACTGCATGCCTTCGACGACCTCGAGCTCGGTGTCGATGCCCTTGTTCTCCTCGACGGTGATGACGCCTTCCTTGCCGACCTTCTGCATGGCGCGCGCGATCATCTCGCCGACGGTCTTGTCGCCATTGGCCGAGATCGTGCCGACCTGGGTGATCTCCGCCTCGGTCGTGATCTTGCGCGAACGCTTCTCCAGGTCCTTGATGACCAGGCCGACCGCGATGTCGACGCCGCGGCGCAGGTCCATCGGGTTCATGCCGGCGGCAACGGCCTTGGCGCCTTCACGCACGATCGCCTGGGTCAGAACCGTGGCGGTCGTGGTGCCGTCGCCGGCGATGTCGTTGGTCTTGGAGGCAACCTCGCGGACCATCTGGGCGCCCATGTTCTCGAACTTGTCCTCAAGCTCGATTTCCTTGGCGACGGTGACGCCGTCCTTGGTGACGCGGGGGGCGCCGAACGACTTGTCGAGGACCACGGTGCGGCCCTTGGGGCCGAGGGTCACCTTCACAGCATCGGCGAGAATGTCGACGCCGCGCAGCATGCGCTGACGCGCGTCGGCGCCGAACTTCACTTCCTTGGCAGCCATGTCTTGTTATCTCCTGAATGTCGGAATGCCTGGGACAAACGATGTCTCTCAGGCGCTCACTTCTTCTTCTTGGCGCCGTCGATGACGCCCATGATGTCGGCTTCCTTCATGATCAGAAGGTCGTTGCCGTCGATCTTGACCTCGGTGCCCGACCACTTGCCGAACAGCACGCGATCGCCGGCCTTGACGTCGAGCGGCGTCAGCTTGCCGCTTTCGTCGCGGCCACCGGGGCCGACGGCCATCACTTCGCCTTCCATCGGCTTTTCCTTGGCGGTATCGGGAATGATGATCCCGCCCGCGGTCTTTTCCTCGCTGTCGACGCGACGGACCACAACGCGGTCATGCAAAGGCCTGAAGCCCATTGGTTACTCCCCTGAGTGCTTGCGTTTCTGAGCTGCACCGGACCGGCTGTTAGCACTCGCCCGGTGCGAGTGCTAGAGACATGGCCTCCTGAGCCGGCCGAGTCAACTGCAGCGACCCAAAAAACGCACTTCCGGGCCATGGAGCGGCGGGTTTCGCCGAAACCAGACCCGGCGGCGCCGGTGTCCGCAGCGCCATGGCTCTACACGTCAAATGTGATCGCGAAGCCTTAGATCGGCCTCATTTGCCCGCCACTTATGATCGCGAGGGATCGGTCTGGACAAGTTCCCCTTTCACCGCGGTGGCGCCGCGGCGCTGGCCCCGGCCGGTCCCCACCCCACCCCATCCCATCCGGACGGCGCCCCCGTCGTCCGGAGCCGGGCCCGAAAGGGACCGGCGTGGATCGTGCGGCGGCGGGCCTCCTCCTAGCGCCCCCTTTGGAATGGCCGTCGTCGCGCGATCCTCCTTTCCCGCCCTTGCCAGAGCCGATTTGCAGTTGCGCGCCCTGCGGCGTATCAATCGGGACCACCTTCTGCAGGAGCCCGGCCATGCGGCGCGTGCTGCTCGTCTTCCTGGCGCCCCTTGCGCTTTGCCTGCTCGGCGGCTGCCAGTCCCAGGTGCCCATGGCCGCCAGCTATGAAATGACCTTCCAGCAGAAGATGCAGGCCGCCGAACACTGGCGCGTGCTGGCCCGCGACATCGTCGCCCAGGTCGGGCAGCGCGCGGCGCCCTACGGCTACGACATCGCGATCGAGCGGGAAGGGGCGACCACGGTCTTTGCCACCGCCTTCGACGACATGCTGGTGACCGAATTCGTCCAGTCGGGTTTTGTCGTGCGCGAGACGGCCCAGCCCGGCAGCCTGCTGCTGCGCTACAAGACGCAGCTCGTGACCCATGCCCCCGGGCGCGATGTGCGCCCGCCGATCGGCACCTTCGCCGCACTGGGCGGCGGCATCATCGCGCTCCATGCCGCGCTCGACAACACGCTCTCGGTCGGCAACATCAACGTCCTGACCGGCGTGACCGCCGGCGCGCTGGAACTGGGATCGGGCTCGATCGCCCAGGTGACCGACACGGAGTTCATCGTCACGACCTCGCTGCTGAGCGACAGCATGTATGTCGCCCGCTACACCGACATCTATTAACTGCCCGACGCCGATGCCGATCTCTACCAGGTCGAGACCGTGGCCATGGGCCAGGCGCCGTTCACGATCACCTATGATTCATGGGTGCGGTCGCTCTGGGACGTGCGGGCCGAGGCGAGCGCACGCTGCCAGCGTGACGGCATGGCCGCCGAACTGCGCGGCCGGGAGTTCTCCCAGAGGATGCAGAGCGCGGAGTTCCGCTGCTACGTGCCCTAGCGCCGTCGCCGGCCAGGGCCAAACATGCCCGTGCGCAGATGGCTGCAAGCGCCGGTTTCCAGCGTCGGCGATCACGGCATGCTGAAGGCCCCGATGTCGGTCGGGTCTTTTCATTCGCCGCGAATGCTGCAAGGATCGAAGACAGGTGGCGCGCTCGTCTGGGCATCCATGGCCGCTCCACATTGCCAACCAAAAATCCAGGGAGACTTCCATGAAACGGATGGGCATCAACGAATTCCAGGACAAGCTCTTCACCGGCAAGCTTGACCGCCGCCAAGCATTCGGCGCGCTTGCCGCCGTCGGCGTGCTGCCGACGGTCATGACCTTCGGCGCCGGGCGCGCCCGCGCCGCGCAGCAGCCGCTGGTGCTGGAGTGGTCGGGTTACGAGATTCCCGAACTCTACCCGCCCTATGCCGCCAAGCACGGCGAGCCCGACTTCTCGTTCTTTGCGACCGAGCAGGAGATGGCGACCAAGATCCGCAACGGCTATCCCGCCGACATCACCCATCCCTGCGCCGATAGCTGGGGCCGCATGGATGACGGCGGCCTGCTCAAGGCGATCGACACCTCGCGCCTGACGAACTGGCCCGATGTCTTCGAGGGCCTGCGCGAACATCACTCGATTCACGATGCCGACGGCAACGTCAAGATGATTCCCGCCGACTGGGGCAACAGCTCGATCATCTACCGCACCGACCTCTATGACGGTGAGGAGAGCTGGTGCATGCTGTTCGACGAGCGTTACGAGGGCAAGCTGTCCATGCTCGACTCCGAAAGCGCGCTGCTGGTTGCCGGTCTGTGCCACGGCTTCGGCGCCGATTCCTTCAACATGACCGACGAGATGCTCGCGGAAGTCCGCCCGCTGGTGGAGAAGCAGGCCCGGCTGGTGCGCTTCTACTGGGGCGACCAGACCGAGGTCGAGACGGCCATGGCCTCGGGCGAGATCGTCGCGGCCTACGCCTGGAACTCCGCGGTCAAGTCGCTCAAGGACCAGGGCATCCCGGTGGCCTATGCCGTGCCCAAGGAAGGCATCCTGAACTGGCTGTGCGGCCTCTCGATCACCAATGTGGGCACCGGCGACGAGGATCTCGTCTACGAGTATCTCGATGCCTGGCTGTCGCCGGAGGCGGGCAAGTTCCTGCTCGAGGAGTATGGCTACGGCCATGCCAACAAGATCACCTTCGAGATCTCCGATCCGCAGAAGATTGCCGACCTCGGCTTCCCGTCGGACCCCGTCGAGATGCTGAACAACGGCCTCATGTTCCAGCCCTACGATCCCGTGGTGCTGGAGAAGATGGTGGACATGTTCGACGAGGTCAAAATCGGCCTCTGAAGCAGGTTCTGCATTCCCGGATTCGGGGTCGGCGGCGTGAGCCGGCCCCGAATTTTCTCCCTCTTCATCCCCCGCCGCATGCTGTTCGCGGAACAACGGGGTTTTCAACGGACCTGCGGCTGTGTATGACTTGTGTAACAGGTCACACGCTCGAACGAGCAGGGCCGGCCGGTAACCGTGACGACAACTGGGGCTGAGGCATGAGCGACCAAACGCAAGCTGCAGGTACCTATTCGCAAGCCGAGGAACAGACCACGTTTGGCTTCAAGCTGAGGGCGCTGTTCCTCAAGCATGAATGGCTGCGGGGCTACCTCCTTCTTTCGCCGACCCTGCTGGTCATGATCTGCCTGATGTGCGTGCCGCTCTTCATGCTGGTCGCCTACAGCTTCTGGACCCAGAACTACCTCGACATCGACAAGACCTTCACGCTGGCCAACTACGAGGCCTACTTCCAGAAGCCGATCTATGCGGCGCTGATGTTCAAGTCGATCCGCATGTCGCTCTACTGCACCTTCGCGACCCTGCTGCTGGCCTACCCGATGGCCTATTTCATCGCCTTCAAGGTGACCAAGAACAAGCTGATCTGGCTGATCCTGATCACCGTGCCGTTCTGGACCAGCTACCTGCTTCGCGTCTTTGCCTGGAAGGTCATCCTGGGCTTCAACGGGGTCATCAACTCGGGCCTCATCAGCCTCGGCATCATCAACGAGCCGCTCGAGTTCCTGCTCTACAACCCGACCGCGGTGGTGCTGACGCTGGCCCATGCCTGGGCCGCCTTCGCCATCCTGCCGATCTACGTCTCGCTGGAAAAGATCGACCGCTCGCTGCTCGAGGCCGCGACCGATCTGGGCGACACCCCCAAGGAACGTTTCTGGCGCGTCACCTGGCCGCTTTCGCTGCCCGGCGTGATCGCTGCCGGCCTGCTAGTCTTCATCCCGACCGTGGGTGACTACGTCACGCCCAAGCTGGTGGGCGGCACAACCGGCATCATGATCGGCAACATCGTCCAGTCCCAGTTCGGCAAGGCCAACAACTGGCCCATGGGCGCGGCGCTGTCGGTCATCTCCATGCTCATGATCACCATTCTCGTCGTCACCTTCATTGCGGCGACGAACCGTGCAAGGGCCAAGAACTGATGAGCGACACTGTCAGCAAGGCTGGTTCCGACGTTCGCGGCTCCGAGGCGCCGCGGGTCGTCGAATCCAAGCATGAGGGCCATTCCTGGACCGGCGAGGCCCCGCTGTTCATCTACGCGGTATGGTACCTGGCGTTCCTCTACATCCCGGTGCTGTTCCTGCCGCTCTTCTCGTTCAACGATTCGATCTATGTCGCCTTCCCGCTGAAGGGTTTCACCCTGCAGTGGTATGCCGACATGCTCGAGAATCCCGCGCTGCTCCGTGCCCTGGAGAACTCGGTCAAGGTCGGCGCCGCGGTGGCGATCGCCTCGACCATCCTCGGCATCTTCGCGGCCAAGGCGATGACCCGCTACCGCCTGCCCGGCAAGGGGCCGCTGACTAGCTTCATCATGCTGCCCCTGGTCGTGCCCGGCATCATCCTGGGCATCGCGCTGCTCGTGATCTCCAACACCGTCGGCGTCGATCTCTCGCTCTACACGATCGCCATGGCGCACACGCTGGTTGCCGTGCCGTTCGCCATGCTGGTGCTGATGTCGCGCCTCGAGGGTTTCGACAAGAGCCTGGAAGAGGCCTCGCTCGACCTGGGCGAGAACGCCTTCCAGACCTTCCTGCGCGTGACCCTTCCGCTGGCCTGGCCCGGCATCCTTGCGAGCACGCTGCTCACCTTCACGATCTCGTTCGACGAGTTCATCCTGGCCTTCTTCCTGGCCGGCAACGAGGTCACGCTGCCGATCTACATCTGGAGCCAGTTGCGTTTCCCCAACCGGCTGCCCATGGTGTTGTCGCTGGGCGCCTGTATCCTGGTCGCCTCGTTCTTCATCGTCACATTCTCGGAAGTGATCCGCCGCCGCGGCGTCGGTACGCAATCCGGGTCGGCTATTTAACGAAAACAACAGTGGACGTGGGCGCCCATGGCTCGTGAGGACTATATTTCGATCCGGAACACGTCGAAGCATTTCGGCAGTGTCAAGGCGGTCGACGACATCTCCTTCAACATCCGGCAGGGCGAGTTCTTCTCGTTGCTCGGTGCGTCCGGTTGCGGCAAGACGACCCTGCTGCGCATGCTGGCCGGCTTCGAGCAGCCGACCCTGGGCAACATCTACATCGATGGGCAGCCCCAGGCCGGCGTGCCGCCGCACCAGCGGCCGGTCAACATGGTGTTCCAGAGCTACGCCATCTTTCCGCACCTCAACGTGCACAAGAACATCGCCTACGGCATGCGCAAGTCCGGCCTGTCGAAGGCCGAGGTCGACAAGCAGGTCGACGAGATGCTCGAGCTCATCAAGCTGCCCGGTTACGGCAAGCGCGGCGCCCACCAGCTCTCGGGCGGCCAGCGTCAGCGCATCGCGCTCGCCCGCGCGCTGATCAAGCGCCCCAAGGTGTTGCTGCTCGACGAGCCGCTGGGCGCGCTCGACAAGAAGCTTCGTGAACAGATGCAGCTCGAACTCCGCGCCTTGCAGCGCGACGTCGGCATCACCTTCGTGTTCGTGACCCACGATCAGGAAGAGGCCATGACCATGTCGGACCGCATCGCGGTCATGTCCATGGGCAAGGTGCTCCAGATCGATTCGCCGACCAGCCTCTACGAGATTCCGCGCGTGAAGGAGGTCGCCGATTTCATCGGGACGATCAACTTCTTCGAGGGCGAGATCAAGGGCAAGGAAGGCGAGGCGACCGTGGTCGAGACCCAGGGTCTGGGCAAGGTCCACTCGACGGCCAGCGGTGCGGAGGCCCCGACGTCGGGCAAGATCACCGTTGCGCTGCGGCCCGAGAAGTTCAACATCTCCTTCCAGCAGCCCAACGTGCAGACCAACGTGGTCGAGGGTGTCCTCCAGGCGGCGGCCTACCTGGGCGACCGCAGCCACTACTATGTCAAGATCAACGGCCGCGAGGCCCCCGTGGCGGTCGCTTCGCAGAATGCGCAGCGCCAGATGCAGGCCGTCGATGCCGACAAGCACGAGAAGGTCTGGCTGACCTGGGACGAGGATTCGGCGCTTCTGCTCAAGGGCTGATCGCCTTTTTCGACAGGCAAGCGCGCGGCGCCGGCAGGCGTCGCGCGTTTTGCCTTTCAAGACGGGAACGACCGCAATGCGTTATGCCTCGATTGTCGACCGCCTGGCCAACGACGGCGCCCGCGCGTGGGAAGTCCATGGCCGCGCCATGCGTTACCTGCGCGAGGGCCGCGATGTCGTGGTGCTCAGCATCGGCGATCCCGACTTCGACACGCCCGAGCGCATCCAGGAGGCGATGATCGCCCGGTTGCGCGCAGGCGACACCCATTACGGCTGGATCGACGGCGGGCCCGAGCTCAAGGACGCCATCGCCGCCTACCATGCCCGGCATACCGGCCAGGCCGTCGGGCGGGAGAATGTCTCGATGACCCTGGGCGCCCAGGGCGGCCTCTACGGCGCCGTGATGTGCACGGCCGGGCCGGGCGACGAGGTGATCGTGCCCCAGCCGGTCTATGTCACCTATGAATCGGTGGTGGCGGCTTCCGGTGCGACCCTGGTTTGGGCGCCCCTGCGGCCGGAACGCGACTTCCATCTCGATCCCGCAGACATCGCCGCGGCGGTCACGCCGGCGACCCGCGCGGTGATGATCAACACCCCGCACAATCCGACCGGGGCGGCCTACCAGCGCCACGACCTGATGGCGCTCGCCGAGATCTGCCGCGACCACGATCTCTGGCTGATATCCGACGAGGTCTACAGCCGCACCCTGTTCGACGGCCGCAAGCACGTCTGCCCCGCGGCCCTGCCGGGCATGGCGGAGCGCACCATCGTCGTCGACAGCCTGAGCAAGTCCCATGCGATGACCGGCTGGCGGGTCGGCTGGACCATCGGCCCCGCGGACTTCACCCACCACATGTACCACCTGGGCCTTGCGATGCACTACGGCCCGCCGACCTTCATCCAGTCCTCGGTCGCGGTTGCCTTCAGCGACGATTTCCCCGAGGTCGAAGCCATGCGTTTGGCCTACGAGCGCCGGCGCGACATCGTCTGCGACGGTCTTGCGGGCGCCCGCGGCCTGCGGGTGATCAAGCCGGAGGGTTCCTGCTTCATGATGGTCGACGTCCGCGATACCGGCCTTGCCTCCCAGGAGTTTTCCAACCGCCTGCTGGAGGAGGCCGGCGTCTCCCTGCTGGCCGGCGAAGGTTTCGGGCCGGGTGGCAGCGGCTTCGTCCGGTTCTCGCTGACCGCATCCGACGAACGCATCGCCGAGGCCTGCCGCCGCACGGCCCGTTTTGCCGCCGGGCTAAACCACTAGAGCGGATCACGATGACCCGGAACCACTTGATGGTTCCGGGTCATCGTGTGAATCCGCTCTACATCAACAGGATAGAGCAAATTCACACCTTTCTGCGCAATCGCGAAGCGATTCCGCAGAAAGGTGATTTGCTCTAAAAGACAACTTTCGGCCGAGCCTGAAGCCGCATCACGCCGCCGCACGCGGGCCTTCACCATTGCGTCAGCGTGACCGGGTTGCCTTGCGCCTGCCGCGTTGCGGAGGCAGGTTACGGCCATCTGCAAGGTATGCCAGAGAACATGAACGCCACGTCCGACCAACCACCGGCTCCAGAAGCCCCGGAAGCCCCCAGGCGGCGCAATCGCCTGCTGTTCGCGCTGCCGGTCGTGGCCTTTCTGGTGCTGGCGATCGCCCTGGCCGTGGGCCTCTACCGCGACCCCAGCCTGGTGCCTTCGCCGCTGATCGGAAAACCGGCTCCCGATTCCGCCCTGGAACCGGTCCCCGGCTTTAGCCCGGCCTTCAGCCGCGACGACTTCATGGGCAAGGTCACGCTTGTCAACGTCTTTGCCTCCTGGTGCGTCAGCTGCCGCGACGAGCACCCGCTGCTGGTGCGGCTCTCCGAGCAGGAGGACATCCCGATCTTCGGCCTGGCCTACAAGGACGACGCCGAGGATGCGGCCGGCTGGCTGGAGGACTTCGGCAGCCCCTACAGCGCCACCGGGCTCGATCTCGACGGCCGCGCGGCGATCGAGTGGGGTGTCTATGGCGTGCCCGAGACCTTCCTGGTCGGGCCCGACGGCACCATCGTCTACAAGAAGATCGGACCGGTCTCGGCCGAGGATCTGAGCAACGAGATCCTGCCGCGCATTGCCGCCCTGCGGGCACAGGCCGCGGCTCCGGCCGAACCTGCTGCCATGCAGGCCCAGGCCGCCGAGGAAGCGGGGGACACGTCGGGCCAGCCTGCCGGACAGAGCGGGGAGGGAGCCGTCGTGCCTGCCGCCGGCCTGGCCAACCTTGCCTGGCTGGATGAAGGCCATGGCCTGCCCGACACCGTCTTTTACCTGGCCGACGGCAAGGAGGCGCAGTTCAGCGACTTTGCCGGCAAGGCGATCGTGCTGAACTTCTGGGCGACCTGGTGCCCGCCCTGCCGGGAGGAAATGCCCTCCCTCGACCGTCTGGCCGCCGACCACGGCAGCGAGGACCTCGTCGTCATGACGCTCTCGCTCGATCGCGGCGAGGATTCCCTGATCCGCGAATTCTACGACGAGATCGGCGCCGACAGCCTCGACATCTATCACGACCCCAGCATGGCGGTGTCGCGCGCCATGCGCGTCTTCGGCCTGCCCACGACCCTGCTGATCGACCACAGGGGCAAGATCGTTGCCCAGCTGGTCGGTACCGCCGAATGGGACAGCCCCGAGGCGCTGGCCGCCATCCTGCCGCTTGCCGAGGCGGCGCGCGACGCACGGCTGGGCACGGCGCAACAGGCCGTCCTGGAGCCATGAGCGTGGACGTATCGGGCGCCGGCATGCTGGCCGCCATGGCGGCCGGTGTGATCTCCTTCCTTTCGCCCTGCGTGCTGCCCCTGGTTCCCGCCTACATCTCCTACATCGCCGGCGAATCGCTGAGCGACCTGCAGGGCCAGGCGGGACGCAGGACACGTTCGGCCGCGATCGGCCTTGCCCTGCTCTTCGTCGCGGGTTTTTCCACGATCTTCATCGTCTTCGGCGCCAGCGCCACGGCGGCGGGCGGGCTGCTGCTCTCCTACCGTTACGAGCTCAACATCGCCGCGGGCATCGTCGTCATCGCCTTCGGCCTGATCATGTTGGGCGCCCTGCGCCTGACGCCCCTGCAGCGCGACCTGCGCTTCCATCTCGACCTGCCCGGAGGCCGGCCGGTCGGCGCCTATGTTCTGGGTGCGGCCTTCGCCTTCGGCTGGACGCCCTGCATCGGGCCGGTCCTGGCCAGCATCCTGGCGCTCGCCGCGGTCAACAGCACGGTCTCGGGCGGCATCCTTCTGCTTGCGGTCTATTCGGTGGGCCTGGGCATTCCCTTTGTCGCGGCCGCCGCCTTCACCGGCTTCTTCCTGCGCCATGGCAAGGGGCTGGGCCGCTTCGGACGGCGCATCCAGATTGCCGCCGGCGCCGTGCTCGTGCTGATGGGCGTGGCCATGCTGACCGGGTATCTCTCCGATCTGGCCTTCTGGCTGCTTTCGACCTTTCCGTTCCTGCAGAACATCGGCTGACACAGCACGCCATGGCGAGCCCGGAGTACGAAGCCTACTACGTGGTGATCCGGGCGATCCCCTCGGGGCGTGTCATGACCTATGGCGATGTCGCCAGGGCCGCCGGCCACCCGCGCTGGGCGCGCCGCGTCGGTTACGCGCTGTCGGCGCTGAACGATCCGCGGCTGCCCTGGTGGCGCGTGGTCAATGCCGCCGGCCGGATCAGCCGGGGCGGCGGCCGCACGCCCGAGGGCGTCGATCTGCAGCGCGACCTGCTGGAGGCCGAGGGCGTCGATCTCGATCTCGAGGGCATCATCGACCTCGATCTCTTCCGCCATGTGCCTAGAGCGGATCACGATCACCCGGAACCGTTCCACGGTTCCGGGTGATCGTGTGAATCCGCTCTAC
>JAQCLG010000111.1 GCA_027592745.1 Pseudomonadota bacterium | reverse complement strand
CGTGAAGTAGATGTCGCTGACGGGATCGAGATCACGGTTGAAGGCGCTGGGGCAGTCGATCCAGACCGCCGTGTTCCCGGTCTCGATGCGGTAGGCGGCATGTTCGATGCCCAGGCGCGGCACCGAGCGCAACTGCGTCACCGTGTCGGTCACGACCACGGGCGTCACCCGATAGGTCGTCTCGGCGACGTCCCAGGTGACGAACCGGTCGTGGCGCGCGCCGCAGAACGGGCAGACCTCCGGCATCTCGCCGATCATGTTGTAGCCGCAGGGCAAACAGACCCACTGGCGGATGGGCAGGGTGTCGGGAAGCGCGATCATGGAAACCTCCTTGGAGCGTCCCCAGTGTAGCGCCGCTTGGCGCCCACGCGAACTCAGCCCGGCTTGCGGCCGGCGATCAGGAACTCGCGGTTGCCGTCGGTGCCGGCGACGGGGCTTTCGGTGAGGCCCAGGACCTGCCAGCCCATCTCGTCCTTGAGCCAGGCGCGCACGGTGGCGCAGACCGCCGCATGGACGGCGGGATCGCGCACGATGCCGCCCTTGCCGACCTGGTCGGCGCCGGCCTCGAACTGCGGCTTGATCAGCGAGACCAGCAGGGCGCCCGGTGCGGCCAGCGCCATGGCGGCGGGCAGGGCGAGCATGATCGAGATGAAGGAGAGGTCGGCGACCAGGATCGCCGGCGCCTCGGGGATCTGCTCGGCCGTCAGCGCGCGCACGTTGGTCTTTTCCAGCACCACGACACGTTCGTCCTGGCGCAGCGACCAGGCAAGCTGGCCGTGGCCGACGTCGACGGCATAGACCTTGGCCGCGCCGCGGCTGAGCAGGACATCGGTGAAGCCGCCGGTCGAGGCGCCGAGGTCCAGGGCGATCATGCCCGTCACGTCGATGGCGAAGGCCTCGAGCGCGTGATCGAGCTTGAGGCCGCCGCGCGAGACCCAGGGGTGGTCGCGCCCGCGCACCTCGATCTCGGCTTCGGGGTCGATGGTCTGTCCGGGTTTTTCGAGGCGTTTCTCGCCGGCATAGACCAGCCCGGCCATGATCAGGGCCTGGGCGCGGGTGCGGCTTTCGGCAAGGCCGCGCTCGACCAGGAGCTGGTCGATCCGGCTGCGCCTGCCCCCGGCCAAGGTCCTAGCGGTAGAAGATGTGGTCGCCGATCCGGATCGTAGGCTGGCGATCGGAACTCCAGGACGGCGTGACGCTGGAGTTGTGGAAGAACAGCGCGCCGTCGGTGGGATCGACGTCCTGCCCGCTCAGCACCCGCTCGGCGATGCCCAGGGCGCGGCGCCATGCCGCCAGGTCCGTGGGTTCGTCGCTGCGGCCGTCGCACCACCACTGGAACTGGCAGGTGTAGAGCGGCCGCTCGCCGCCCTGGGTCACGACATCGCAGACGCTGCCGGGGAAACCGGAGGCGGAGGCACGGTTGAAGGTGACATGGGCCACCGCACGCAGGTCGAGTTCGCTGCTGCGGTTGGCTTCCCAGTAGATGTTGAGGGCCATGCACTGCAGGTCGACCGAGGAAATCGACTCTTCGGGCATCACGCGAATCTCGGCGCGCGCGCCGTTCGCCCCTGCGATCAGCAGCACAAGGGCGAGCAGTCCGATCAGGCGGATCATGGCGTTCAGGCGAGGACGCTGGCCCCGGCCAGATCCTGGCCGAGGGCGGACAGTGCGGTGCGCACGATGTCCGCTGCGTTCAGATGGGCCTCGTCGTACATGTCGTGGGGTTTCCCCTGATCGATGAACGTGGCTGGAAGTGTCATAGGCCGGATTTTCAGGCCCGCGTCAAGCGCGCCGTCGCGCGCCAGGAAATCCAGCACATGGGAGGCAAAGCCTCCGATCGAGCCTTCCTCGACCGTGATCAGCACCTCGTGCTCGCGCGCCAGGCGTCCGACAAGGTCGGTATCGAGCGGCGTGCAGAAACGGGCATCGGCCACGGTGGTGGGCAGGCCGCGGGCGACCAGTTCGTCGGCGGCAGCCAGGCATTCGGCCAGGCGCGTGCCGAAGGAGAGCAGGGCGATCTTGGTGCCCTCGCGCAGGATGCGGCCCTTGCCCGGCTCCAGCGGCGTGCCGCGGGCGGGCAGTTCCAGGCCGACACCCTCGCCGCGGGGATAGCGCACCGAACTCGGGCGATCGTCGATCGCCGCGCAGGTCGCCACCATGTGCATCAGTTCCACCTCGTCGGCCGCCGCCATGACGACAAACCCGGGCAGGGTCGCAAGGTAGGTGATGTCGAAGGAGCCGGCATGGGTCGGCCCGTCGGCGCCGACCAGGCCGGCGCGGTCGATGGCAAAACGCACGGGCAGGCGCTGGATGGCGACGTCGTGGACGATCTGGTCGTAGGCACGCTGCAGGAAGGTCGAATAGAAGGTGACGAAGGGCTTGAAGCCCTCGCAGGCCATGCCGGCGGCGAAGGTGACGCCGTGCTGCTCGGCGATGCCGACATCGAAGGCGCGCTCGGGAAAAAGCTCGGCGAACTTGTCGACGCCGGTGCCCGAGGGCATCGCGGCGGTGATGGCGCAGATGCGGTCGTCGGTCTCGGCCTCGGCGATCAGCGCCTTGGCATAGACCGAGGTATAGGACGGCGCGGCGGCGGCCGGCTTGGCCTGGGCGCCGGTGATGACGTCGAACTTGTTGACGCCGTGGTACTTGTCGGCGGCCTGTTCGGCGGGATCGTAGCCCTTGCCCTTCTGCGTCACGCAGTGGATCAGCACCGGGCGGTTCTCGTCGGCATCCCGGATGTTCTTCAGGATGGGAACCAGGTGCTCCAGGTTGTGACCGTCGATCGGGCCGATGTAGTAGAAGCCCAGCTCCTCGAACAGCGTGCCGCCGGTCATCAGGCCGCGGGTGTATTCCTCGACGCGTCGCGCGGCGGTCTCGAGGGAGCGTGGGAAACGCGCCGCGATCTCCTTGGCGACGTGGCGTGCCGAACGGTAGGTGTTGGACGACAGCGCCTTGGCCAGGTAGGCGCTCATGGCGCCGACCGGCGGCGCGATCGACATGTCGTTGTCGTTGAGGATGACGATCAGGCGGCAGTCGCGCGCCCCGGCGTTGTTCATCGCCTCGTAGGCCATGCCCGCCGACATCGCGCCGTCGCCGATGACGCAGATCACCTCGCGCTCCTCGCCCTTGAGGTCGCGCGCCACGGCCATGCCCAGGCCGGCCGAGATCGAGGTCGAGCTGTGGGCCGCGCCGAACGGGTCGTAGGGGCTTTCGGCGCGCTTGGTGAACCCCGAAAGGCCGTCCTTCTGGCGCAGCGTGCGGATGCGGGCGCGTCGGCCGGTCAGGATCTTGTGGGGGTAGCACTGGTGGCCGACGTCCCAGATCAGGCGGTCATGGGGCGTATCGAAGAGGTGGTGGATGGCCACCGTCAGTTCGACGACGCCCAGGCCTGCGCCCAGGTGGCCGCCCGTGGTCGAGACGGCATCGATGGTCTCGCGCCGCAGCTCGTCGGCAAGCTGGCGCAGTTCTTCCATCGAAAGGTCGCGCATGTCGGCCGGTAGGTGAATGCGGTCGAGAAGCGGCGTCCGGTTGGAAATCGTCAAGGTCGTCCCCTCACGTCTTCAGGTTCGGCGGGTGACCACGAACCGCGCAACATCGCGCAGCGGGTCGGCAGGTTGTCCGAAAGCCTCCAGGCTGGCAACGGCATCGGCGGCCAAGCGGTCGGCCCGCTTGCGGGCTTCCGCCGTGCCCAGCAGCGCGACCAGGGTCGCCTTTCCGGCCGCGGCGTCCTTGCCCACGGCCTTGCCCATGGCTTCGACATCGCCCTCCTCGTCGAGCAGGTCGTCGACGATCTGGAAGGCCGAACCCAGCAGGCGGCCATAGGTGACTATGGCCTCGCGTTCGGCGGGGCCGGCCTCGCCCAGGATCGCACCGGCCTCGGCCGAAAAGGTGATCAAGGCCCCTGTCTTCAACGCCTGCAGGCGCTCGACCGTTGCCGTGTTGACGCTGCGATGTTCCACGGCCAGGTCGATCATCTGGCCCGCGACCATGCCGTGGGCGCCCGCCGCCTCGGTCAGGCCGCGCACCAGCTCGATGCGCACGGCGGCGTCCGGGTGGGTTGCCGGGTCGGCCAGCACGTCGAAGGCCAGGGTGAGCAGGGCGTCGCCGGCCAGGATCGCGGTTGCCTCGTCGAAGGCGATGTGGCAGGTCGGGCGGCCCCGGCGCAACTCGTCGTCGTCCATGGCCGGCAGGTCGTCGTGCACCAGGGAATAGCAGTGCAGCATCTCCACCGCGGCCGCGGCCCGCTGGGCACGGGCCTGGGGCGCGCCGAAGAGATCGGCGACGATGGTCGTCAGATAGGGCCGCAGGCGCTTGCCGCCGTTGAGCGTGGCGTAGCGCATGGCGTCGAACAGCGGGCGTTCCGGGCCGCCGCCGTCGGGCAGCAGGCCGTCCAGGGTCGCCACGATGCGTTCTGCCGCGGCAGACAGGCGTTCGGCGACATCGTCGGCCGGAAGTGCGTGCGCGGCCTGGTTCATGCGATCGTCGTCGCTTCGGCGCTGACGCTGCCGTCGGCGGCCAGGCGGATCTTCTCGACCTTGTCGCTCGCCTCGCGCAGCTTGGTCTCGCAGTGCTGCTTGAGGGCGGCGCCGCGCTCATAGGCCGAGATGGCATCGTCCAGGCGGGCTTCGCCGCTTTCGAGCTGGCCGACGATCTTCTCCAGTTCCGCCAGCGCCTGCTCGAAGCTCATCGCCGCGATGTCGTCCTGCTTGCCGGTCTTGCTCATGGTTTCCCCGTCGCGTCTGCTGCCATCAGGCGGCCGACATGGGCCGCCGCGCTCGCCGCGAGCGCCTGCAGGTCGTAACCGCCCTCCATCACGGAAACAACCCGTCCGCCCGCATGGGTGTCGGCAATCTCCGTCAGCAGGTCCGTCGCCCAGGCGTAATCCTCCTCCACCAGGTTGATCTGGGCCAGGGGATCGCGCTCGTGGGCATCGAACCCTGCTGATATCAGAAGGATTTCCGGGCGGAAGTGATCGAGCGCACGCAGCACGCGGCCTTCGAAGATGCGGCGGAACTCCTCGCTCCCCGTGCCCGGGCGCAGGATGCCGTTGGCGATGTTGTGGTAGACGCCGGTCTCGTCCTGGGCGCCGGTGCCGGGATAGTGGGGAAACTGGTGGGTCGAGCCGTAGAAGAGCTGCTCGTCGGACCAGAACATCGCCTGGGTGCCGTTACCGTGGTGCACGTCGAAATCGACCACCGCGGCCCGGCTCAGGCCATGGGCGCGCCGGGCATGCTCGGCCCCGACGGCGACCGCGTTGAACAGGCAGAAGCCCATGGCGCGGTCGGGTTCGGCATGGTGGCCGGGCGGGCGCACCGCGCAGAAGGCGTTGTGCGCCTTGCCGGTGACCACCGCATCGACGGCGTCGACCACCGCGCCGGCGGCCCGCAGGGCGGCTTCGGCCGAACCCGGGGACATGACGGTATCGGGATCGAGATGGACGTGGCCCGAGGTGGGGGCGGCGGCCAGCACGGCATCGACATGTTCGCGGGGGTGCACCAGGGCAAGCCGGTCGAGCGCCACGCGCGGCGCCTCATGACGCTCCAGCGCCGCGAAGGCGGGATCGTCCAGCGCCGCCAGAACGGCCTGCAGACGGGCGATACGTTCGGGGTGATGCGCACCGGTGTCGTGGTCCAGGCAGGCCGCATGGGTGTACAAACGTGTCGTCATGGTTACCTTGGCGCTTGAGCAATGGCGGACGGGCCACCACGGGGCAACTGCCTGCCGTTGTCAGGATGGATGACCGACCGCACAGGCAATAGTACACTCCAGGCCACATGATTCTACGCAATCTCGGCATTTCTGCGGCCCTGTGCCTTGTGTTCCTGGCAGGCCGCCCGCTGAACGCGGACGATGCGACCCTGGTTGCGGTCGATGCGGTGCGCGTGGAGTCGGTGCGCGAGAGCATTTCCGTCGTCGGGCGCTTCGTCTCCGTGCAGAAGGGCATCGTGGCGACCCAGACCGAGGGCGCGGTCGCCGGGATCCTCGCCGATGTCGGTGCGCGGGTGACCGCCGGCCAGCCGCTCGCCCAGCTCGACGTCGAACGCCTGTCGCTGCGCCGGGATCAGTGGAAGGCCCAGCTCGATGTCGCCCGCGCCCTGGAGGGCCAGGCCCGCGCCAGCCTGGCGCTGGAGCAGCAGAACCTCGACCGTGTCGCCGAGCTGGAGGATTCGGCCGCCTTCTCCCAGGCGCGCCAGGACGACCAGGTCCAGCAGGTGGCGATGATGACGGCGCTGGTGACAAGCGCCGGGGCCAGGATCGACGAGGCGGAGTCCAACCTGGCGCTGGCCGAGGTCGATCTTGCCGGCGCCACCATCCGGGCGCCCTACGATGGTGTGATCGTGCTGCGCCATACAGAGGTCGGCAGTTATCTCGATGGCGGCGATTCCGTCTTCACGATGGTCAACGATACCGCCATGGAGGCCGAAGCCGATGTTCCCGCCGCCAGCATCTCCGGGCTGGCCGAGGGCGTCGCCGTGACGCTGACCTTCGAGGATGGCTCCAGCCGCAATGCCACGGTGCGCGCGATCGGCGTTGCCGAGGATGCCCAGACCCGCACCCGCTCGGTGCGCTTCGCCCTGGACTGGCAGCCCGGTCCGGGCGAGATCGCCGACGGTCAGTCGGTGATCGTGGCGCTGCCGGCCGCCGCCACGCAAGAGGCGGTGACGGTGTCCAAGGACGCCGTGCTGCGCGACGGCGGCGTGGCGAGCGTCTTCGTCGTCAGCGACGGCGTCGCGCGCAGCCGCGAGGTCGTCCTGGGTGCTGCCGTGGGCGCACGGTTTGTCGTTCTGGAAGGCCTGGCCGACGGCGACCTCGTGGTCGTGCGCGGCAACGAGGCCCTTGCCGACGACACGCCCGTCAGTTTCTGACATGAACGTCATCCGCCTTGCCATCGACCGACCGATCGCCGTGGTCGCGGCGGTGCTGATGGTCATCCTCTTCGGCCTGCTGGCGCTCCAGACCATCCCCATCCAGCTCACCCCGGATGTCCAGCGCCCCGTCATCACGGTGTCGACGAGCTGGGCGGGGGCCGCCCCGGCCGAGATCGAGCGCGAGATCCTGATCCCCCAGGAGGACGTCCTTGCCGGCATGGAGGGCGTCACCGACATGCTCTCGGAAGGCTGGACCGGCGAGGGCGAGATCACGCTGGAGTTCGCCATCGGCACCGACATGGACCGGGCGCTGCTGCTGGTTGCCAACCGGCTCGACCGTGTCACGGCCTATCCCGACGAGGCCGACGAACCGGTGCTCGAGACCGCCAGCAGCGAGGACAAGCCGATCGCGCGCTTCAACCTGGTGCGTGCGCCGGGCAACGAGCGCCCGATCGACGAGTTCGGCGATTTCGTCGACGACGTCGTGGCCGAGCGCCTGGAGCGGGTGCCGGGAGTGGCGCGGGTGACCAACTGGGGCGGTTCGGAGCGCGAGGTCCGCATCGTCGTGACGCCGCAGAACCTGGCGCGGTACCACCTCACCGTGGCCGACGTGGTGGCGGTCCTGCGGGCGGCCGAGGCGACCACGACCGCGGGCAAGGTCGACGAGGGCAAGCGCCAGTACACGGCGCGCTTCGAGGGCGATTTCAGCACCCTCGACGACATCCGCGAGGTTGTCCTGGTCAGCCGGATCGATCCCGCTTCGGGGCGCCAGGCCAGGGTCACCGTGGGCGACGTGGCGCAGGTCGGTTTCGCCTACAAGGAGATCGACACCATCCTGCGCTTCAACGGCGATCCCGCACTCTCGGTCGGCGTCATCCGCGAGGCCGGGGCCAACGTGATCGAGACCATGGAGGGCATCCGCGAGGCGGTGGCCGACCTCGACGCCACGGCCCTGCCGCGCGCCGGGCTGGTCATGCACCTGGTCTATGACGAGACCGACTACATCAATTCCTCGATCGACCTGGTGACCCAGAACATCTGGATCGGCGGTCTGCTCGCCGCCTTCATCCTGCTGATCTTCCTGCGCTCGCCGCGTGCCACGCTGATCATCTCCATCGCCATCCCGGTCTCGGTGATCGGCAGCTTCGTTGCCATGGCCGCCATGGGCCGTTCGATCAACGTCATCTCGCTGGCCGGCCTGGCCTTTGCCATCGGCATGGTGGTCGATGCCGCGATCGTCGTGCTCGAGAACATTTTCCGCCTGCGCGAGCAGGGCATGCCACCGGCCCGGGCGGCCTACGAGGGCGCACGCCAGGTCTGGGGCGCCATCCTGATTTCGGCGCTGACCACGGTGATGGTCTTCATTCCCATCCTGGTGATGGAACAGGACGCCGGCCAGGTCTTCCGCGACATTGCCGTGGCGATCTCGGTCTCGGTGGTGCTGTCGCTGATCGTGGCGATGACCCTGATCCCGGCGCTCAGCGCCCGCCTGCTCAAGCGCCCCGCGGGCGTCTCGGGAATGCGCATTCCGCCGCTCGACCGGGCGGCCCGTGCCTTTTCCGGCGGCGTGCTCAGCTATACCCGCCTGGTCGCCCACAACCGGCTCGTCTCGGCGCTGATGATCGTGGCGATCACCGGCGCCGCCCTGGTGGTTGCCGCGTTGCTGCTGCCCAAGCTGGAATACCTGCCCGACGGCAACCAGAACTTCATCTCGGGCAGCATCTTCCCGCCGCCGGGCTACAACCTGGCGACCATGGAAGAGATCGCCAGCCACGTCGAGGACGCCACCCGCCCCTACTGGGACACGCAGAACCCGGAGGGCCTGGCCGTCGCGGAGGACGGCACGCCGATCTTCGACCGCTTCTACTTCGCGGCCGGCACCTCGTGGACCTGGATCGGCGCGGCTGCGGTCGACCCGGCCCTGGTCAAGGATCTCATACCGGTGATCCGCGGGCCGCTGGCCGACGAACCTGGCACCGACGGTTTCTTCCGGCAGCCGTCGCTGTTCGGCCGCGGCTTCGGCGGCACGCGCACCATCGATCTCGACATCTCCGGGCCGGACCTGGAGACCATCATCGCCGTGGCACGCCAGGCCAACACCCTGGCGCGCGACATCCTGCCGACCGCGGAGGGCAACCAGTACCGCCCCCAGCCCGGCCTCGAACTGGGCGCCCCCGAACTGCGCATCCATCCCGACCGCATCCGCCTTGCCGACAACGGCGTCACCGCCAGCGACCTCGCGATGGACATCGACGCCTTCAATTCCGGCCTGCGTGTCGCCGAGATCACCATGGGCGGGACCAAGATCGACCTGACCCTCAGCGGGCCCAGTTCCTACGTCGGCGCAACGCAGGGCATCGGCCAGCTTCCCGTCGTCACCCGCGACGGCATGATCGTGCCCGTCTCGTCCCTGGCCGACATCGAGATCACCAACGGCCCCTCCGAGATCCGCCGCCTCAAGCAGCAGCGCACCATCACCCTGCAGATAGGCCTGGGCGAGGGCGTGGCGCTGGAGACCGGCATCGAGATGCTGCGCGACAGCGTGATCGCACCCATGGAGGCCGCCGGCCTGCCCGAGGGCGTGCGCATGGAACTCTCGGGAACGGCCGACAAGCTGGCCTTGACCTGGGACGCCATGGTCGTCAACCTGATGGTCGCTCTCGCCATCGTCTATCTGGTGATGGCGGTGCTCTTCGAGAGTTTCATCCATCCCCTGATCGTCATGGTCTCGGTGCCGGTGGCCGCGGCCGGCGGCGTGCTCGGCTTGGTCGTGCTGAACCTCTTCCACAACCAGCCGCTCGACATGCTGACCCTGCTGGGTTTCGTCATCCTGATCGGCATCGTCGTCAACAATGCCATCCTGATCGTCCACCAGACGCTCCATCACATGCGCGAGGACGGCATGGCCCCGCCCCAGGCGATCGAGGAGGCGACCTCGAACCGCATCCGCCCGATCTTCATGTCCACGCTGACCAGCGTCTTCGGCATGCTGCCGCTGGTCCTGTTCCCGGGAGCGGGTTCGGAACTCTACCGCGGGCTGGGTTCGGTCGTTGTCGGCGGCCTGATGCTTTCGGCCGTGCTCACGCTTACGCTGGTGCCGCCGCTCCTGGGTCTGGTCCTGCGCCTGACCCAGGTGCTGCCGCAGGTGCCCGAAGTCACCGTCGAACAACCGCCGCGGGCCGCCGCGGAATAGCACAGGGAAACAGCCAGGCCATGACCCAAGCCGATGTCGTGATCGTGGGCGCAGGTGCCGTCGGCGCCTCGCTCGCCTGGCGCCTGGCGCCACACCGGCGCGTCGTGCTGCTCGAGCGCGAGGAGCAGCCGGGCTACCACAGCACCGGACGTTCGGCCGCCCACTACACCGATGCGATCGGCGGTGCGGTCGTCCAGGCGCTCTCGGAGGAGACCCGCCGCTTCATCGAGAACCCGCCGGAGGGCTTCACGCAGGCGCCGTTGCTGGTCAACCGCCCCGTCCTGCTGGCGATCGGCCACGAGACCGCAAACAGCCACTTCGACGAGGCCGCACTCGCCCATGTCATGGGCCGCCTGCTGCACCGCATCGATGCCGATGCCTGCCTGGAACATTGCCCGGTGCTGCGCCGCGACCGGCTGTCCCACGGCATCTTCGAGCCGACCGCCGGCGACATCGACGTCCACGCCATCCATGGCGGCTACCTTGCCGCGGCCCAGCGCGCCGGGGCGAACCTGGTGTGCGATGCCGAGGTGCTGAGCATGACCTACCGCAGCCGCGACTGGCACATCGAGACGCGGGCGGGCAGGTTCACCGCTCCGGTCGTCGTCAACTGCGCCGGTGCCTGGGGCGACGAACTGGCGCGGCTTGCGGGTGTCGCGCCGCTCGGCCTGCAGCCCTGCCGCCGCACTGCCTTTACCTTCCGCGGACCCGAAGGCATGGACATCTCGCGCTGGCCCCTGGTCGCCGACGACGGCGAGAGTTTCTACTTCAAGCCCGAGGCCGGGCTGATCATGGGCTCGCTGGCCGACGAGACGCCCTCGGCGCCCTGCGATGCCCAGCCCGAGGAACTCGATCTCGCCCAGGCCGCCGAGAACATCATGGCCTGGACGACGCTGGACATCCGCCGCTTCGAGAAACGCTGGGCCGGCCTGCGCTCCTTCCTGCCCGACCGCCTGCCGGCCGCCGGCTGGGACACCGAGGCCGACGGCTTCTTCTGGGACATCGGCCAGGGCGGTGCCGGCATCCAGACCTCGGCGGGACTTTCGGACTACTGCGCCGCGATCATCCTCGACCGCGACGTGCCGCCGGCGCTGGCGGCGGCGGGCATGACCCGCGAGACCTTGTCGCCCGCCCGTCTTTCGGCATAGACCGGTTCGCGCCGCGCGCCCTTTCGCCGCACAAGGCAAAACCGCCGGGCCCTTGCGGACCCGGCGGCTGCGGTAGGCTGGAAACAGGCGGACCTTGTTCGGCGGCGAGCAGGTTCTCCTTCTGGACGTGGGCCCAGGTGTCGTCGAGCGCCAGCTTGAAGCGGTCGAACATCTGGTGGATCTCGTCTTCCTTGATGATCAGCGGCGGGCAGGCGGCAACCGCGTTGCCGGCGGCCGCGCGCAGGATCAGGCCGTGGCCATGCGACCGGTGTACCAGCGGTGGAAGTGCCAGATCGCGCGCTCCTTGTCGGAGTAGCGGCCCGGCGTCCAGGCGCCGGTCTCCAGGCCCGCCTGGAAGCCGCGGCAGGCGAGTTCATCCTCGCCCTGGATGATGTCGATGCGCGAGGCCATGTAATCCCGCCAGGCAGCGAAGCCGGGTTTCTCCGTGCGCTCCTTCGGCACATGGACGCGCCAGACGAAGCGGTGCCGGCCGGGCGCTACCGGCTCGACGAAGTAGGACGTGATGTTGTTGGGGCTGAGGTAGAAGCCCAAACACGGCCAGACGTGGAAGAACACCAGCTCGCGGCCGATGAACTCGGGCAGGCCTGGCAGGCGGGACGGCCAGTCCGGCAGCGGCGGTGGCGGCAGCTCGTCCGCGAAGGGGTGGTGGAGGTCGGACCAAGGACGGCCGTCGAGCTCCTCGCTGACCCAGGAGAGCGAGGTCGGGATGGCGTTGCCGGCGCTCTGCCGGTGCAGCGCCGAGGTGTGGTAACCCTCGATGGCGTTTTCCCACATCACCTTCCAGTCCCAGGTGATGGGATAGGCCTTCTCGTGCACGGTCACCATCTCGCCCAGGCGCCAGGGCGCGATCTGCGCCTCGAGTTCCGCGAGTTCCGACGCGAGGGAAGTCGCGGTTCCGTCGAGGTTGACGGCCACGTAGCCCTGCCAGGTTTCGCAGCGGATCGGCAGCAACCCGTTGGTCCGCTTCTCGAATCTGGCGGTCCGTTCCATCTCCGGCGCGGCGACCAGCTTTCCGGCGAGGTCGTAGGTCCACAGGTGGTAGGGACAGGCGAATGCGCGTGTGCGGCCGTTGCCCTCGGCGACCCACATGCCGCGATGGCGACAGACGTTGTGGAAGGCCCGGATGACACCGTCCTGTCCGCGCGCCAACAGGACGCGGGCACCGGCGATCTCGGCGGTCAGGAAGTCGCCGGCGGCGGACAAACGGTCGGCACGGGCGATCACCAGCCAGGATGGGCGTAACACCCGCTCCAGCTCGACCGCCCAGACCGCCGGGTCCGTGTAGGCCCGGGGCGGCAGCCAGGAGGCCGCCTCCAGGGGGCGGCGGACACCCGCGAGCTCCTCGGGCGACAGGGCTGCGCTCATGGGTCCCCCTCCAGATGGCCGTGCCGTGACGTTTCCGCACTGTCGCCCTGCCGTCAAACGCAAACCGCCGGGCCCTTGCGGACCCGGCGGCTGCGGCAGGCTGGAAACGGGCGGACCTTACTCGGCGGCGAGCAGGTTCTCCTTCTGGACGTGGGCCCAGGTGTCGTCGAGCGCCAGC
>JAQCLG010000110.1 GCA_027592745.1 Pseudomonadota bacterium | reverse complement strand
GGTCTGCGCCAGCGGCACGGCGGCCGAACGGCGCGCACGCGGCGGCAGGTAGCGGTTGGTCGGGGCGCAGCCGCTTTCGGGCATCAGCGCGACCCCGTCGCGCGCAGCGACCAGCAGGGACACCGCCGAGGCGGGGTCGGCCAGGTTGCCGAAATGACGCGCACCGGTCGGGCAGGTACGCACACAGGCCGGCTCGCGGTCCTGCGGTGCCAGGTGCTGGTTGTCGATGCGGTCGGCGCACAGCGTGCACTTTTTCATCACGCCCTGGGCCTCATCCATTTCGCGGGCGCCATAGGGGCAGGCCCAGGCACACAGGCCGCAGCCGATGCAGAGATCCTCGTCGACCAGCACGATGCCGTCGGCGACGCGTTTGTAGGACGCCCCGGTCGGGCAGACCGTGACGCAGGGGGCGTTGTCGCAATGCAGGCAGGAGCGCGGGAAATGCAGGGCAAAGCCGCCCTGCCCGTCGCGCGCCTCGAAGCTGTGGACCCGGTTGAGCCAGGTGCCGCTGGCCTCCGGCCCGTAGGGGTCCTTGTCGGAAAGCGGCGCCAGCGCGCCGGTATCGTTCCACTGCTTGCAGGCAACCGCACAGGCGTGACAGCCCACGCAGCTGTCGAGGTCGATGACCAGGCCCAGTTTCTTCTCCGTCCTCGCCGGCAGCGCGGTCATCGCACGTTCTCCCTGCCGACGGCGCGGGCGCCGCTGCCCAGAGGCGCAAACTGCGGTTCGCTGCCGCCCGCACCGGCTTTCTCGATCCGCACGGTAAGGTCGTACCAGGCCGCCTGACCGGTCACCGGATCGGCATTGGCATAACGGTGGCCATCATCGCGTTCCGGTAGAAGATCATCGATCAGATGGTTGAGAAGAAAGCCTTTTTCTGCTTCCGCCGCATGCTCGTCCAGGGCCCAGGCACCGGCCCGCTTGCCGATCGCGTTCCAGGTCCAGACGGTATCCGGGTTGACCCCGTCCATCACCGCGACCTGGGCCTTGATGCGTCCGTGGCGGCTCTCCAGGAAGGCCCAGTCGTCGGTCTCCAGCCCGGCACGCTGGGCCACCGCCCGGCCGATGTAGAGGCGGTTCCAGCCGTGGATCTGGCGCAGCCAGGCATTCTGGGAACCCCAGGCGTGGTACATCGCCATCGGCCGCTGCGTGATGGCGTGCAGCGGATAGGCCGCATCCTGCGACCCGAAGGGCGCGTACCACAGCGGCAGGGGATCGCAGTAGGTGGCGATGCGTTCGCGCTCGCTCTCGGGCGGCTGGGCGGGGCCGTGGCCGCGCGCGGCCCGGCGGAACTTCTGCATCTCCTCGCTGTAGAGCTGCAGGACGATGGGGGAGTCGTCGTCGATCAGTCCCAGTTCCCGGGCCTCGGCAAGATAGCCGGCATTGGCGAACTTGTAGAAACGGTGGCCCGGGGCGAAGGCATGGCGCCAGAAGCTGCCGTTGGCGATGTAGGCGTCGAGCTGGCCCTTGTTGGGCGCACCCTTGCCCTCGGCGCCGCCGTTCTCGCCGCGCCAGCCAGCCAGGGTGCCGACCTGGGGTTTTCTCAGGTGATTGACGAGGTAATCCTTGTAACCGTCTGGAAATTTCGTAGTTCCGTCCGGATTGGTCAGTCCCGGCAGACCCAGCCGGTGGCCCAGTTCGACCATCACGTCCTGGAAGGCACGCACGTTGCGATCGGGCGCCACGACCGGCTGGCGGATGGCGTCGGCCGCGCCGTCGGGATCGCTGATCGGCCGGTCGAGCAGCGAGATCGCGTCCCAGCGCTCAAGGTAGGTCGTGTCGGGCAGCACGAGATCGGCATAGGCGACCATCTCGGACTGGTAGGCATCCGAATAGATGATGTGGGGGATGCGGTACTCCCCCGTCGCCTCGTCCTTGTCGGTCAGCATGGCGAGCGTGCCGGGCACGTTCATCGCCGAGTTCCAGGCCATGTTGGCCATGAACATGAAAAGCGTGTCGATCCGGTAGGGATCGCCCTTCCAGGCATTGGTGATGACCGTGTGCATCATGCCGTGGATCGCCAGCGGGGCTTCCCAGGAATAGGCCTTGTCGATGCGCACCGGCGTGCCGTCGTCCTCGATCAGCAGGTCCTCGGGACCGCCGGGGAAACCCAGGGGCATGCCGGGCATGGGCTGGCACGCCACGATCTGGCTCGGCCGCCCGGTCGGCTTGGCCGGACACGGGATGTGGTGGGGATAGGGCGGCCGGTAGCGGTGGCCGCCGGGCGTGTCGATGCTGCCCAGCAGGATCTGCAGGATGTGAATCGAACGGCAGGTGTGGAAGCCGTTGGAATGGGCCGAGATGCCGCGCATCGCGTGCATCGCCACGGGCCGGCCGATCATGCGTTCGTGGTGCCGGCCCCAGCAGTCGGTCCAGGGTTCCTCGATCACCACCTCGCGCTCGAAGGCGGCCTGCGCCAGTTCGTCGGCGATGCGGCAGATGGTTGCCGACGGGATGCCGGTGCGCTCCGCCACGGCGGCGGGCGCATGACCCTCGTCGAGGCAGCGCCGTGCGATCAGCTCGAAGGCCGGCACCGCGCGGCGGCCGTCCGGCAGGGTGACCTCGCCCTTCATCGCCGGCCTGATCTCACAGCTGGCCGAACTGGCCGCCTCCCCCTTCTCGCGGTCCCAGACCAGGGGATGGCCGTCCTCACCCCTCGCGAACATGCCGTCGTCGGCGGTGCCGGGAGCCTGGATCACCAGCCAGGGCGCGTTGGTGTAGCGGATCAGGTAGTCGACATCAACTCGCCCGGTGCGCAGCAGTTCGTGGATCAGCGCCATGACCAGCAGGCCGTCCGTGCCCGGCGCGATGCCCAGCCACTCGTCGGCGATCGCCGAATAGCCGGTGCGCACCGGATTGACCGAGACGATCTTGACCCCGCGCTCCTTGAGCTGGCCAAGGCCGATCTTGATCGGGTTGCTGGCATGGTCCTCGGCAACGCCGAAGAGCAGGAAATATTCGGCCCGCTCCCAGTCGGGTTCGCCGAACTCCCAGAACGAACCGCCGGTGGTGTAGAGCCCAGCCGCGGCCATGTTGACCGAACAGAAGCCGCCGTGGGCGGCATAGTTGGGCGTGCCGAACTGGGCGGCCCACCAGCCGGTGAAGGCCTGGCTCTGGTCGCGCCCGGTGAACAGCGCCAGTTCCTTGGGATTGCGGTCGCGGATCGGTTTGAGCCAGGAGACCGCCAGTTCGAAGGCTTCCTCCCAGGAGATCGCCTCGAAGGCGTTTTCGCCCCGCGGGCCGACGCGCTTGAGCGGCGTCGTCAGGCGCGCCGGCGAATTGTGGTTCTTCAACCCCGCCGCCCCCTTGGCGCAGAGCACGCCCTTGTTGACCGGATGGTCGCGGTTGCCGTCGATGTAGACCGGCTTGCCGTCCTTCTTGTGGACGCGGATGCCGCAGCGGCAGGCGCACATGTAACAGGTCGTCGTCATGATCTCGTCGGCGACCGGCACCATCTCGGCGATGCGTCGTTCCAGGCGGCGGCTGGCGTCGGGCAACGGGAACTCCGTCAGCAACAGGCACACCGGGGCGCGCCGCGGGGAGCGGCGCACCGAATCGGCGGCGGATGATCAAGCGTCATCGCAGACGGGGCCAAGGTCAAACCCGCAGAACCCGGCCCTGTGGATCAAGCCGGCCGCTCCCGCGCGGCGACCTCACAGCATCAGGCGGTGGCGCGGCAGGCGCACGATGGCGCGGGTGCCAACACCCCGCGCCGCCCTCATGTACATCCGCCCCGGACACCCCGTTTCGCGCCAGGTCGGCCATCGCCTGTGCCGTGCGCAGGCGTACCGCATCGAGCACACGATCCTGCGCAGCGGCATCGCGCCAGCCATCCCAGGCCGAGGTTTCCCGCTTGGCCAGCGCATGGAGATCGCGCGCCAGGTTGACCGCGACGAACCACAGGCCCGTCGCGTCGCCGTGGCCGAAACCTTCGGCTGCCGCGCCCTGCTGCCTGATCGCGTGCCAGGCCTCCCAGGCGCACAGGAAACGGTCGCGGGGCATGTCGGCAGGGTCGAAGGCGACCGCCAGGTGCCGGCGATGGGCGCCGTCGAGTTGGGGATCGGCCAGCGCCCAGCGATCCCCTGCCCGATACTCGCAGACCCAGTGATCCTCCCAGCCGTCGCCGAAGTAGCCGGCAAAGCCGCAGCGCACCCGCGCCGGCACGCCCTTGTGGCGCAGCATGGCCGTCAGCGTCAGCGCGAAGTCGCGGCAGGTGCCGACGCTGCGCTCGAAGGGCGCCCGTGCCCGGCCGAGCGGGGCGCCGTCGCGCGCCAGGATCGCAGCCAGACGCTCGCGCACCGGCAGGATCGTGCGCGGCTGGTCGGCGAAATCGGCTGGCGGCGGGCCGTAGAGCAGCCCGCCCTGATGGTCGTGCAGCAGGATGCCCTGCACCACGGCGCAGAGCCCGGCGACGTCGTCGGGCAGGCCCGTGAAGGCTGCGGCGTGTTCGCCGGGATCGCTCAGCGGTCCGTGCGCAGTCCAGTCCTGCTCCTGCATCGCGGCGATGTGCTTCCTTGCACCGTTCAGTCGTCGGCGGTGGCGCCGCCCTCGCTCTTGCGCCGTGCGATGAACCCCGTCAATTCCTCGCGGATCGCCGGCTCCATGGCCGGTTCCTCGTATTCGGCCAGAAGCTGCTTCCACACCTTGTGGGCGCGATGGGTCGCATCCACCGCGCCGTCCTGCTGCCAGGTCTCCCAGTTGCGCCAGTCCGAGAGCAGCGGTTCGTAGAAGGCGTTCTCGTAGCGCTCCAGGGTGTGGGCCGCGCCGAAGTAGTGGCCGCCCGGACCGACCTCGCGCATCGCGTCCAGGCCCAGCTCGGCCTGCTCGAAGCTCACCGGCTCCATCACCTTCATCATCGTCTGGACCATTTCCAGGTCGATCACGATCTTCTCGAAGGAGGCGCGCAGCCCGCCCTCCATCCAGCCGAAGCTGTGCATCAGCATGTTGGTGTGGCCAAGGCAGGTCGCCCACAGCGAGTTGGCGCTCTCGTAGGTCGCCTGGGCATCGGGCCAGTTGGCCGCGTTCACGTTGCTCGAGCGGTAGGGCAGCCGGTAGCGCCGCGCCAGCTGGCCGCCGATCAGCACAGCCTGGACGTATTCCGGCGTGCCGAAGGCGGGCGAGCCCGACTTCATGTCGACATTGCTGGTGAAGCCGCCATAGACCACGGGGCAGCCTGGGTTGACCGTCTGGCAGAAGGCGATGCCGGCCAGCGCCTCGGCGTTCTGCTGCACCAGGGCGCCGGCGATCGAGACCGGCGCCATGGCGCCGGCCAGGGTGAACGGCGTCACCACGATCGGCTGGTTCATCCGCGCCATCTCGATCATGCCGAGCAGCATGGGGATGTCGAGCTGCAGCGGCGAGTTGGCGTTGACCACGGTCCACAGGCTCGGCTCCTTCAGGAGCGTCGCCTCGTCGATGCCGCGGGCGATGCGCACCATCTCGATGGCGTCCGTGATCTTGCGCCGGCCCAGCGAATAGCCGAAGGCGATCTTGTCGGTGATCAGGAGCTGTTCACCGACGATGTCGAGATAGCGGATGTTGGGCTCGACATCGATCGGCTCCAGCATCGGCGTGCAGCCGTGCACCGCGTTGATCACCTGGGCCAGGCGCAGCAGGTCGCGGTAGTCCTTCAGGTTGCCGCTGCGCCGGCCGCCCTCGATGTCGGAGATGTTGGGATTGCCCGCCACGGGCAGGAAGTTGATGTGGTTGCCGCCGAAGATGCGGTGGCGCTGCGGGTTGCGCGCATGGAGCGTGAAGTGCGACGGCGCCCTGGCGACCGCCTCCTCGATGAAGCTGCGTTCGAAGCGCACCCGCGTGCTGGCCGGATCGACGTCGGCGCCCGCGGCCTTCAGGATGTCGCGCGCCTCGGCCAGCAGGAAGTTGATGCCGATCTCCTGGAGCGCATCGAGCGAGGCCTCGTGCGTCGCCTCGATCTGGTCCGCGCTGGCGATCTCGAAGGGCGGATAGGGATTGCGCACGGTGCACCAGGGGAGCTGGGGCACCTTGCGGACCTCGCCTGCAGCCCCCTTGCGCTTGCCTGCCGCCTGGCGGCCCTCGCGTCGCGCCATCGTCGTCTCCCCTTCACCTCGGGTCACCAATCTAGGCAGCGGCGCCACGGGCCAGAAATCGAGGATTCATGCAAAGTTCATCAATTCTACGCATGATCGAAGGCATGGGCGCCGAGCCAGGCGGCGAGCCGAGCGGCAACGCTCAGCACGGGCTGGCCGGGCTGTTCGGTGGCGCGCACCACGACCGACCACGAACAGGGCAGTCCGGCGGCGGTCAGCGGCAGGGCAACGATCCGGTGATGCGCCGTCAGGCTCGCCGCCAGCCAGCCGGTGACGATCGCCGCGCCCTGCCCTGCGCCGACCAGCGCGGCCAGCGCCTCGGGCGAGGAGGTACGCTGGTAGCGGCCGGGCACGATGCCGCCGTGGCGGAAGAGCTGTTCGTGCTCCAGGCCGCTCTCGAGCACCGTCGAATAGGTGACGTAGAGGCGCTCGCGGAAGTCGCGGGCTTCCAGATAGGGGCGCTGGGCGAGCGGATCGTCGGCCCCGACCAGGCCGACCAGGCGGTCCTCGAAGGCCGGCAGGGCGTGCAGCTCGCCGCGCCGCGCAAGGCTCGGCGAAAGCACGATGTCGGCGGCGCCGCTCTCGAGCGCGGCAAAGGGCGGCGTCAGCGTCTCGCTGTGGTGCTCGAGCTCGATATCGGGATGCTCCAGCGCAAGTCCGGCCAGGAAACCCGGCAGCCAGCCGAAGGGGCAATAGGCCCGTGTCACCAGCCGGACGACGGCGTTGACCGTGTTGCTGTAGCGCGCAAGGTCGGCCTCGGCGCGCTCCATCTCGGCGACCACGAGGCGAGCCGAGGTCAGCAGTTCCTGGCCCTGCCAACTGAAGACCAGGCGTTTCTTGACGCGCCGGAACAGCGGCACGCCCGCCCGCCGCTCGGCCTCCTGGATCTGGTGCGACAGCGCGGGCTGGGTCAGCCCGAGTGCCGCCGCAGCGCCGGTCACGGTGCCGTGGCGGTCAAGCGCGACCAGCATCCGCAGATGCCGCAGATCGAGGTGGGGAGCCATGGCCCATCATAAACCCGCTGCATGATGGCGCCATGGCCAAGAAAAAGCGCCGGCGGGTCTCCCCGCCGGCGCTCGTTCGATCGCGATGGCGTCGATCAGGCCATGCTGTCGTCGATCCACATCTCCTTGTAGGGCCAGCCCGCACCCATCTGGTTGGCCGGGCTGCCGTGGAAGTTCTGGATGCGCTTGCTGATGCCGTTGATGTCGTTGGTGAAGAAGGGCACCACCGAACCGCCGTCGTCGTGCAGGATCGTCTCGGCCTCGCAGTAGATCTCGGCGCGCTTGGCCGGGTCGGTCTCCTTGCGGCCCAGGATGAGCAGCTCGTCGAAGCGCGCGTTGCTCCAGAACGTCTCGTTCCAGGAACCGCCGCTGGCATAGGCGATGGTCAGGATCGAATCGGCGGTCGGGCGCGAGTTCCAGCCGGTGACGCAGAACGGCACCTGCATCCAGGTGTCGCTCCAGTAGCCGTCGTCGGGCACGCGGTTGAGCTCGATGGTGATGCCCGCGGCCTTGGCCTGCTCCTGCAGGATCACCGAACAGTCGAGCGCATTGGGATGGGCCGCGTTCGAGACGTCGATGGTGATCGAGGAAAGCCCCGTCTTGTCCCAGTAGAACTTCGCCTTCTCGGGATCGTAGACGTACTGCGGAACCTCCCGGCAATAGGTCGGCAGGCCGGGATTGACCGGGAAGTCGTTGGCCACCTTGCCGTTGCCCAGCAGCACGTTGTCGACCAGGTACTGGCGGTCGACGGCATGTTTCATCGCCAGGCGCAGGTTGAGGTCGTTGGTCGGCGCACGGTCGCAGGCCATGATCCAGCCGAACCAGGCACCCGAAGGCGTCGAGATCACCTCGACGCCCGGGTCCTGGGCGAGCAGGGCGGCGACACGCGCCTCGATGTCGCGGCAGATGTCGATGTCGCCCGAACGCAGGGCGTTGGTGCGTGCCGCACCGTCAGGAACGCCGCGGGTGATGATGCCGTCGACGTGGCCGACGCTGCTGTCCCAGTAGTTGCCGAACCGCTCGGTCACCGATTCCAGGCCGGGGGTGAAGTCGGTAAGGCGGTAGAGGCCGGTGCCGTTGACCGGCATGCCGTCGACCCAGCCCTCGGGAATGATCGAGGTGTGATAGTCGTAGCCCAGCAGGGTCGGGAAGTCGGCATTGCCGCTATTCAGCGTGATCTTCACGACGCCGTCGCCATCGGCCTGCATGTCGATGATGGAATCCAGCAGGGACTTGGCCGGCGATTCCGAACCTTCCTTGATATGGACATGCAGCGAGTAGATGACATCGGCCGCGGTCATCGTCTTGCCGTCATGGAACTCGACGCCGTCGCGCAGCTTGAAGGTCCACTCGGCCGCATCGTTGGCCGCTTCCCACTCGGTCGCCAGACTCGGAACGACCTTGAGGTCGCGGTCGAGATCGAACAGGCGGTCATAGACCTGGTAGGACCGCTGGATGTCGGTCGAGTTGGTCATCTTCGTGGTGTCGAAGGTCTCTTCGGGACCCGAGTACTCCGTCGCCAGATTGACCGTACCGCCCTTGATCGGTTCGGCGGCGACGCCGGCCGACGAAAGCATGGTGGTCGCGGCTGCCACGCCCACACCCATGGCGCCCGCGCGGCCGATGAACTCGCGGCGGGGCATCCGTCCGGCCAGCACCTGGCCGACCATCCACTCCATCTTGCCTTCAGACATGATTCTCTCCCTCCCAAGGACAGATTTCGGCCCGGCTCGATCCGGACGCATGAGGACAGTCTAACGCCTCTGAGGACCAGGAAAACTGCCAATTTGTTTCACAAAATGAAACGATGAGGGCCTGTTTGCATAAAAGACGGCTCTCTGCGCATCAGACCTTCAGGCGCCCGTGGGCGATCTGGTCCTGCTCCATCGCCTCGAACAGCGCCCGGAAATTGCCTTCGCCGAAACCGTTGTTGCCCTTGCGCTGGATGACCTCGAAGAAGATCGGGCCGATCACCGTCGCCGTGAAGATCTGCAGCAGCCGGCCGCCCCCGGGTTCGCCGTCCATCAGGATGGCAAGGCGCTGCAGGGTCGCGGCGTTCTCGCCGTGGCCGGGCAGCCGTTCGTCGAGTCTGGCGTAATAGCTGGCCGGCGGCGGCGCGAGGAAGGGCACCCCGGCCCGGCCCAGCGCGGTCACGCTGGCGGCGATGTCGCGGCTGGCCAGGGCGATGTGCTGGATGCCCTCGCCGCGATAGGCCGCCAGGTATTCGGCGATCTGGCTGCGGTCGTCGGCGCTTTCGTTGATCGGAATGCGGATCCGGCCGCAGGGGCTGACCATGGCACGCGAATGCAGGCCGCTGTGGCGTCCCTCGATGTCGAAGCTGCGGATCTCGCGGAAGCCGAAGATCTGCGCGTAGAACGCCGACCAGGCGTCCATCCGGCCGCGATGCACATTGTGGGTGAGATGGTCGATCTCGAACAGCCCGACACCTTCCGGCGCCCTGTCGGGCGCCAGGCTTTCGCCCTCCAGCGCGCGGAAGTCGACATCCCAGATCGACCCGGCATCGCCGTAGCGGTCGACCAGGTAGATCAGGCTGCCGCCGATACCCTCGATTGCCGGGATGTTGAGTTCCATGGGTCCGATGCGCGCCTCGACCGCCCGGGCTCCCAGCGCCACGGCACGTTCCAGTGCCGCCGCCGCGTCGGCGACACGGAAGCCGAAGGCGCAGACGCTGGGACCGTGCACGCGGGCAAAGGACTGCGCGAAACTCTCGGCCTCGCCGTTGACCACGAAGTTGACGCCGCCCTGGCGCCACAGCGTGACGTCCTTGGAACGGTGGCGGCCGACGGGACGCAGGCCCATCGCGGCAAACAGGCGGCCAAGTTCGGCGGTATCGGGTGCGGTGTATTCGACGAATTCGAAGCCGTCGGTGCCCATCGGATTGTCGGGCGCGCTCACGACGGCTGCCCGCTTGTGCGTCTGTGCATCGACCCTGCTCCATGGTTGCTTCAGCCGCGATCTTGCACGCACTAGCGGGGCGAATCCGCGCAATCTGCGCCGTTGTCAGCGGCAGTGATGCGGATATTCTCCGAAATTTGCTGAAGCTATGCAGGATTTCACCGATGAACGAACTCGATGGCTTCGATGTCGCGATCCTGGCGGCCCTGCAGGATGAGGGCCGCATGGCGACGGTTGCCCTGGCCGAACGGGTCCATCTTTCGGCCTCGCAGGTCACGCGGCGCATGCGCCGGCTCGAACAGTCAGGCACGATCGCGCGTTACGCCGCCCTGCTCGATCCCGCCGCGGTCGGCCTCCATGTCCTGGCCTTCACCAGCGTATCCCTCGACATCCAGACGGCCGAGACGACCGCTGTCTTCCGCGAGGCGATCGCGGCGCTGCCGCAGGTGCTGGAATGTTTCGCCACGACGGGCGATGCCGACTTCCTGCTCAAGGTCGCGACCACGGACCTCGCGGCCTTCTCCGACCTGCTGATGGCGGGGATCATGCCCATCCCCCATGTCCGCAACCTGCGCTCGTCGATCGTCCTGCGCGCGTTCAAACACGCCACCGCCTTCGATCTGGGCCATTTCTCCCGCCCCTGAATCGAAACGGGCCGGGCGTTGCCGCCCGGCCCGTCTCTTCAGCGTCGCTCGGGATCAGGAACCCGAAAGC
The DNA here is from genome assembly GCA_027592745.1 of Pseudomonadota bacterium. Classification (GTDB taxonomy): domain Bacteria; phylum Pseudomonadota; class Alphaproteobacteria; order SP197; family SP197; genus CALGGB01. The sequence goes on along the minus strand of JAQCLG010000110.1, from coordinate 2,322 downwards.
GCGGCGTCCACCCAGGGCTGCCAGGTGTCGCTGTTCTCCTCGACCCAGGCGCGGGTGACGGCATCGAGGTCCTCACCCTGGTTGTCGATCAGGTCCATCATCGCCTCCTGCTCGGCATTGTCGATCGTGTAGTTCTGCAGGAAACGATAGGCCGCGGGCCAGTTTTCCTTCATGCCCGGCCACACGGTCTTCCACACCGGCACCGTGACCAGCGCGTACTTCTCGGCCAGCTTTTGGGGCATGTCGACCCAGCCATGCTCGACCGTCGAGAGCACCCAATGGGGAGCCCAGAACATCATCACCAGCGGCGCCTCGCGCTCGACGGCGCTCTGCAGTTCCGCAACCTCGGCACCCTCGCTGCCGGCCGGGATGGCCTCGAAGGGAATGCCGGTCTCGGCGATGATGTCGGCCGAGCGATGGCCCCAGTCGGCCGGATAGGCGAGCAGGCGGCCGTTGGGGAAGGTCTCGGGCGTGGCGAACAGTTCGGCACAACCCACGAAGGCATCCCATGCCGGAAGACCCGGGCACTGCTCTTCCATGTACTTGGGGTACAGCCAGCCTTCGCGAGCCTTGAGCCCGATGTCGCCGACGACCTCGACCTTACCCTCCTCGATCAGCTGGGGGTAGAACTCGCCGATGTTGTTGCTCCAGAGTTAGAGCACGGAATCGATCTCGCCGTCGGCCAGCGAAATGCCGGACGGATAGCTGCCCGCCGTGACGTACTCGACGTTGTAGCCCATCTCCTCGAGGATGTTTCCGGCAACCTTTGCCGAGATGTGCTGGCCGGTCCATTCGAGCAGGGCCAGCGTGATCGGATCCTGGCTCTCTGGCACCTCCTAGGCCTGGGCGCTCTGGCCCAGGACCGCTGCCGTTGCGGCGGCGGCAATCACCCCTGCGAAGCGGCGTGTGAATCGGGACATCATGCAGTGTTTCTCCCTTGGCTGTTGCTTTGCGGGCCGGATGCGGCCGACCTTGATGGCGACCGTTGTATCGGATCCGGCTCTGTTGCGGGCACGAGGTTGTAACATCCTCGAACGATAGTGCAAAAAACGGGCCGGGCACCAGCGCCCTGGCGCGGATCACGCTCACCCGCTCTACCTCAACAAGATAGAGCAAATTCACATCCTTCTGCGCAATCGCGAAGCGATCACGCAGAAGGATGATTTGCTTCAGGAACCGGCCATCGCCTTATCGACCCAGGGCTGCCAGACGTCCCTGTTGTCCTCGACCCAGGCCCGGGTCACGGCATCGAGGTCCTGACCCTGATTGTCGATGAGATCCATCATGACTTCCTGGGAATGGTTATCGAGCTGGAAGCTGGAAAGCAGGCTGTAGGCGCCGGGCCAGGTGTCCTTCACGCCCGGCCAGAGCAGCTTCCAGACCGGCACGTTGATCATGACGAACTTCTCCTTCACGTCCTCGGGGAAGGTGATCCAGCCGGAGTCGACCGTCGAGAGCACCCAGTGGGGCGACCAGAACATCATCACCAGCGGCGCCTCGCGCTCCACCGCACTCTGCAGCTCGGCGACCAGCGCGCCTTCGCTGCCTGCCGGCACCGCCTCGAAGGGAATGCCCGAGTACTCGATGATGTCGGCCGAGCGATGGCCCCAGTCGGCCGGATAGGCCAGCACGCGCCCGTTGGGGAAACTCTCGGGCGTGGCGAACAGTTCGGCGCAGCCCACGAAGGCGTCCCAGTCGGGCAGGCCGGGGCACTGCTGTTCCATGTACTTCGGGTACAGCCAGCCCTCGTAGGCGTTCAGGCCGATGTCGCCGACATTCTCGATCTCGCCCTTCTCGACCAGCGAGGGATAGTACTCACCCTGGTTGTTGCTCCAGAACTCGAGCACGGCGGCGATCTCGCCTTCCGAGAGCGGAATCGCCGAGGGGTAGGAGCCGGCCGTCACGTATTCGACCGTGTAGCCCATCTCCTCCAGGATATGGCCGGCGACCTTGGTCGAGATGTGCTGGCCGGTCCATTCCAGCAGCGCAAGCACGACCGGATCCTGATTCTCGGGCACTTCCGCCCTGGCCTGCCCGGCCAGCCCGCCTACAAGACCTGCAACAAGACCGGCGGCCGCGACGGCCCCCAGCAGACGCCTCGTCAAACCACGCAGAGGACAATCTCCCTGGATGTCTCTGAACTCTGCCCTGCGCATGGCCCGCGCAGGCAGCCATCCATCTTTGGCGATTCCGCCAGGCGAGTCCAAACCCCATCACATCGCCATTTGCGTGCGCTGCCACCCACCTTCGCCGGCTAGAGCAAATCATCCTTCTGCGGAATCGCTTCGCGATTGCGCGGAAGGATGTGAATTTGCTCTATCT
>JAQCLG010000109.1 GCA_027592745.1 Pseudomonadota bacterium | reverse complement strand
CCCGACGGACCCAGCCAGCACCACGACCATCACTCCCAACGGCCACGGCGCCCGTGGGGCCGCTTGGGCGGCGCGGGCGATCCGTTCGAGGCGAGTGTGCGCCCGTGCCGCCGCAACGGCAATCGCGCCGTCGCCCGCGCGGACGCTGCGTCAGGCGCCCAGGGTGCCGCCCAGGTGCGCGGCCGCCGCGGCGATGCCGCCTTCGCCATGGGGGATTCCGAGCGCCAGCAGGCCGCTTTCGATCACGCCCAGGGTGCCCAGCATCATCGGCGCGTTGACATGGCCCATGTGCGCGATGCGAAAGCCCTTGCCGGCAAGGTCGCCGATGGCGATGCCCAGGGTGACGCCGCATTCCTCCTCGCACCACCTGAGCAGCCGGCCGGCGGCATCACCCTCGACCCGCACGGTCGTCACCGAGTTCGATCGTTCGGCGGCTTCGGTGATGTTGAAGGACAGCACCTGGCCCTCGCTCCAGCGCTCCACCGCCGCCCGGGTGGTGGCCGCCAGGATGGCGTGGCGCGCAAACACATGGTCCAGCCCCTCGGCCAGGATCATGTCGAGCGCCTTTCGCAGGCCGAACAGCATGTGGACCGGGGGCGTGCCGCAGTACTTCATGTAATGGGCCTCGCCCTCCCGCGCGGTCCAGTCCCAGTAGCGGGTGCGCAGCCCGGCCCTGGCATGGGCCTCGCCGGCCTTGCCCTGGGCCGCGACGAAACCCAGGCCCGGCGGCGACATCAGGCCCTTCTGCGAGCCGGTGACCGCAACATCGATGCCCCAGACATCCATCTCGAAGGGCATGGTGCCCAGGGAGGCGATGGCATCGACCATGAACAGCGCGTCATGGCCCGCGGCATCGATCGCCCGGCGCAGCGCGGCGATGTCGTTGACGACGCTCGATGCGGTGTCGACCTGGACCACCAGCACGGCCTTGATCTCGCCTGCGGTATCGGCCCGCAGGCGGGCTTCGAGCACCGCGGGATCGAAGGCGCGCCTGGGCCGTCCGTCGAGCACCTCGACCTCGATGCCCAGCATGGTCGCCATCTCGCCCCAGCCGATGGCAAAACGCCCGCTTTCGAGCACCAGCACCTTCTCGCCCCGCGACATGACGTTGGAGAGTGCCGCTTCCCAAGCGCCATGGCCGTTGGCGATGTAGATGTAGGTCCGCCCGCGGGTGCCGAACAGGGTCTTGAGGTCGGCAAGGCAGCTGTCGGTCACCCCGACCAGTTCGCTGCCGTAGATGTCGACCGCCGGCCGGTGCATGGCGGCAAGGACCTCGTCGGGCACCGTGGTGGGACCGGGCATGGCGAGCGCGGGACGACCGTTGCGGACACTCATGGCAGACCTCTTGGCGGGCAGGGCGGAAGGCGGGTTGCAAGGCCACTGGCCTACCGCCCGCGCCGCTTGCGGGCAAGAACGATCTGGCGCGCGCGATCCCTGTTCCAAAACGTCCGAACCGCGTAGAATCGCGGCGGGGGGAAGGATGCGATGTCCCGGCGGGCGTGCCGGGACAGGACGTGTCCTTGCGGGGAGCGCGATGCTGAACATCGGACTTCGTCCCATCCTCACGGCAGGATTCATGGCGGTTGCGGCTGTGCCCGTGCTGTTGCTCGGCCTCTGGGTCGAGACCAGCGCCTACCAGCGCGAACGCGACGAAGTTTCCGAACGCCACCTGCTGATCGCGCGCAACATGACCCTGGCGCTCGAACGGTATGCCACCGATGCCTCGGCGGTGCTGACCCTGTTCGGCGCCATGATCGAGCAGGACGTCGCCTTCGACGGCCTGACCACCCTGGGCGGCGAACTGGGTTTCGACTACTTCTGCACCCTGCACCGGGGCGGCGGCGCTTCGGACCATGTGATCATGGACAGCAGGCGCACGGTCGCCCTGACTGCCGATCAGTTCGCCCTGATGTGGCAACTGGCGGCCGAGCCGGGCGTCCACTTCAGCGGCGTCATGCCCGATGTCGACGGCACCCCGGTGATCTTCATGGCCCTGGCCGTGGACGAGGAGCGCATCGTGATCGGCGCTCTCTCGACGGAGTACATCCGCCAGCTCCAGGGCAGCATCACCTTCGGCGAGCGCGGCCATTCCGCGATCGTCGACCAGTTCGGCCACGTCATTGCCCACCCCGACGAAACCTGGGTGGCGACGTCCAAGAACATCTCGGCCATCGCCCCGGTGCAGCGCATGATGGCCGGCGAAACCGATGTCATGGAGTTCTTCTCGCCGGCCATGCAGGCCGACATGGTGACCGGCTTCACCTTCGTGCCGACCACCGGATGGGGCGTCATGGTGCCCCAGCCGCTTTCGGAACTGCGCGCTGCGGCAAGCCAAGTGCAGCTTCTGGCCCTCGCACTGGTCATCCTGGGCCTGCTGGTCGCAGGGATCCTGAGCTGGCTCCTGGCCGGCCTGCTGATGCGCTCGATCGCCGACGTCAACGATGCGGCGATGAAACTGGCCGACGGCGACCTGTCGGCACGCGCCCGCGAACCCACGGGGTTTGCCCCTTCCGAGCTGCGGGCCCTGGCCGCCAGCTTCAACCAGATGGCCGTCGAGTTCGAGGAGGACCGCCGCGTCATGGCCGGCGCCCTGGGCGAGGCCCAGATCGCCGATCGCGCCAAGAGCGAGTTCATGGCCAATGTCAGCCACGAGCTGCGCAAGCCGCTCAACGCCATCATCGGCTTTTCCGAGCTGATCGAAAGCAAGCCGTTCGGGCCGATCGGCGACGAGCGATATGCCGAATACGTCGCCAACATCCGCAGTTCGGGCGAACACCTGCGCGACGTCATCAACGACATTCTCGATCTCTCGGCCGCCCAGGCGGCCAACGCCCCGATCGAGGTCGAGGAGATCATGCCGGCAAGCGCGATCGGGACCGCGCTGCGCATCGTGGAATCCCAGGCCCAGTACGCCGGGATCACCCTGGAGGCCGACATTCCTCCCGATCTCGGGCGGATGCGCTCGAACAGCCGGCGTCTCAAGCAGATCCTGCTCAACCTGCTTTCCAACGCCATCAAGTTCACCGAAAGCGGCGGCCGCGTCGATGTCGTGGTGCGGCGCGACGAGGCGGCCCGCGCCCTGGTCATCACCGTCGCCGACACCGGCATCGGCATGGACGAGCAGGACATCCCGCTCGCCCTGACCCCCTTCGGCCAGCTCGATGCGGCACTCACCCGGCGCTTCGAGGGCACCGGCCTGGGCCTGCCCCTGGCGAAGTCGTTCACCGAACGTTTGGGCGGAAGCCTGACCATCGTCAGTGCTGTCGGCGCGGGCACGACGGTGACCGTCAGCCTGCCGTTCCAGGGGACCTGAACGCCCCTGCCGCCGCTTCCAATCGCGTGACAAGCGCCCCGTTCCGTCCTACATGCCGGGGGTCGATTGGCCAGGGAGGCAGGGGATGTCAGAGAGTTTCGATGCGGTCGTGATCGGCGCCGGGATCATCGGCGCCAGTGTCGCCAGGGAGCTTGCCGCCAAGGGCTACAGGACCCTCTCGGTCGATCGCCTGCCGGCCGCCAGCTACGGCTCCACCGCCAATTCCTGCGCCATCATCCGCCCCTATTACTCGACCGTTCACGGCTCGGGCGTGGCCTACGAGAGCCACTTCTACTGGAAGGACTGGGACAACTTCTGCGGCGTCGCCGACGAGCGCGGCATGGCCAAGTACCACAACTGCGGCTGCATCATCGTCAAGAACGAGCACAACGGCTTCCTCAAGCACATCCTGACCGTGATGGACCAGATCGGCTGCCCCTACGAGGAACTGACCCCGGCCCAGCTCAAGGAGCGCGTCCCCCCGGTCTCGACCGCCTCCTTCGACCGGCCACGCACAACCGACGATCCCCATTTCGGCGAGCCGACCGACCACGAGGTCGCCGGTGCGGTCTATTTCCCGCGCGGCGGCTACATCTCCGATCCCCAGCTTGCCGGCCACAACGTCCAGCGCGCCGCCGAGAAGCGCGGCGCCACCTTCCGCTTCAACACCCGCGTCACGGCGATCAACTGCTCGGGCGGCCGTGTCACCGGCGTGACGCTGGAGGACGGTTCGGTCGTTGAGGCGCCCATCGTCGTCAATGTCGCCGGCCCCCATTCCGCCAAGATCAACGAGATGGCCGGGCTGGCCGGCACCATGCGCATCACCACGCGCGCCCTGCGCCACGAGGTCGCCCATGTCCCGGCACCGCCCGGCTTCGACATCGAGAAGCAGGGCACGGTCTTCTCGGATAGCGAGATCGGCGCCTATGCCCGCCCCGAGACCGGCAACCACATGCTGATCGGCAGCGAGGACCCGGCCTGCGACGAGAAGGAGTGGGTCGATCCCGACGACTACCTGACCGAGTTCACCGGCATGTGGACGACGCTCGTCATGCGCCAGGCCCAGCGCTTCCCCAGCCTGCAGATTCCCAACCGCACCCGCGGCGCGGTCGACCTCTACGACGTCACCGAGGACTGGGGCCCGATCTACGACAAGTCCGATCTGAGGGGCTTCTACCTCGCCATCGGCACCAGCGGGAACCAGTTCAAGAACGCGCCCATCGCCGGCGAGATCATGGCCGAAATCATCGAGGCCTGCGAAAACGGCCGCGACCACGATACGGACCCGGTGCAGTTCCACCTCAAGAACATCGATCTGGACATCAACACCGCCTTCTTCTCGCGCAACCGCGAGATCAACCAGGACAGCACCTTCTCGGTGCTGGGGTAGTCGAACCCGTCCCTCTCCCCTTGTGGGAGAGGGATGCGAAGGCCCGGTGCGGTGCAGCCGCGCCTTGGCCGAAGCTGGGTGAGGGGGGACGCAAGGGTCCCGCTGTACGCGCTGCCCCCTCACCCAGCTCCGGCTAGGCTCCCGCCCTGCGGTCGCCAAGCCTGCGCAACCCTCTCCCACGGTGGGGAGAGGGTATGGTGTCGTGCCCACCGCGAAGACTGAGAACGAGGAAAAGGTCAGCCATGAAATCGCATGTGCGTGTCGCCGTCATCGGCGGCGGTGTCGTCGGGTGCAGCGTGCTCTACCACCTGACCAAGGGCGGCTGGTCCGATGTCGCGCTGATCGAGCGCTCGGAGCTGACCTCGGGCTCCACCTGGCATGCCGCCGGAGGCTTCCACACGCTCAACGCCGATCCCAACATGGCCGCGCTGCAGGGCTACACCATCCGCCTCTACCGCGAGCTCGAGAAGATCACCGGGCAGTCCTGCGGCCTCCACCACGTCGGCGGCCTGACCATCGCCACGACGCCGGATCGCCTCGACTTCCTCAAGGCCGAACGCGCCAAGCACCGCCACATGGGGCTCTCCACCGAGATCGTCGGCCCCGACGAGATCCGGAAACTCTCGCCCATCACCAACACCGACGGCGTCCTGGGTGCGCTCTACGATCCCCTCGACGGCCATCTCGATCCCTCCGGCACCACCCACGCCTATGCCAAGGCCGCGCGCATGGCCGGCGCCGAGATCTACCTGCGCAACCCGGTCAAGGAGCTCAAGCACCGCCCCGACGGCCACTGGGACGTCGTCACCGAGCAGGGCACGATCACCGCCGAATACGTCGTCAACTGCGGCGGCCTGTGGGCGCGCGAGATCGGCGCCATGGCCGGCGTCTATCTCCCCTGCCATCCGCTCGAGCACCAGTACCTCGTCACCGACGACATCCCCGAGGTCTACGAGCGGGGCGAGGAACTGCCCCACGTCATGGACCCCGCGGGTGAAAGCTACCTGCGCCAGGAGGGTCGGGGCCTGGTCATCGGCATGTACGAGCAGGCCTGCGAGCACTGGGCGGTCGACGGCACGCCCTGGGATTTCGGCCACGAACTGCTGCCCGACAAGATCGAGCGCGTCTCCGACAAGCTCGACGTCGCCTTCAAGCGTTACCCCGTGCTGGCGCGCGCTGGCATCAAGCGCATCATCAATGGCCCCTTCACCTTCGCCCCCGACGGCAACCCGCTGATGGGCCCGGTGCCGGGCTTGAAGGGTTTCTGGTCGTGCTGTGCTGTCATGGCGGGATTCAGCCAGGGCGGCGGCGTCGGCCTGGCGCTCGCCGAATGGATGATCGAGGGCGAACCCAGCCGTGACATCTTCGCCATGGACGTCGCGCGTTACGGCGACTGGACGACGCCGGCCTTCACCCGCGCCAAGACGCGCGAGAACTACCAGCGCCGCTTCGCCATCTCCCATCCCAACGAGGAGCTGCCCGCCGCGCGCCCCTTCCACACCACGCCCGCCTACGCCATCTGGGACGAGCAGCGCGCCGTCTTCGGCTCCGGCTTCGGCCTGGAACACGTCAACTACTTCGCGCCAGAAGGCGAGCCGCGCGAGGAAAAACCCTCTTTCCGCCGCTCGAACGCCTTCGATGCCGTGGGCGCCGAATGCCGCAACGTGCGCGAGAACGTCGGCATCAACGAGATTCACAACTTCTCGAAATTCCTGGTCGAGGGCCCCGATGCCGAGATCTGGCTCTCGCGCATCATGGCCGGGCGCATTCCCGCCGAGGGCCGCATGGCGCTGGCGCCGATGCTCAACAACAGCGGCCGCCTGATCGGCGACTTCACGATCACGAAGCTCGGGGCGGAGACCTTCCGTCTCAACGCCAGCTACGCCGCCCAGTCCTACCATCACCGCTGGTTCATGGAGCACCTGCCCGAGAAGGGCGTGACGGTTCGTAACATCTCGCTCGACCAGATCGGTTTCCAGATCGCCGGGCCGAAGGCGCGCGACCTGCTGGCGCGCACGACGCGCGCGGATGTCTACAACGAGGGCCTGCCGTTCCTGGCGGCCCGGCGCATCAACGTCGGCCTGACCGACGCCCTGGTCTGCCGCGTCACCTACACCGGCGATCTGGGCTACGAGATCTACGTCGCCCCGCGCGAGCAGCGTGCGCTCTACATGGCACTCGCCGAGGCCGGTGCCGATCTAGGCCTCAAGCCCTTCGGCATGCGCGCCATGATGAGCCTGCGCCTGGAAAAGCCCTTCGGCTCCTGGATGCGCGAGTACCGGCCGGACTACACGCCCGCCGAGACCGGGCTCGACCGCTTCGTCGCCTTCAGGCGCAACGGTTTCATCGGCCGCGACGCTGCGCTCAAGGCGCGCGACGAGGGGCCGAAGCGGCGCCTGGCGACCTTCGTGGTCGATGCCAACGAGGCCGATTGCGTCGCCGACGAGCCGATCTGGCACAAGGGCGAGGTCATCGGCTTTGTCACCTCCGGCGGTTACGCCCACTGGGCCGGCAAGTCTGTCGCCCTCGGGTTCCTGCCCGCCGGCATGGGCGAGGAGGGGGCCGAGTTCGAGATCGAGATCCTGGGCGAGATGCGCAAGGCCACCGTTACCACCCGCTCGCTCTTCGATCCCGATGGCGAGCGCATGCGGACCTGACGCCGTGACGGAGTCCCGCCCCGCCTTCGATCCGATCACGCCGCATCTGGGCGCCGATGTCTCCGGCGTCGTGCTGGGCTCCGACATGGAGGAAGTGGTCGCGGCCAGCCTGCGGCAAGCGCTCGACCGCTACGGCGTCCTGGTCGTGCACGACCAGGATCTTTCGCCCGCGGCGCTGCGCGACGTCACCGCCCGTTTCGGGCCGATCTTCCTGCACCAGGCCGCACCCGGCATCGTCCATCCCGAAGGCGTGCCCGAGGTCATGATCCTGGAGCGCGAACCCGAGGGCAGGGGCCTCTTCGGCGACGAAGCCTAGCATGCCGACGTCACCTTCCGCCGGCCGGGCGGCCATGTCACCGCGCTCCACGCCCGGATCATCCCGCCGACCGGCGGCGACACCGGCTTTGCCAGCACCGTCGCCGCCTTCCGTGCGCTCTCGCCGGGCCTGCAGGCGCTGCTGCGCCGGATGGACGGCGTCCACAGCTACGACGGCCCCGGCCGTCCCGACACGCCCGGACAGACCGCCATCCATCCCATGGTCCGCCGCCATCCCGCGAGCGGGCAGGAGGGGCTCTACTTCAACAGCATGTTCGTCACTTGCTTCGACGGTTTGAACGAGGCCGAGAGCCGGCCGCTGATCGACTACCTCGACCGCCACGTCAGCCGGCCCGAGTTCACCATGCGCCACCGCTGGCGCATCGGCGACGTGGTCTTCTGGGACAACCGCTTCACGCTGCACTATCCCATCGACGACTTCACCGGCCACCGCCGCCTGATGCTGCGCTGCGCGACCCTGGAGGCCTGACGCGGCGAAGGCTTCAGCCCGCCCCGGCGCCTGTTTCCGCCAGGAGCCAGTCGCGGAACAGGGCCACGGTCGGGCGCTGCAGGGCGTCGGGCCGGTGGATCAGGTGGTAGCCATGGCCGCCCAGGCGCAGGTCGAAGGGCGCGACCAGGCGGCCGGCCGCGATGTCGTCGGCGACCAGGTCGTCGGCCAGCGCGAACCCCTGGCCGTCGATGGCGGCCTGCATGCGCACGTTGGGATCGACGATCACCGGGCCGCGCAGCAGGCCGGGGTCTCCCACGCCCGCCAGCTTGAGCCATGCCAGCCACGCGGTCTGGGTCTCGTCGTCGTGCAGGAAGGTGTGGCTCCGCAGGTCCCGCGGCGTGCTGACCGGCACCGCACCGGCGGCCACCGCCGGGCTGCAGACCGGCGTCAGCCCGGCCTCGAACAGCAGTTCGACGCGGCCGTCGCGCCATCCGCCCTGGCCCCAGCGCACCGCGATGTCGGCCTCGGGCATGCCCTGGTGGGCAACGCCGGGCAGGTGCACCAGCCGGATGCCGACGTCGGGATGGTGCGCCATGAAGCCGGTCAGGCGCGGCAGCAGCCAGCGCGAGGCAAAGTAGGTGCTGACCGCGATGGCGATCTGGTTGGCCTGCTCGGCGCGCAGGCCCGCCACCGTGCCGGCGATGTCGCTGAAGCTGCGCTGCAGCACCGGCAGCAGGCGGCGCCCCGCGTCGGTCAGGGCGATGGTGCGGCCCTCGCGTCGGAACAGGGCAAAACCCAGGTCGTCCTCGAGCTGCTTGATCTGGTAGCTCACCGCGCCCTGGGTCAGGCCCAGTTCGTCGGCCGCCCGCGTGAAGCCCAGGCAACGCGCGGCGACCTCGAACACCCGGAGTCCGTTGAGCGATGGCAGGACACGGCGCATGCATCAAGTTTCCTGATCCATGAGCCGAAGTTTACTGCGTTGAACCCGCAGAATTCCAACGATTATAGTGGGTCTTCCATTTGATGTGCCATGGATGGCCCGACCGGACCATGGCCGCCCCGTCCGGAGTGCCGCGATGAACGAACACAGCCCCCTGGGCACCCCCCTGCGCCTCGAGGCCGGCCGCTTCGATGCCACGGCCGAGAACTCCTTCACCCTGCCGGCCGAGTGGTACTGCGAACCCGAGGTCTACCGCGCCGAACACCAGGCGATCTTCTATCGCACATGGTGGTACCAGGGGCACGTCAGCGACCTGCCCAGGCCGGGTGACTACATCACCGGCGACGTGGTCGACCAGCGCATCCTGATCATCCGCGGCCAGGACGGGGAACTGCGCGCCTTCCACAACGTCTGCAGCCATCGCGCCCATCCCCTGCTGCAGGGCTCGGGCAATACCCGCCTCATCACCTGCCCCTATCACCAGTGGTGCTACGGCAGCGACGGCAGGTTCCGCCAGGCGCGCGGCCGCGACAGCCTGAAGAGCTGGATCCCCGACAACGCCGATCTCAAGCCGGTGCGCCTGGAGGTCTACGGCGGTTTCCTCTTCGTCAACATGGACTCCGACGCCCGCCCGCTTGCCGAGCTGGCGCCGAAATACGTGCGCGACATGGAGGAGGCGTGCCCGCGCCTTGGGGATCTCGTGCGCGCCGAACGCTGGGAGATCGACATCCAGGCGAACTGGAAGACGGTCATCGACAACAACCACGAATGTTACCACTGCGACGCCAACCACAAGACGCTGATGGAGCTGGTCGACTACGACAACAAGGCGACCTGGTCCGACGACGGCATCACCTTCAGCCACAAGGTCGAGAAGAAACGCCTCGACAACGGCGCCTACGCGCTCAAGCCCGAGGAGGTCGAGCAGGAGGCCCTGTTCGGCTACATCTGGCCCACGCTCATTCCGCTGATGTATCCGGGCTCGGCGAGCCTGGCGATGTTCCGCGTCATGCCCACGGGGCCGGAGACGACACGCGAGCGCTGGGATTTCTACTTCACCTCGCGCGAGCCCACCGAACTGGAGCACCGCTTCGTCGACTACATCAAGAACGTGCTGGTCAAGGAGGATGTCGGCCTGTGCGAGGAGGTCCAGAAGGGCCTGCACTCGCTGGGCTACCGCCAGGGCCGTTTCGTCGTCGACCGCGCCCATCCCGAGTTCAGCGAACACCATGTCCACTTCTTCCAGTCGATGGTGCGCCAGGCCCTGCTGGGCGGTTGAACCGCCTCAGCCCGTCTTGCGGCAGACGTGCACGACATAGAGGCTTTCGGGTTCGCTGCGCATTGCCTGGAAGGGGCCGACCGTCTCGAGGTGCCGCCAGCGCTTTGTGGCTTCCAGCCGCGCGATGGTGGCGGGAAAGCCTGCCTCCTCCATGCCCCTGGCGCGCACGCTCAGCACCAGATGGCCGCCCGGACGGGTGATGCGCACCAGTTCGTTGAAGCCGCTGGCCGGGGCATGGGTGATGCCGAAGGTGCCGGCCGATGCCACCGCGGCAAAACGATCGTCGGGGAAGGCGAGCGGCTCGCCCAGGGCCATGCGGTGCAGGCTCTCGTAGGCGCCGGTCGCGGCGGCCAGGTCGAGCATGCCCTGGGAGAGGTCGATGCCGGTGATGGCGCGGTAGCCGACCAGGGCCAGCCATTCGCCCAGCAGGCCGCTGCCCGCGCCGGCATCGAGGATGGCGCCGTCGCCCGGTGCGACATGGCGGGCCACCAGGCCGGTGACGATCCCGGGCAGGCGGTAGCCGCGCCGTTCCATGTCGCCGTCGTAGTCGCCGGCCCAGCCGTCGTAGCCTTCCGAAAGGTCGTCTTTGCTGCGTGCGCCGTAGACGCGGGCGAGGATCTGCTGTTTGTCGGAGGTCATGGTGCAAGTCTGCACCGGCCCCGGGGGAAAACGCCACCGCCGCGAATCTGCTTGCTTTTGACACGTTTAACGACGACATAGGCGTCATCTGAGTTCCGCTTTGCCAGACGCTGCCTGTGCGACCGAACGATCGCACACGTTTTTCGTTGGAGGCTGAATGACGGATGCGCGGACGAGCATCGTCCGTGAACATGTCGATCGGCCTGCTGGCCTGACGGACTTTCGGCATAGAACCAATCCTGCGATCGGGCCCGACCGGGGTGAGCGCCAAGCATGGCGACACCGGGCGCGCGAACGATCGTGGAGAACACATGTCGAAAGAAGACCTTATCGAAACCGAAGGTGTCGTGACCGAGGTCCTGCCGGACGCGCATTTCCGCGTCGTCCTGGACAATGGTCACGAGGTGATGGCGTACACCTCCGGCCGCATGAGGAAGGCACGCATCCGCGTGCTGACCGGCGACCGGGTGACGCTCGAGATGACGCCCTACGATCTCACCAAGGCGCGCATCAACTTCCGGCACAAGGACGAAAACGCCGTACCCCGCATGGGTACCGGCCGTCAGTCGCCCCGCAACCGGCGCCGCTAGGCCCACCTCCCTGCATTGGCGGGCCGTCCGGTCCGTCTTCCCGCTTCCCCTGCACCGCACGCGGCCGACGCCGCATGTGCGGCGCGCACTCATGGATATCCAATGACCCAGTTTACCGACCTCGGCCTGATCGAGCCCCTCCTGAACGCGCTCGCCACCGAAGGCTACACCCAGCCCACGCCGATCCAGATGGCCGCCATTCCCTTCCTGCTGGAAGGTCACGACCTGCTCGGCATCGCCCAGACCGGCACCGGCAAGACGGCGGCCTTCGCGCTGCCGATCCTGCAGTGGCTTTCCGAAGCCGAGGGCCGGCCCGAGCCCAAGACCGCCTCGGTCCTGATCCTCACCCCCACCCGCGAACTGGCCGTCCAGATCGCCCAGTCCTTCGCGACCTACGGGCGCAACCTGAAGACCAGCCGCTGCCTGATCTACGGCGGCGTCGGCCAGAACCCGCAGGTCAACGCCATGCGCCGCGGCGTCGACATCATCATCGCCACGCCGGGCCGCCTGCTCGACCTGATGAACCAGGGTCATGTGAAGCTGAACGGCGTCGAGACCTTCGTGCTCGACGAGGCCGACCGGATGCTCGACATGGGCTTCATCAACGACGTGCGCAAGATCGTCGCCAAGCTGCCCAAGGATCGCCAGACGATCTTCTTCTCGGCGACCATGGCGCCGGAAGTCTCCAAGCTCGCCGGCGACATCCTGCGCAACCACAAGCGTGTCGAGGTCGCCCCGCCGGCGACCACGGTCGAGCGCATCGCCCAGAAGGTCATGTTCGTCAACACCGGCGACAAGCTCGCCCTGCTGCGCGAACTGCTCAAGGGTGACACCATCCAGCGCGCGATCATCTTCACGCGCACCAAGCACGGCGCCAACCGCATCGCCGAACAGCTCGTGAAGGCCGGCGAAACCTCCGACGCCATCCACGGCAACAAGTCGCAGAACGCCCGCCAGAAGGCGCTGACCGACTTCCGCAACGGCAAGGTCCGCACCCTGGTCGCCACCGACATCGCCGCCCGCGGCATCGACATCGACGGCATCAGCCACATCATCAACTACGACCTGCCCAACGAGCCGGAAAGCTACGTCCATCGCATCGGCCGCACCGCGCGCGCCGGCGCCGACGGCACCGCCTTCTCGTTCTGTGCCGCCGACGAGGTCGCCTTCCTCCACGACATCGAGAAGATCACCCGCCAGAAGATCGAGATCGACGGCGAGCATCCCTTCCATGCCGAGGCGGTCGCCGCCTCGCATGCCAGCGGCAAGGCACCCCGCGTCAACCGCCAGAACCAGGGCCAGCGCCAGAACCAGAACCGCGGCGGCGGTCGTCCCGGCGGCCCCAAGCAGGCCCGTCCCGCCAACCGCGGCAACGGCGGCGGCCATCGCCGTCCCGAGGGCCGCTCCTCGCGCCACGCCTCCTGAGGACCGGGCGGTCCCGCGCCGTTCCGGCACCGGGCCGCACGCCTCC
>JAQCLG010000108.1 GCA_027592745.1 Pseudomonadota bacterium | reverse complement strand
CGCGGCGTGATCGACCTCGCCGGGCGCACCAGCTTTGCCCAGATCGCCGCGCTCGGTCGCGGCGCGCGCCTGGCCGTGGGCAACGACACCGGGCCGATGCACCTGATCGCCACCGCCGGCTGCCCCAGCGTGGTGCTGTTCTCGGGCGCCTCCGATCCGGCGCTCACGGCGCCGCGCGGCCCCAGGGTCCAGGTCGTGCGCCGCCACGAGCTCGCCGACCTGGCGGTCGACGAAGTGGCCCATGCCGCCCGTCGCATGCTGGAGCGTTGAAACCGGCTTGCCGCAAGGGCTTGGCTTGACACGCCATCGCCGATCCCTAGGTTGCGCCATCCCCGGCTCGGGGTCCGCAACAACGAGGAGTTTCCGGCCATGAGCGCCCAGGCTCAATCCGCCCAGGTGGCGATCACCCTGCCCGATGGTTCCGTGCGTCGTTACGACACGCCGACCACCGGTGCCATGGTGGCTGCCTCGATCGGCGCGGGCCTGGCCAAGGCGGCGCTGGCGGTTAAGGTCGACGGCGAACTGCGTGACCTCAAGCGCGAGATCGAACACGACGCACGGGTCGAGATCGTCACCCTGAAATCGCCCGAGGCGCTCGACCTGGTGCGCCACGATGCCGCGCATGTCCTCGCCCAGGCCGCCAAGGAACTCTGGCCCGACATCCAGGTCACGATCGGCCCGGTGATCGAGAACGGCTTCTACTACGATTTCTCGCGCAAGGAGCCCTTCACGCCCGAGGACCTCGAGGCGATGGAGGCGCGCATGGCGCAGATCATCGACCGCGACGAGCCGCTCGACCGGGAAGTCTGGGATCGCGACCAGGCTGCCCGTTTCTTCGAATCCCAGGGCGAGAAGTACAAGGCCGAGATCATCCGCGACCTGCCCATCGGCGAGGTCGTCACCCTCTACCGCCAGGGCGACTGGGTCGATCTCTGCCGTGGCCCCCATCTGCCCTCCACCGGCAAGATGCCCAAGGCCTTCAAGTTGATGAAGCTGGCCGGCGCCTACTGGCGCGGCGACCACCGCAACGAGATGCTCCAGCGCGTCTACGGCACGTCCTGGCTCACCAGGGAAGAGCTCCAGGCCCACCTGACGCGCCTGGAGGAGGCCGAGAAGCGCGACCATCGCCGGCTGGGCCGCGAGATGGACCTCTTCCACTTCCAGGAAGAGGCCGTCGGCAGCGCCTTCTGGCATCCCCGCGGCTGGCGGCTCTACCGCAACGTCCGGAACTACGTGCGCCGCCGGCTCGATGCCGAGGGCTACAACGAGGTCAACACGCCCCAGATGGTCGACCGCAGCCTGTGGGAGGACTCCGGCCACTGGGAGAAGTTCCGCGAGCACATGTTCACGGCCCACACGGAGGACGACCGCACCTGGGCCATGAAGCCCATGAACTGCCCCTGCCATGTCCAGATCTTCCGCCAGGGCATCAAGAGCTACCGCGACCTGCCCTACCGCATGGCCGAGTTCGGTTCCTGCATGCGCTACGAACCCTCCGGCGCATTGCACGGCCTGATGCGGGTGCGTTCGTTCACCCAGGATGATGCCCATATCTTCTGCACGGAAGAGCAGATCACGGCCGAGACCGTCCGCTTCTGCGCCCTGCTGACCTCGATGTACAAGGACCTGGGTTTCGAGGCCTTCACGGTGAAGTTCTCCGACCGCCCGGCCACGCGCGCGGGCAGCGATGCGACCTGGGACCAGGCCGAAGGTGCGCTCAAGGCGGCGGCGGAAGCCGCCGGCCTCGATCTCGTGCTCAATCCCGGGGAGGGCGCCTTCTACGGCCCCAAGCTGGAGTTCGTCCTGACCGATGCGATCGGGCGCGACTGGCAGTGCGGCACGCTGCAGGTCGATTTCGTGCTGCCCGAGCGGCTCGATGCCAGTTACGTCGGCGAGGACGGGGCACGGCACCGCCCGGTCATGCTCCATCGCGCCATTCTGGGTTCGTTCGAGCGTTTCCTGGCGATCCTGATCGAGCATTATTCGGGCAACTTCCCGCTCTGGATGGCGCCGACCCAGTATGTCGTGGCCACGGTCACGAACGAGGCCGATGCCTATGCACGCGAGGTCCACGCCCTGCTGGCGGCCCGGGGCCTGATCGGAAGCGTCGACACCGGCAGCGACAAGATCGGCTACAAGGTACGCCTGCACTCGACGGCCAAGGTCCCGGTGATCCTGGCGGTGGGCAAGCGCGAGGGCGAGGAACGCACCGTCTCGATCCGGCGTTTGGGCAGCAAGGATCAGCAATCCCTTGCGCTCGACGACGCCATTCTTACACTCGTCAACGAATCGCAGCCGCCGGCCTGACGCCCCGGCTGTTAACCAGAGGAGATAACTACATAGCTCGTCCAAGAGGGGGCATGGCGCCACCCGAGAAATCGGGTCCCCGCGCCAACGAAGACATCACCGCACGTCAGGTCCGTCTGATCGGAGCCGATGGTTCCCAGATCGGCGTCGTGACGACCGAAGTTGCCATGCGCGAAGCAATGGAAGCCGGACTCGACCTCGTCGAGATTTCGCCCAATGCCGATCCGCCGGTGTGCAAGGTTCTCGATGTCGGGAAGTTCAAGTACGAGGCCCAGAAGAAGGCCAACGAGGCCCGCAAGCGTCAGAAGACCTTCGATGTGAAGGAAATCAAGATGCGGCCCAACATCGACGACCACGACTACGAGACCAAGATGAAGGCCCTGCGCAAGTTCGTCGACGAGGGGGACAAGGTGAAGCTCACCGTCCGCTTCCGCGGCCGCGAACTGGCGCATCCCGAGATCGGCTCGCGCCTGCTCGAGCGCATCCGCACCGAAACCGACGGCGAGGCCAAGGTCGAGTCCTACCCGAAGATGGAAGGCCGGCAGATGATCATGGTCATCGCGCCGCGCTGAGATCTCCGGCCAGACTTACAATTTCTTTACGCAACGACCGTTCCGACGGTCCGTTGGTCCTCCAGGGGGCGGGTCGTCACGGCCCGCCCCCGTCCGTTTTCAAGGCTGGCCCGCGGGCCGGGGAGGATGTCATGAAACATGTCACCGTCGCCCTGATGCTGGGGCTTTTCCTTGCCGCTGCGCCGGCCCGGGCCGAGACGCAGTCGGGCGACGAGCTTCTCGTGCTGATCTTCGACGAGATCGAACGGGCCGTGCTGCAGGAATACGGCACCACGCCCGATGCCGTGGAGCGTTCGCGGCGCTCCGGCGGGCAGTACCGTGGTCCCGACCATGTCCCGCCCGGCCACATGCCCGCACCGGGCCAGTGCCGTGCCTGGGTCTTCGGCGAACCGCCGGGCCACGAGGCCAAGGCCGGAGATTGCGCGACGGTTGCCGCCAGCATGCCGGCCAATGCCGAACTGATCTACGGCGGCCCGGCGCGGGGCGCGAAACTCCCGGCCGGTTACGGTATCGACCTGCCCGGCGACATTCTCGACCGTTTGCCCAGGCGCCAGGATACCGAGCGCGTCGTGGTCGACGACGACATCGTGCTGGTCGACCGCGGCACCCGCATCATCCTCGATATCCTGACCGACGTGATTCGCCAGAACTGACGCCCGCGGCGGTCCCGCGGCGACTCGTGCCGTGCCCCGGACGCTGAAGGCCGATCGAACCGCCCGGGGCGGCGAGATCGTCGGTTTCGGGCCGGTTTTCCCGGAATCGGGGCCGTCTGCGGGCTTTTGAACGACCTGCCCGCTCGCGCTTGCAAAAGCCGGAGGGCGCGGATATAAGGCGCCTCCCTGTCCGGGCGAGCGAGTCGCCGGGGCACGATGTTTCGTACAAAGGCTTAGTCAGGATCCGTCATGCCGAAGCTTAAGTCCAAGAGCTCGGTGAAGAAGCGTTTCTCCTTCACCGGCAGTGGCAAGATCAAGCGCAACTGGGCAGGCAAGCTGCATTTCATGCGGCGCCGTTCCAAGCGCTTCATCCGTGGTACACGCGGCACGGGTCTGGTCGATCAGGCCGATGTCAAGATGGTCAAGCGCCTGCTGCCTTACGGCTGAGCCGGCATTTAGCGATTGGGTTGAACGATGGCACGAGTAAAACGGGGAACCACTTCCCACGCTCGTCACAAGAAGGTCCTCAAGCTCGCCAAGGGCTACCGTGGGCGTTCCAAGAACTGCTTCCGCATTGCGCTGCAGCGGGTCGAGAAGGCGTTGCAGTACGCCTACCGCGACCGCCGCACCAAGAAGCGCGAGTTCCGTGGCCTGTGGATCCAGCGGATCAACGCCGGCGTGCGCATGCACGGCCTGAACTACTCGCAGTTCATGCATGGCCTGAAGCTGGCCGGCATCGAACTCGACCGCAAGGTTCTTTCCGACATCGCGATCCGAGAGCCCGGTGCGTTTAGCAACCTGTGCGAACAGGCCCGCTCGGCGGTGGCGAAGGCGGCGTAACAGCCGGCGTGTAACGCGCGATCACTTCCCTGGAACACCGATCGACGAGGGGCCCTTGCGGCCCCTTTGTCGTGTTTGGACCCCACGGTCATGCAGAACCAGATCGACAGCATCAAGCAGAACGTGCTCGCCCGCGTCGCCGCGGCCGAGGATCCCCGCGCACTCGATGAGGTTCGGGTCGAGGCGCTGGGCAAGAAGGGCGCGATCACCGGCCTGATGAAGCAACTCGGCGGCCTCTCGCCCGACGAGCGGCGCGAGACCGGTGCGGCCCTCAATGTCCTGAAAGACGAGGTCGCCGGGGCGATCGACGCGCGCAAGGCCGTGCTGGCCCGGGCCGCTCTCGATGCCCGCCTGGTCGCCGAACGCATCGACGTCACCCTGCCGTCCCGGCCGGAGGCCGCGGGCAGCGTCCATCCGGTGAGCCAGGTGACCGACGAGGTCATCGCCATCTTCTGCGAGATGGGCTTTGCCGTCGCCGAAGGCCCCGACATCGAGGACGACTGGTACAACTTCGGGGCGCTCAACATCCCCGAGGAGCATCCGGCGCGCCAGGACCACGACACCTTCTACCTGCCGGCAGCCGAAGGCGAGCGCCGTCCGGTGCTGCGCACGCACACCTCGCCGGTGCAGATCCGGCACATGCAGGCGAGCACCCCGCCGATCCGCATCATCGCGCCGGGCCGCACCTACCGCAGCGACAGCGACATGACGCACACGCCCATGTTCCACCAGGTCGAGGGCCTGGTGATCGACGAGACGACCCACATGGGCCACCTCAAGGGCTGCCTGCGCGATTTCGTCGAGGCCTTCTTCCAGGTCGACGACGTGCCGATGCGCTTCCGCCCCAGCTACTTCCCCTTCACCGCGCCCTCGATGGAGGTCGACATCGGCTGCTCCTTCAAGGGCGGCGAGCTGAAGATCGGCCAGGGCGACGACTGGCTGGAGATTCTGGGCTCCGGCATGGTCCACCCCAACGTGCTGCGCGCCGGCGGCATCGATCCCGACCGCTACCAGGGGTTCGCCTTCGGCATGGGCATCGACCGCATCGCCATGCTGAAGTACGGCATCCCCGATCTGCGCGCCTTCTTCGATGCCGACCTGCGCTGGCTGCGCCACTACGGCTTCCGTGCGCTCGACCTGCCGACGCTCTACGGGGGGCTCGCCCGATGAAGATCACCCTGGACTGGCTCAAGCGCCATCTCGACACGACGGCGAGCCTCGAGGAGATCTGCGCCACGCTCAACCGCATCGGCCTGGAGGTCGAGGGCGTCGAGGACCGCGGCGCGGCCCTGGCACCCTTCACCGTCGCCTATGTCGTCAGGGCCGAGCAGCATCCCAATGCCGACAAGCTGCGCGTCTGCATCGTCGATACCGGCAAGGGAGAGGTTCAGGTCGTGTGCGGCGCGCCCAATGCGCGCACCGGCATGAAGGGCGTCTTCGCGCCGGCGGGTACCCATGTGCCGGGCACCGGCGTCGACCTCAAGGAGAGCGAGATTCGCGGCGTCGCCAGCCGCGGCATGCTCTGCTCCGAGCGCGAGATGGGCCTCTCGGACGAACACGACGGCATCATCGACCTGCCCGAGGACACCCCCGTCGGGGCCTCCTTCGCGGCGATCGCCGGGCTCGACGACCCCGTCATCGAGATCGGCGTCACGCCCGACCGCGGCGACTGCTTCGGCGTGCGCGGCATCGCCCGCGACCTCGCCGCCGCGGGCCTGGGTACGCTCAGGCCGCTCGATACCTCGCCTGTGCCCGGCAGCTTCGACAGCCCGATCGGGCTCACCCTCGACTTCGACGAGGAGACACGTTCTGCCTGCTCGCTCTTCGTCGGCCGTTACTTCCGCGGCCTGAAGAACGGCCCCAGCCCGGCCTGGATGCAGCGCAAGCTGATCGCCGTCGGTCTGCGCCCGATCTCGGTCCTGGTCGACATCACCAACTGGCTGACCATGGACATCGGCCGCCCGGCGCACATCTACGACGCCGGCAAGGTCACCGGCGACACCATCGGCGCCCGCCTGGGCCGTCCCGGCGACCGCTTCGAGGGGCTTAACGGCAAGGCCTACGAGGCCGACCCCGAGATGACCGTGATCTTCGATGGCTCCGGCATGCTCGGCCTGGGCGGCCTGCTGGGCGGCGAGTCGACCGGCGTCGACGCAAACACCACGAACGGCTTCATCGAGATCGCGCTCTTCGATCCCATCCGCACCGCCGCGACCGGGCGCAAGCTGGGTCTGGTGACCGATGCGCGCCAGCGTTTCGAGCGCGGCGTCGATGGCCCCTTTGCCCCCGAAGGTGCGGAGGTCGCAACCCGGCTCGTCCTGGAACTCTGCGGCGGTGAGGCCAGCCATCCCGTGGTCGCCGGAGAGGTGCCCACGACGCGCCAGACCATGACCGTGCGCCCCTCGCGGGTTGCCAGCCTGGGCGGCATCGCCATCGCGCGCGACCGCGCCGAGGCGATCCTCGACAGTCTGGGTTTTGCCACGGAGCCGGCGGGCGAGGATGCCTGGACCGTCACCATGCCCTCCTGGCGTCACGACATGGCCTGCGAGGCCGACGTGATCGAGGAGGTCCTGCGCATCCACGGCTTCGACGAGATCGCCATGGTCTCCCTGCCGCGCCTCAACGCGGTCGCCCGCCCCGTGCTCTCGCCGCGCCAGCGCCGTGCCGGCTGGGCGCGCCGTGCATTGGCCTCGCGCGGCATGAACGAGGCGGTGACCTACTCCTTCGTCTCGGCCGATCACGCCTGCCTGTTCGGCGGCGGCAACCAGGGGCTGACCCTGGTCAACCCGATCTCGGCCGACATGGACATCATGCGTCCGTCCGGCTTCCCGGCCCTGATCGCCGCGGCCGCGCGCAACCAGGCGCGGGGTTTTGCCGATCTCGGCCTCTTCGAGATCGGTCCGGTCTATCTCGGCACCGGCCCGGGCGACCAGCGCATGTCGGTCGCGGGCATCCGCACCGGCCTGGCCGGCGGCCGCCACTGGGCCTCGCGCCCGCGCCCGGTCGAAGCCTTCGACGCCAAGGCCGATGCCATCGCCGTGCTCGACGCGATCGGCGCACCGGTCGACAACCTGCAGACCACGGCCGATGCGCCCGAGTGGTTCCATCCCGGCCGTTCCGGCGTGTTGCGCCTGGGCCCCAAGGCTCTGGCGGTCTTCGGCGAGCTGCACCCCGGCGTGCTCGATGCCATGGATGCCGGCGGCCCCATGACCGGCTTCGAGATCCTGCTCGAGGACGTGCCCGAACCCAAGGCCCGTGCGGTCGCCCGCCCCAGGCTGGAACTCTCGCCCTATCAGGCGGTGCGCCGTGACTTCGCCTTTGTCGTCGATGCCGATGTCGCCGCCGAAAAGCTGCTGCGCGCGGTCAGGGGTGCCGACCGCCAGCTCATTGCCGAGGTCGGCCTGTTCGACGTCTACCAGGGCGAACGCCTGGGCGAGGGCCGGAAGTCGCTCGCCGTCTCGGTCACCCTGCAGCCGCAGAACCGCACCATGACCGACGAGGAGATTGACGCCCTGGCAGCCAAGGTCGTCGCCGCCGTGGAGAAACACACCGGCGGCGTGCTGAGGACCTGATAGCGCCCGGGACCAGGGCGGTCACGCCCGATTCCCGTTGCGTTGCACCTCAACCGCTCTAGAGCGAATCACGATCACCCGGAACCGTTTCACGGTTCCGGGTGATCGTGTGAATCCGCTCTACATCAAGAAGATAGAGCAAATTCACATCCTTCTGCGCAATCGCGAAGCGATTCCGCGGAAGGATGATTTGCTCTAGCATCTCTGCCCTATCCTGAGCGCGGGGCCGCAAGGTCTGCCGACTTCCGGTCCACAACAGCGGAGCGTTTCACGCCATGTCCATCACCGATCTCACCCGCCGGCGCCTGCTCCAGGCCTCGGCTGCCGCGGGCGCCGCCAGTTTCGTCCTGCCCGTCACCGGCCACGCCAGCGAGACCGTGCCGCGCATCCGTGCCAATGGCGATCCCCAGTACATGGACCCGTTCAACCAGATCGGCGGCATCGAGGAATACCTCAAGATCACCTGCCTTGTGACGCTGATGCGCTTCTCGGGCAGCGGCACCACGGCGGTCGAGCCCTATGCGGCGCGCGAGATCGAATGGATTTCCGACCGCGACGTCCGTTTCGTGCTGCACGAGGGCATCGTCTGGAGCGGCGGCTACGGCACGGTCAGCGCCGAGGACGTGAAGTATTCCTTCGAGCGCATCGCCGATCCCGAAGCCGGCTCGCCCTGGCAGTACACCTGGTCGCTGCTCGACCATGTCGAGGTGGTCGACGAGTTGACCGGCATCATCCACCTCACCGAACCCTTCGCGCCGCTGTTCAGCTCGGTGCTGAGCCAGCTTGGCGGCCATATCCTGTGCCGCAAGGCCATGGAGGACGTGGGCGGCAGCTTCACCACCGAGTTCCCCGCCCAGTGCGGCCCCTACCGCATGACCGAATGGCAGCCCGAGGCCAAGGTCGTGCTCGAGCGCAATCCCGACTGGATCCTGCCCAAGCCAGACTTCGACGGTTTCGAGTTCATCATCGTCAGCGACGGCAAGACGGCCGAGCTGGCCTATGAGGCAGGCGAGCTCGACTACACTCTCATCAGCGTCGATTCGATCGCGCGCTACCAGGAATCGCTGCCGGAGAATTCGGCGCTCTTCGAGGCGCCCTCGATCGACTATTCCTGGCTCGGCATGAACACCGACCACCCCAAGCTCGCCGACATCCGCGTGCGCAAGGCGATCCAGTACGCGGTCGACATCCAGATGATCCTCGACGGCGCCTATGGCGGCCTGGCCGCCCCGGCCACGGGCATCCAGGCCCCCGGCACCGTGGGCTAACGCGAGCAGCGCCAGATTGCCGAGCGCGATGTCGATATGGCCCGCTCCCTGCTGGAGGAGGCCGGCGTCTCCGGCCTTGAACTGACGCTCACCTGCCTCAACGACACGGTGTCGCAGAGCGTCTGCCAGATCGTCCAGGCCAACCTTGCCGATGTCGGCATCACCGTCGACATCCTAGTCTACGACGCCGGCGTCTACTGGAACCTCGGCCTCGAAAGCGAGGGCGACGACTGGAAGGATCTCCAGCTCACCCTGATGCCCTATTCGGGCGGCGTCGATCCCAGCGAGAACCTGGTCTGGTTCCTGCCCGACCAGGTCGGCGTCTGGAACTGGGAGCGCTGGAACAGCCCCGAGTTCGGCGCGCTCTACGACAAGGCCATGGTCGAACTCGACCCCGAGGCGCGCTACGCCATGTATGTCGAGATGCAGGACCTGATGGAGGAGTCCGGCGCCTATCACTTCATCACCCACGGGGTGAACGCCGCCCTTCACCGCGACTGGATGGAGCCTTCGGTCCGCCTCAGCGGCAGCCCGCAGCTGCCCCAGTTCCGCAAGGTCTGATCGCGACGCCGGGCCCGCCACGGCGGGCCCGGTCCTCCTGTGCAGCCCCGGGAGGCTGCGATCGCCGCATGGCCTGCTGAACCATGGGGCGGGCCGATTCCGGCTGCAGTTGCGCAGAGGGTGGCCTCCCCCTTATGTTCCGCCTCCCTTTGGACAGAACCACCCATGACTCCGCTCGACCACATCCGCAACATCGCGATCGTCGCGCATATCGACCACGGCAAGTCGACGCTGGCCGATCGGCTGATCGAGCTGTGCGGCGGCCTGGATGCACGCGAGATGCGCGGCCAGGTGCTCGACGCCATGGACATCGAGCGCGAGCGCGGCATCACGATCAAGGCCCAGGCCGTGCGCCTCAACTTCGTGGCGGCCAACGGCGAGACCTACCTCATCAACCTGATCGACACGCCAGGCCACGTCGACTTCACCTATGAGGTCAGCCGTTCCCTGCGCGCCTGCGAGGGCGCCATCCTGGTCGTCGATTCGACCCAGGGCGTGGAGGCCCAGACCGTCGCTAACGCCTACATGGCGGTCGAGGCCGATCTCGACATCCTGCCTGTGGTCAACAAGATCGACCTGCCTGCCGCCGACATGAAGATGGCGCGCGACGCCATCGAGGAATCAATCGGCATCGACGCCGAGGACGCCATCGGCGTCTCAGCCAAGACGGGCCAGAACGTGCCTCTGGTGCTGCAGGCGATCGTCGACAAGCTGCCGCCGCCGACCAGCGCCGGCGAGGACGCCCCGCTGAAGGCCCTGCTGGTCGACTCCTGGTACGATCCCTACCTGGGTGTCGTCATCCTCATGCGCGTCGTCGACGGGCGCATCCGCAAGGGCCAGAAGATCCGCATCATGGGCACCGGCGCGGTACGCGACATCGACCGCGTCGGCATCCTGACGCCCAAGGCCGTGCTGGTCGATGAACTGGGTCCCGGCGAGATCGGCTTCTTCACCGCCGCGATCAAGGACATCGCCGAGTGCCGCGTCGGCGACACCATCACCGACGAGCGCAACCGCACCGCCGAGGCGCTGCTGGGTTTCAAGCCCAGCGTGCCGGTGGTCTTCTGCGGCCTCTATCCGACCGACGCCAACGACTACAACGACCTGCGCGACAGCCTGGGCAAGCTGCGCCTCAACGACGCCAGCTTCCACTTCGAGCCGGAGAGTTCGGTGGCGCTGGGCCTGGGCTTCCGCTGCGGTTTCCTCGGCCTGCTGCATCTGGAGATCATCCAGGAGCGGCTGGAGCGCGAGTTCGATCTCGACCTGCTCGCGACCGCGCCCAGCGTCGTCTACAAGATCAACAAGCGCGACGGCACCAGCTTCGAACTGCACAACCCGGCCGACATGCCCGATCCCACGCATATCGAGTCGATCGAGGAACCCTGGATCCGCGCCACCATCCTGGTGCCCGACGAATACCTGGGCGCCGTGCTGCAGCTGTGCACCGACAAGCGCGGCGAGCAGGTCGAGCTGACCTATGTCGGCGCCCGCGCCATGGCGGTCTACCGCCTGCCGCTGGCCGAGGTCGTGTTCGACTTCTACGACCGCCTGAAGTCGGTGACGCGCGGCTACGCCAGCTTCGACTACCACCTCGAAGGCTATACCGCGGGCGATCTGGTCAAGCTCGACATCCTGATCAACGGCGAGGTCGTCGACGGCCTCTCCCAGGTGGTCGAGAAGAGCCGCGCCGAACTGCGCGGCCGCGCCGTCTGCGAGAAGCTGAAGGACGTCATCCCGCGCCAGCTCTTCAAGATCCCGATCCAGGCCGCTATCGGCGGCCGCATCGTTGCCCGCGAGACCATCTCGGCCATGCGCAAGGACGTGCTCGCCAAGTGCTACGGCGGCGACATCACGCGCAAGAAGAAGCTTCTGGAGAAGCAGAAGAAGGGCAAGAAGCGCATGCGCCAGTTCGGCAACGTCGAGATCCCCCAGGAAGCCTTCCTGGCCGCGCTGAAGCTGTAGCGCCTCACTCCTGCGCGGCGTTGTCGCTGAGCAGGTTATCGGCGCTGCGGCGTTCCTGCGCCGCCTTTTCCTCCATCACCCGGTCGGGCGTCGTGTCGATCGCCACGCCGGAAGCGGGGGCAGGGGCAGGACGCGCACCTGCCTCGGCAGCCCCTTGCCCGCCCAGCACCGTGTAGGTCGGCACCGGCATGGCGATGCCGGCGGCGTCGAACGCCTCCTTGACCTGCCGGATGGCCTCGCTGCGCGCCTTCAGGAAGTCGGTGCGGTTCTGGTCGACCCAGGCCGAGGCGCTGATCGAAACGGCAAAATCACCCAGTTCCTCGATCAGCGCGACCGGGCCGGGTTCGGCCAGGATGCCGTCCATGGCGCCCAGCGTTTCCTAGGCGACAGCCAGGGCGCGGGCGAGGTCGCAGCCGGGATCGATGCCGACCTTGAACTCCAGGCGCCGTTCGGGATTGCGCGTGTAGTTGACGATCACCGCCTTGAAGACCGTGGCGTTGGGAATGCGCACATGGTTGCCCTCCGCGGTGATCAGGATCGTCGCGCGGGACGACAGGCGCGCCACCGTGCCCTCGTTGCCCTCGATCGCGACATGGTCCATCGCCGCGAACGGCTGGCGCAGGGAAAGCAGGATGGTGGCGATGTAGTTCTCGATGGTGTCGCGCACCGCGAAGCCGATCGCCAGGCCGACCAGGCCCGCAGCACCCAGCAGGCTGCCGATCAGCGCCGTCGCACCCATGATGTCGGCGGCGATCAGGCCGCCGGTCAGGACGAACCCCAGGAACACGACCTGGCGCCACAGGTCGGCAATGAAGGGGTTGGGCGAGAGCCGCTCGAACAGCCGTTCCCGGCGCATGACCACGCCGCCCGCGACCCAGAAGACTGCAAGGACCAGCAGGCCCAGGGCGAGCAGGGGCAGGAAACGCACGAAGTCGTTCAGCCGCTTGATCAGGCGCTCCATCACCGGCTGCAGGCGCGGCACGATCGCGGTCTCGCCCTCGATGCGGTTCTCGACGACGACGACCCCTTCGATGCGCCGGGCAATGGCGGCGGCACTCCCGGCCAGGTCGGGGCTGAGGACGCGGCCGCTCAGGCGCACGACACCGTCGGCGACCGCGACCTCGACCGCCTCCAGGCCCTTGATCTCGCCCAGGATCGCATCCAGGCGGCGGGCGATGGCGGCATCGCTGCCGGCATCGGCCTGGGTCGCAATGACCGATGCGGGTTCCCCGTCGCCCTCGTCCTGGGCCGTCGCGCCGGCGCAGAACGCCAGGACGGCCGCCAGCGCCAGAAGGCTGCGTGTGATCGCTCGGCTCATGATGGGTTCCCCG
>JAQCLG010000107.1 GCA_027592745.1 Pseudomonadota bacterium | reverse complement strand
GCGCCACATGCTCGAAGCCGCGGGCCACGCCGACAAGACCGAGGCGTTGGTCCGGGAGGCCGTCGACATCGCAAAACGCGCGCGCGACCGGGCGGCGGGGGGCGTGACGTCGCGATCGGCGGTTCGCTCTCCCACATGATGCCGATGGTGCCGGGCGACCAGCGCAACGATCCCGACAAGTATCCTTCCGACGCGCAGGTGCTCGCCAACTTCCGCGAGATGGCCGGGCTGCACAAGGAAAGCGGCGTCGATTTCATCATGCTCGAGATGATGTCGCGGCCCCGCCACATCCGCCTTGCCCTGCAGGCGGCGGGCGAGACGGGTCTGCCGGTCTGGTGCGGCATGAGCGCGCGCCAGGAGGGTGATCAGATCGTCAGTTTCGCCTGGGAGAGCCATCCCTTCGCCGAGACGATCGCCGCATCGCTGTCGGGTCCGGCGCGGGTCGTCGGGCTGATGCATTCCAACGTCAATGTCACCGGCCCGGCCCTGGCCCAGCTTCGCGAAAGCTGGAGCGGACCGATGCTGGCTCATCCCGACTCCGGCCACTTCGAGATGCCGCACTGGAACTTCAAGGACATCATCGCCCCGCTCGATCTCGCCCGCGAGGCGCGCGGCTGGCTCGGCCTGGGCGTGCAGCTGATCGGCGGCTGCTGCGGCCTGGGCCTGGAGCACATCAAGGCGCTGGCTGCCGAGTTGCGCGCCGAGTGAGCGTGGCGCGGCCCTGACGGGTCAGTGCCGGGTCTGCGCCGGCAGCAGGCCGCGCGGGCTGAAGCGCAGCACCAGAAGCAGGATCAGGCCCATGACGAAGAGGCGCATGTGCGGTGCGCTTTCGATCAGGTGGGCGCGCAGAGGACTGTCGGCGCCCATGCCTGCGGTCGCCATGTCCATCAGCCAGAGACCGGCGGGTTCGGCCTCGACCCAGACGAACCAGACCAGGAAGCCGCCCAGCACCGCGCCCCAGTTGTTGCCGGAGCCGCCGACGATGACCATGACCCAGATCAGGAAGGTGTAACGCAGCGGATTGTAGGTGCCGGGCGTGAACTGGCCGTCCAGGGTGACCAGCATGGCGCCTGCCAGGCCGACCACCGCGGCGCCCAGCACGAAGATCTGCAGGTGGCGCCGGGTGACGTCCTTGCCCATGGCTTCGGCGGAGATCTCGTTGTCCCGGATGGCGCGCATCATGCGGCCCCAGGGCGAGTGCAGCGCCTTTTCCGCGAGCCACAGGACGGCCAGCAGCACGGCGGTGAAGAGCAGCGCGTAGCAGAGCTTCACGAAGACGCTCGACGCCTCGGTCGGCGAGACGCCAAGCGTCTGGGAGAGAGCCAGGAACCATTCGGTCGTCTGCAGCTCGATCTCGTAGGGCACCGGCCGGGCGAGCCCGGCGACGTTCTTGACGCCGCGCGTGAGCCAGTCCTCGTGCTTGAGCATGGCCAGCACGATCTCGGAGATGCCCAGCGTCGCGATGGCAAGATAATCGGCACGCAGGCCCAGGGCGATCTTGCCGACCATCCAGGCCGCGCCGGCCGCGATCAGGCCGCCGACCGGCCAGGCGATGATGACGGGGAGGCCCAGGCCGCCGAGGTAGCCGCTCTTGGAGGGATCGACCGCTTCGATGGCCTCGGTCGCCGGATCGAAGAAGATGCGCACGAAGCCGTAGCCGGCAATCGCCAGGACGAAGGTCACCGCTGCCCGCAGCGGGCCCTTGGGCATCGCCCGCCGGACCATGACGATGACCGCGATGGTGGCGATCAGCGCCAGCACCGTCAGCCCCAGGTCCCCGGCACCCGCGGACCAGGCCGCCGGGACCGGCGGCTGGGAGACCAGCACGGCGGCGACCCCGCCGAGCGCGGCAAAGCCCATGACGCCGACATTGAAGAGGCCGGCGTATCCCCACTGCATGTTGAGCCCAAGGCTCATGATCGCCGAGATCAGGCAGAGGTTGAGGATGGTCAGGCTGAGCGACCAGGACTGGCCGAAGCCGACCGCGAGCAGGGCCGCGGCCATCAGGGCAAAGAGCAGGCAGGCGCGGCGGTTCACGGTCATATCACCTTGCCCCGGAAGACGCCGGTCGGACGCACTAGCAGGACGACGACCAGGATGACGAAGGAGATCGCGAACTTGTAGTCGGTCGAGAGCAGCTGCACGAGCCCGTCGGGCACCCATTCCTGGGGCAGCAGGTAGAGCAGGAACTTGCGGTAGGCATAGGTGATCATCACCTCGGAGAAGGCGACGATGAAACCGCCGACGATGGCGCCCAGCGGCTGGCCGATGCCGCCGACGATGGCCGCGGCAAAGATCGGCAGCAGGAGCTGGAAGTAGGTGAAGGGCTTGAAGCTCTTGTCGAGGCCGTAGAGCGTGCCGGCAATGGTCGCCAGGGCGGCCGCGATGACCCAGGCGTAGAACACGACCCGGGCAGGGTCGACGCCCGACAGAAGCGCCAGGTCCTCGTTGTCCGAATAGGCGCGCATCGCCTTGCCGGCACGGGTGCGCTGCAGGAAGTAGAAGAGCGCGCCGACGCAGAGCACGGCCACGGCCAGGGTCAGCGCCTGGCTCATCTTGATCGCCAGGCCTTCCTTCAGGCCGGTCCATTCCCTGAACTCGCCGACCTCAAGCAGGAAGCGCGAACCGTCGGCGAAGCTCTGGTCGTCGGGCCCGATGACGACGCGCACGATACCGTTCAACATGAACATCACGCCGATCGAGGCGATAACGAAGGTGACCGGCGCACTCTTGCGTTCTCGGTAGAAGCGGTAGACCCAGCGGTCGGTCACCAGGCTGATGGCGATGGCGCCCAGGATGCCGACGGGCAGGGCGAGCAGGGCGGTTGGCAGCGGTGCGATGCCGATGCCGGCGTCCTGCAGGACCCAGGTGACCAGGATGACGATCATGGTGGCAAAGGCCATCAGGTCGCCGTGGGCGAAGTTCGAGAAGCGCAGGATGCCGTAGATCAGGGTGACGCCCAGCGCGCCAAGCGCAAGCTGCGCGCCATAGGCCAGCGCCGGCACGATGACGAAGTTGCAGAGCAGGACGATGGCGTTGAGCAGGTCTTCCATGGTCAGCCGCCCAGGAAGGAACGACGGACCTCGTCGTTCTCCAGGAGCGCCTGGCCGGTGTCGCTGAAGCGGTTCTCGCCGGTTACCAGCACGTAGCCGCGATCGGCGATGGCAAGTGCCTGGGCGGCGTTCTGCTCGACCATCAGGATGGCGATGCCGGTGTTGCGGATCTCGATGATGCGGTCGAACAGCTCGTCCATGACGATGGGCGAGACGCCGGCGGTGGGTTCGTCGAGCATCAGGACCTGGGGCCGGGTCATCAGGGCGCGGGCGACGGCGACCTGCTGGCGCTGGCCGCCGGAGAGTTCGCCCGCGGCCTGCTGGCGCTTCTCGCCCAGCACGGGGAACAGGGCAAGGACCTGCTCGAGGGTCTGCGACCAGTCGTCGTCGCGCAGGTAGGCGCCCATCTCCAGGTTTTCCATCACGGTCATGGTGGAGAAGACGTTGTTGTTCTGGGGCACGAAGCCCATGCCGCGGCGCACGCGTTCCTGGGGACTGAGCCCGGTGATGTCGTCCTCGCCCAGGCGTACCTGGCCCTCGCGCAGGTCGAGCATGCCGAAGATAGCCTTCATCGCCGTCGACTTGCCGGCACCGTTGGGGCCGACGATGACGACGATCTCGCCGCGCTCGACCGCGATCGTGCAGCCCTTGAGGATGTCGGATCCGCCGTAGCCGCCGACCATGTTTTGCGCCGTGAGGAAACTCATGCCATGACCTTCCGGGTGGCGCGCACGCCGCGACCCAGATAGGCCTCGATCACCCGTTCGTCCGATTTGACCTCGTCGACGCTGCCCTGCATCAGCACCTTGCCCTCGGCCATGACGATGACCGGGTCGCACAGGCGGCCGATGAAATCCATGTCGTGCTCGATCATGCAGAAGGTGTAGCCGCGCTCCTTGTTGAGCCGCAGGATGGCATCGCCGATGGTACGCAGCAGGGTGCGGTTGACGCCCGCGCCGACCTCGTCGAGGAAGACGATCCGGGCATCCACCATCATGGTGCGGCCCAGTTCCAGCAGCTTCTTCTGGCCGCCCGAGAGATTGCCGGCGCGTTCCCCCGCGACCGCCTCCAGGCCCAGGAAGGCGACGACCTCCTCGGCCTTGGCACGGATCGTGTGCTCTTCGGCCCGGATGCGCAGCGGATGCAGACAGACGTCGAGCAGGCGCTCGCCGCTCTGGCCGCCCGGCACGGTCATCAGGTTCTCGATGACGGTGAGCGAGCCGAACTCGTGGGCGATTTGGAAGGTGCGCAGCAGGCCGCGATGAAACAGCTCGTGGGGCTTGAGGCCCGTGATGTCGTCATCGCCCAGGTAGATGCGGCCCGCGTCGGGTTCGAACATGCCTGCGATGACGTTGAACAGGGTGGTCTTGCCCGCGCCGTTGGGACCGATCAGGCCGGTGATCGAACCCTGGGCGATGGTCAGGCTGGCGCCGTCGACGGCCCGCAGGCCGCCGAAGTGCTTGTGGACGCCGTCCACGCGAATCATGGGGAAAAGGTCCTCGGGACGCGCTTCCGGTCCGGCGCCCAGAAGCGCCGGACCGGCTGCGCCATCCGACTAGCGGATGCTGAGCGTCTTGAAGGCGCCGTCCTCGATGATCAGCTCCTTGTAGCTGCCCGTCGTCTCGCCGACTTCGGTCAGCTCGACGTTGGTCGCGCCGACGTAGTCGACATCGCCGCCATCGGCCAGGATCTGCAGCGCCTTGGCCAGCTCGCCCGGGCCGATCGGTTCGCCGGGAGCGTTGGCGACATTCATGATGTTGGCCTGGATCGAGGCGCGGTCGGCCGAGCCGCCGGCCTGGATGGCGAGCATGATCAGCGCGCCGGCATCGTAGGATTCGGCGCGGTAGGGACCGTCGCCCTCGATGCCGCCGTCGCGGGCCAGGACATCGAAGGTCTTGGAACCTTCGGAATCCGAACCGGGCACGTTGCCGATGGTGCCGTTGATGCCGTCACCCAGGTTGTCGATCAGCGACTGGCCGATCATGCCGTCGCCCAGGATGAACCCCTGGAAGGCGCCGGTGTCGAGCGAGGTCTGGATGATGCCCTTGCCGCCCTGGTCGACATAACCGAAGACCGCCAGGTGGTCGGCGCCCGAGGCCGCGAGTGCCGCGACTTCGGCCGAATAGTCGGCCTTGCCGTCCTCGTGGGCCGCGGTGGCCGCAACCGTGCCGCCCATGTTGACGAAGGCAGCGCTGAAGCTGTCGGCCAGGCCCTTGCCGTAGTCATTGTTGGTATAGGTCACCGCGACGTTGGTGATGCCGTGGTCCATGACGATCTGGGCCAGGACCTCGCCGCCGCGCGCGTCGGAGGGCGCGGTGCGGAAGAAATAGCCGTTGTCGGTGATCGTGGTCAGGGCGGGCGAGGTCGCCGAGGGCGAGACCATCACGACGCCATTGGGGATGGCGACGCTTTCGGCGATCGCCGTCGTCACGCCCGAACAGTCGGCGCCGACGATGGCGACGACATTGTCCGACGTGATCAGGCGCTCGGCGCCGGCCGTGGCCGCCGCGGCATCGACGCAGGTCGAGTCCGCGCGGATCGGCGTCACCGTGGCGCCGCCCAGCAGAAGGCCGGAATCGGAAGCCTCCTTCATGGCCAACTCGGCCGAGGCGGCCATGTCGGGGGTCAGCGATTCAATCGGCCCGGTGAAACCCAGGATCACGCCGACCTTGATGTCTTCCTGCGCCATCGCGTTCGACGCCATCGCCAGCCCGAGAAGGGCGGCCGACGCCATCAGCGTCTTCTTGAAGTATCTGTTCATGCCCATGGTCCTCCCAAAAAGTTGTTTTCGTCGTGGCCAACCACACGGGTGCGCAGGGCCACAGCGTTTCACAAAACTAGAGGATGAAGGGGCGCCCTCACAAGCGCCCTTGCAGCACCCTCCCGATCGGCTTCAGCTTTCCGAGGCCCGGCCCAGGCCGATCTGCTTGGCAAAGGCCGAGCGGGCCTTGGAGTAGCTCGGTGCGACCATGGGATAGTCGGCCGGCAGTCCCCATTTTGCCCTGTAATCGGCCGGCGACAGGTCGTGGTCCGCGCGCAGGTGGCGTTTCAGGGTCTTGAGCTTGCGGCCGCAATCCAGGCAGACGATGTGCTCGGCCGACACCGACTTCTTCACCGCAACCGCCGGCTCGGCACTGGCCGCGGCCTCGGCGGCCAGGCTGCCCTGTGCCACCAGGGCCCGATGAACGCTTTCGATCAGGCCGGGAAGGGCGCTGGCCTCCACATCGTTGTTGCTGACGAAGGCCGAGACGATCTCAGTCGTCATCTCTAGCACTTCGCTCAAGGTCATTTCTTCAACTGAAACCTGTTCATTCATCGTTCTAACCCCCAGGATTCCAATCTTAGATTATAGTTTTTCTCCTGCCCCAAGTCCATCGCGATGCTGCCGACGATGATCGCGGCGTCTGCACTTTCCTGCTTGCGGGCGCCGCCGACGCGCTGGCAAGGCACCCCTTCCTATGGTAGTTGTCGTGGCAAGAAACGCCCGATCTGGGGGGCACAGATTGAACGCACGTCGGGTCGTCATCGCATCGGATCACGCAGGGTTCGAGCTGAAGCAGACATTGGTCGCCGAGTTGCAGGCGCTCGGCTGCGATGCGGTCGATCTCGGCCCGGCCGACACGGCTTCTGTCGACTATCCCGACTTCGCCGACAGGCTCGCCGAGGCGATCGCGCAGGACGCAGCCGACACCGGCGTCCTGGTCTGCGGCACCGGGATCGGCATTTCGATAGCAGCCAACCGGCACCGCCACATCCGCGCCGGGCTCGCCCACGACGTCACCTCCGCGCGCCTGATGCGCGAACACAACGACGCGAACGTCCTGGTCCTTGGCGGGCGGCTGATCGGGCCCGAAACCGCCCGTGATTGTCTCAAAGTGTTTCTGCAAACGTCGTTTGAAGGCGGACGCCACCAGCGCCGCGTGGACAAATTGTCACCACCATCCGGGCCGCGTCCGGCCTGATCCCTTCCTCGGAGTCCCACGTCATGTCTGACAAGCAGCCCGCATCGGGCGATTTCTTCACGCGGCATCTGGCCGAGAGCGATCCCGTGCTGATGGATGCCATCCGCGGCGAACTGCATCGCCAGCGCGACCAGATCGAGCTGATCGCTTCCGAGAACATCGTCTCGACGGCGGTGCTCGAGGCCCAGGGTACGGTCCTGACCAACAAGTACGCCGAGGGTTATCCCGGCCGGCGCTACTACGGCGGCTGCGAATACGTCGATGTCGTCGAGCAGCTTGCCATCGACCGGGCCAAGGAGCTGTTCAACTGTTCCTACGTCAACGTGCAGCCCCATTCGGGTGCCCAGGCCAACGGCGCGGTGATGCTCGCGCTGGTCAAGCCCGGCGAGACGATCATGGGGATGTCGCTGGTCCATGGCGGCCATCTCACCCACGGTGCCGCTCCGGCCCAGTCGGGCAAGTGGTTCCACGCGATCGGTTATGGCGTTTCCAGGGAGACCGGCAACATCGACTATGACGAGGTCGAGCGGCTCGCCATGGAGCACAAGCCCCGGCTGCTGATCGCCGGCGGTTCGGCGATTCCCCGGGTGATCGACTTTGCGCGCATGCGCGCGATCGCCGACAAGGCCGGCGCGCTGCTCCATGTCGACATGGCCCACTTCGCCGGCCTCGTCGCCGCCGGGGTCCATCCCAGCCCGCTGCCACACGCCCATGTCGTGACGACGACGACCCACAAGACGCTGCGCGGCCCGCGCGGCGGCATGATCCTCTCCAACGACGAGGAGATCGGCAAGAAGATGAACTCGGCCGTGTTCCCCGGCCTGCAGGGCGGCCCGCTGATGCACGTCATCGCCGCCAAGGCGGTGATGCTGGGCGAAGCGCTGCGTCCCGATTTCAAGGTCTACAGCCAGGCGGTGGTCGACAATGCCCATGTGCTGGCGCAGACCCTGGTCGAGGGCGGCCTCGACATCGTCTCGGGCGGCACCGACACCCATCTCATGCTGGTCGACCTGCGGCCCAAGAAGCTCACCGGCAACATCGCCGAAAAGAGCCTCGAGCGCGCCGACATGACCTGCAACAAGAACGCCATTCCCTTCGACCCTGAAAAGCCGATGGTGACCTCCGGCATTCGCCTGGGCACGCCTGCGGGCACCACCCGCGGCTTCGGCAAGGCCGAATTCCGCCAGATCGGTGAGATGATCGTCGAGGTGCTCGACGGGCTTTCGGCCAACGGCGAGGATAACGCCCGGGTCGAAAAGGCGGTCGGCGAACGCGTCGCCGATCTCTGCCGGCGCTTTCCGGTCTACGGTGCGATGAACTTGGGCTAGAGAGGAACACCATGCGTTGCCCCTTCTGCGGTCACGAAGAGACACAGGTCAAGGACTCCCGCCCGACCGAGGACGGCGCCACGATCCGTCGCCGGCGCCAGTGTCTGAACTGCGGAGGGCGCTTCACCACCTTCGAGCGCATCCAGCTGCGCGAGCTGACGGTGGTCAAGAAGTCGGGCAGCCGTGCGCCCTTCGACCGGGACAAGCTGGCGCGTTCCGTGGAGATCGCGATCCGCAAGCGGCCCGTCGATCCCGAGCGCGTCGACCGCCTGGTGACGGGCATCCAGCGTCGCCTGGAAAGCATGGGCGAGGCCGAGATCCCCTCCAGTGTCATCGGCGAGATGGTGATGGAGGGGCTGGCCAACCTCGATCCCGTGGCCTACGTCCGCTTCGCGTCGGTCTACCGCAACTTCCGCGAGGCCAAGGATTTCGAGCAGTTCGTCGAACAGCTCGACGGCATCGCCACAATTCCGCGCCGCATCCGTGACGACGACTGAGGCAGACCTCGGCCACATGACCGCGGCGCTGGAACTGGCGCGGCGCGGCCTGGGACAGACCTGGCCCAATCCCTCGGTGGGCTGCGTGATCGTGGCCGAAGGCCGTGTCGTGGGCCGGGGCAACACACGCCGGGGCGGGCGGCCCCATGCCGAGACCGAGGCGCTGGCTCATGCCGGCGCTGCAGCCCGTGGCGCTACTGCCTATGTCACCCTGGAGCCCTGCGCCCATCATGGCCGGACCCCGCCCTGCACCGACGCGTTGATCGCCGCCGGGCTCGCGCGTGTCGTCATCGCCATGGAAGATCCCGACCCGCGCACCCGCGGCCAGGGCATCGCCAGGCTCAAGGCCGCCGGCATCGCCGTGACCCTTGGGACCTGCGCGGCCGAAGCGGCACAGGTCAATGCCGGTTTCGTTTCCCGGATCACGCGCCTGCGTCCGTCGGTCACCCTGAAGGTTGCGGCGAGCCTGGACGGCCGCGTCGCTCTCCATTCGGGTGCCAGCAAGTGGATCACCGGCGAGGAGGCGCGTCGGCGCGGTCATCTCTTGCGCGCCAGCCACGATGCCATCCTGGTCGGCTCCGGCACGGTCGCGGCCGACGATCCCGCGCTGACCTGCCGCCTGGCCGGCATGGAAACCGCGCAGCCGCTACGGATCGTCGCCGACAGCGGCCTGCGCCTGCCCGGCGATTGCCTGCTGGCGCGTACCATCGATCTGGCGCCCCTCTGGCTGGTCTGCGGCGTGG
Source organism: Pseudomonadota bacterium (assembly GCA_027592745.1). GTDB lineage: Bacteria > Pseudomonadota > Alphaproteobacteria > SP197 > SP197 > CALGGB01. The sequence goes on along the minus strand of JAQCLG010000107.1, from coordinate 3,700 downwards.
GTGTCGCCGAAGATGCCGTCACGGCCTGGCGCAACCGCGGCGCAGAGGTGATTGTGGTGTGCCGCGGCGACGACGGCAGGCTTTCGGTCGAGGCGATGACGACCGCCCTGGCCGAGCGGGGCCTCACCCGCGTCCTCGTCGAAGGCGGCCCGACCCTGGCCACCGCCATGCTGCGCGGCGCGCTGGTCGATCGCCTGGTCTGGTTCCAGGCGCCCTGCCTGCTGGGCGGCGATGGGCGCGGTGCGCTGGGCGTTCTCGACACCCGTGCGCTCGACGACGCAATCCGGGGACGGACGGCATCGCTTGTCCGGATTGGCGACGACACCATGTTGACCCTGGATCTCTCCGGCCAGCGAAAGGACGCCTGACGTGTTTACCGGAATTGCGACCGATGTCGGACGCGTGCGCGCTGTCGAGGCGCGCGGCGACACCCGCTTTGAGCTGGAGACCGCCTTCGATCTCGACGGTGTCGCCATGGGCGCCTCGATCTGCTGCGCCGGGGTCTGCCTGACGGTGGTCGCCAAGGGTCCGGGCTGGTTTGCCGTCGACGTCTCCGGCGAAACCCTGTCGCGCTCGACCCTGGGCACCTGGAGGCAGGGCACGCGGGTGAACCTGGAGCGTTCGCTGCGTATGGGTGACGAACTGGGAGGCCATGTCGTGGCCGGCCATGTCGATGCGGTGGGCCACGTCGCGGAGCGTCGCAACGAAGGCGATTCCGTGCGCTTCGGGTTCGCTACGCCGGCCTCCCTGGCGCCCTATATCGCGGAGAAGGGTTCGATCACCGTCGATGGCGTTTCGCTGACGGTCAACAGCGTCGCCGATACCGATGAGGGCTGCATCTTCGGCGTCAACATCATCCCGCACACCCAGCAGGTCACGACCCTCGGCGGTCTGGCGGCCGGCGATGCCGTGAACCTGGAAATCGACACCCTGGCGCGTTACGTCGCGCGCATGGCGGCCTCGCGCCACCGTCCCGCCTGACAGGTCAGGGTTGCGCGGGATCGCGCAAGATCGGGGTGGCAGCAGGACCGGTTTTGTGTGAAGGGAAGGGGCCGGAGACACAGCGTTTCCGGACACCCGGTTCGACGGAACGACAAGGACGCTCTCCATGGCCACGACGCCGCACATCCTGATTCTGGAAGCCCGCTACTACAGCGAGATTTCCGATCTGCTGGCCAAGGGCGCGATCGCCGAGATCGAGCGCTGGGGCGCCACCTACGAGCGCGTCGAGGTTGCCGGCGCCTTCGAGCTGCCCGGCGGCATCCGCATGGCGATCGCGACGGGAAAGTACGACGGCTACCTGGCGCTGGGCTGCGTCATCCGGGGCGAGACCAGCCACTATGACCACATCTGCACCGAGGTTGCCCGCGGCATCGGTGAGCTGGCCATGCGGCACATGGCGTCGGTCGGCTTCGGTGTGCTGACCTGCGAGAACGTCGACCAGGCCATGGTCCGGGCCGATCCCGCGCGCAAGAACAAGGGCCGCGAGGCCGCGATCGCCTGCATCAAGATGGTCGAGCTTGCCCACACCCTCCGGGTGACCGGATGAGCGGCAACCGCCGGGGTCGCAACGAACGCTCGACCGCCTCGCGTCTGGCCGCGGTGCAGGCGCTCTACCAGCTCGACATCGAAAGCAGCACGGTCGACGAGGCCTTCGACAGCGTGAAGCTGCGTGGCGCCACCCTCGACGACACCGGCCGGACGGCCGAGATCGATCCCGAACGGACCGAAACCATCGTGCGCGGCGTCGCCGCCGACAAGGCAGGCCGCCTCGACGAGATGATCGATGCCTCGCTGTCGGGCGGCTGGAACAGCAGCCGTCTCGAAAGCCTGATGCGGGTCATCCTGCGTGCCGGCATCTATGAGTTGCTGGAGTGTTCGGACGTTCCGGCCAAGGTCGTCATCAACGAATACGTCGATGTCGCCCATGCCTTCTTCGACCGGGGCGAACCGGGCATGGTCAACGCCGTGCTGGACCGTCTGGCCCGCGTGCTGCGTGCCGCGGAGTTCGGCAGCCCGGCGAAGGTCTGACCGCAGGCGCCGGTCAGCCGCGGCGCGACGGTGGGGTGGCCAGACCGGATCCTTGCTCGGGAGTGCAACAGCGTGGACGAGTTCGAACGGATCGACGCGATGATCGCCCCGCTTGCCCGCGGGCATGCCGGCACCTTCGACCTGACCAACGACGCCGCGGTTCTTGCGCCATCGCCGGGCAACGAGATCGTCCTGACCAAGGACATGATGGCCGAGGGCGTCCATTTCCTGCCCGACGACCCGCCCGAACAGGTCGCCGCCAAGCTGCTGCGCACCAATCTCTCCGACCTTGCCGCGATGGGCGCACGGGCGCGGGGCTATCTTCTGGGCCTGGGCCTCGACGGCGGCCGGGACGAGGACTGGCTCGCCCGTTTCTTCGAGGGCCTGGCGCAGGACCAGACGCTGTTCGACGTCTTTCTTCTGGGCGGCGACACGATCGTGGCGCGCAAGGGCATTCTCACCCTGTCGCTGACCGCGGTCGGCGAGATCCGGGCCGGCGCCGCCCTGACCCGGTCGGGCGCACGGGAGGGCGACATCGTCGCCGTCTCTGGCACGATCGGCGACGCAGCCCTGGGCCTGCTGGTGCGACGCGGGGAACTCGGGGGTCTGTCCGCCGGGGACCGCGCCTGGCTGGAGGATCGCTACCGCCTGCCGCAACCGCGCATGGCGCTGGGGCAGGGGCTGGTCGGCCTGGCGCATGCCGCGCTCGACGTGTCGGACGGGTTGATGGCCGATGCCGGCCACCTGGCCCGTCGTTCCGGCATGAGGATCGAACTGGCCTGGGACCAGGTGCCCCTGTCGGCGGCTGCCCGCCGTGCGGTGGGCATGGCGCCCGAACTGCGCGACACGGTGGTCGGCGGCGGCGACGACTACGAACTTCTCTTCACCCTGCCGCAGGAACGCTGGGACGCGCTCCTGCGTGTCGCGCAGGACTGCGACACCCCGGTGACGCGCATCGGGCGCTGCCGCGCCGGGCAGGGCGTAGCGATCCTGGATGCTTCCGGAGAGAATTTTGCCCCGGCGATCGGCGGCTGGCGCCATGGCGAGCAGGGCTGAACGCTTTGTCTGAAGCGTCATATTGCAATTGCGGCAGCAGTTTGGCATGTTCCGCCACCCTTTGACGGGCCGGATCGCGCGAAAAACCTAGGGTTTTCGTTTTGCACCCCCGGCCCAAACCGCTTCCGGGGAGAAAATCGGACAATGGACGCTTTGTACTTCGCCATTGCTTGCGGCGTGGTGGCTCTTGCCTATGGCGTGTTCGCCGTACGCAAGGTCATGTCTGCCAGTGCAGGCACCGCGCGCATGCAGGAAATCGCCGGGGCCATCCAGGTCGGCGCTCAGGCCTATCTCAACCGCCAGTACCTGACCATCGCCATCTGCGGCGCCGTGATCTTCGTGCTGCTGCTGGTCCTGCTGGGCATCGCCCAGAGCGTCGGCTTCCTGGTCGGCGCCATCCTTTCGGGCGCTGCCGGCTACATCGGCATGCTCGTTTCGGTCCGCGCCAACGTGCGCACCGCCGAAGCGGCCCGCACCAGCCTCGAGAAGGCGCTCGGCATCGCGGTCAGCGCCGGTGCGGTCACCGGTATCCTGGTCGTCGGCCTGGGCCTGCTGGGCGTCACCGTCTATTACGTCGTCCTGCTGGGCATGGAGATCGAGCAGCGCACCATCG
>JAQCLG010000106.1 GCA_027592745.1 Pseudomonadota bacterium | reverse complement strand
CCCTCCTGGCCCACAAGCGACACGAACTCCCGCCGCTGATCCATCGCTGAAACCTCCTGCCAAGGCATCGCCCAACCTCCCAAAGGCCGGGCAAAAGGTGTCAACCATGTCTCCGAACGTCTGTAAGCTATCTCTCCGGGCTGAACATCAAGCCGGACGATGACAGGATAGGGGAGCGGGAGCGGGAGCGCAGGCGAACGCGGGGGCGGGGTGCGTTCAACTCTCCGCCTTCATCTCCCAGCCGCCGCGTTCGGTCTGTTGCCAGTAGGTGAGCTTGTGGCCGGCGTCTTTCAGGGTCTTCCAGCGGCGGCGGGCGGCGGAGACGGCGTCCGGGTCGGCGCCGTCGAACATGTCGATGACGCGGGCGAAGTCGCCCTGGCGGGTGCTGTCGGCGCCGTCGACGAGGACCAGGAGGTCGGCGCCGTTGGCCGGTTCGTCGTGGGCGGCGAGCCAGATGGGGTGGGTTTCGGGATCGCCCTCGCCCGCCGCGCCATGGGGCAGGAAGCTCCCGGGATCGTAAGTCCATAGGGCGGCGTTGAGGGCTTCGACCCGTTCGGGCGAACCGGCCACGACCAGGGCGCGCATGCCGCGCTCGACGGCGCGCTCCAGCAGCCTGGGCAGCGCGCGCTCGAGCGGGGTCTTCTGGAGGTGGTAGAAGCCGATTTCCGTCATAGGCGACAGGTTAGCCCATTTGCCGTGTCATTCCAGACGGCCCAAAGGGCCGATCTGGAATCCATGCTGTGACATCGCGGGCTGCCAGCCACCTGTGTGGCGGAGCTGTCGAGGCTACAGCATGGACCCTCCGGTCGAGCCGGAGGGTGACATGCATCGGGGGAACGCCCGCCCCTACTTCTCGTAGTTCTGGGCGATGAAGTGGTTGAGCAGGCGGACGCCGTAGCCGGTGGCGCCCTTGGGGCCCAGGGCGTCGTCGCTGCGGCTCCAGGCGGTGCCGGCGATGTCGAGGTGGGCCCAGGGGGTCTTCTCGACGAAACGCTGGAGCAGGACGGCGCCGGCGGTGGAGCCGGCTTCGCGGGCCTTGCCGACGTTCTTCATGTCGGCGATGTCGGAGTTGATGTCCTTGTCGTAGCGGTCGCCCAGCGGCATGCGCCAGAGTTCCTCGCCGGTCTCGGCGCCCGACTTGCGCAGGGCGTCGGCGAGTTCGTCGTCGTTGGAGAAGAGGCCGGCCTGGTAGTTGCCGAGCGCGATGATGATGGCGCCGGTCAGCGTGGCCAGATCGATCACCTGTTTCGGCTTGAAGGTCTTCACCGTGTAGTAGAGCGCGTCGGCCAGCACCAGGCGGCCTTCGGCGTCGGTGTTGATGACCTCGATGGTCTGGCCCGACATGGTGGTGACGACGTCACCGGGACGCTGGGCGTTGGAGGAGGGCATGTTCTCGACGCAGCCGATGATGCCCACGACATTGGCTTTCGCCTTGCGGCTGGCCAGCGCGTGCATCAGGCCGGTGACGCAGCCGGCGCCGGCCATGTCGAACTTCATGTCCTCCATGCCCGCGCCGGGCTTGAGCGAGATGCCGCCGGTGTCGAAGGTGACGCCCTTGCCGACCACGGCGAGCCAGGGATCCTCGTCCGACCCGCCTTCCCAGCGCATGACGACAAGCTGGCTCTCGCGGGCGCTGCCCTGGCCGACACCCAGCAGGGCACCCATGCCGAGCGCCTTCATCTTCTCCTCGCCCAGGACCTCGACGTCGACGCCGAGCCTGGCGAGTTCGCCGGCGCGGCGGGCGAATTCCTCGGGGTAGAGGGTGTTGGCGGGTTCGCTGACGAGATCGCGGGTGAGCGTGACGCCCTCGGCGACGGCCTGGAGGGCGGCGAACCTGGCCTGCCCCGCCTTGCTGTCGTCGGCGACCAGGGTCACCTTGACCAGGGTCGGCAGGTCGCTTTCCTTCTGGGTCGTGCGGTAGCGGTCGAAGCGGTAGCTCCTCAGGGCCATGCCGTGCAGGAAGTCGGCCACGGCCTCCGCATCGGTCGTGGGGATGGCGATATGGCGCACGCCGACCTTGTTGCAGTGGGCCGCCGTGGCGCCGCCCAGCTTCTGGCGGTCCAGCGCCGAGAGGCCTGCCTGGCTGCCCACGCCCAGGGCGACGATGCGGTCGGCCTTGATGCCGGCGGGAGCGACGATGTCGAGAAGCTGGTCCTTCTTGCCGGTGAAACGGCCGGTGGCGATGGCGCGGGTGACGGCGCCGCCCGCGGCTTCGTCGATCGGCCGGGCCGAGGGCCGCAGGACGCGGTCGTCCTCGATCGCGACCAGGATGGCGTCGGCGTCGTCGGGGATCGACGTGGCGAAGGAAAATTCCATGGGTGACCTCGTGTCGCAGGATGGGCGCCCGCAGGGCGGGCGCGTGTCGGGGGCCAATCTAGCGCAAAAGTCCCTGCCGTGAAGGGCCGACCGGCCCCTGCCCGGCTAGAGGCGCAGGTCGATCCCGGAATCTATAGGCCCGGGGTCCTGGGCCGGCGCTGCCCCGGCGAGAGCGGCAAGGCCCGACAGCACAAACACTGCAGACGGGAGCAGAACGAAGGCGTGTTTCGTCATGGCCCCAGGCCACAGAGAGTTTGCGACTAATTTGCAATTGCACTAACGCGACGGCTCGGCTAGAACCGTCGGCGCCGGATCATGGTGCACAGGGAGCCCATCGGTGTGCCAACAGGACAAGATTCCAACATCGGCTAACAACCCCGAGCGTTCACGAGACACGGAATCGCCCTTCCTGCGTATCGTGGACAGTGCCGACCTGTTCGATGGGAAGAACGAACTCATGATCCGGCACAACGACAGCTTCTACCGCCTGCACCATACCGGCAGCGGCAAGCTGATCCTGACCAAGTAGCCCTGTTCTGCGGGCGTTCCTGAGGCAAAAAGCGACGGCGGGATGCGCCTCGCACTGGCCTGTCGCGCGCCTTGAAGGCATAGTGCGGCCCGTGCGGCAGCATACGGCATACATCCTCAAGATCCTCACCGGCACCGCAGCCATGATCGCGGTCGCGCTGGCCGGAGTGGTGTGGCTGTCGCAGTCCCTGCGATTCCTCGATTTCATCATCAACAAGGGGCTTTCGGTCCTCAGCTTCATGCGCCTGACCGTGCTGCTGCTGCCGACCGTGTTCTCGGTGATCCTGCCGGTGGCCGTGCTCTGCGCGGTGATCTACAGCTACAACCGGCTGGTCGCCGACCGCGAGCTGGTGGTGATGCGCGCCGTCGGCCTGTCGCCCTGGGACCTCGCCAAACCCGCCCTGCTGCTGGCCCTGATCGTCTGCGCCATGGGCTTTGCCAACACGCTCTACCTGATGCCGGCGGGGTTCCGCGACTTCAAGGACCAGCAGGTGGTGCTGCGCACCGATTTCAGCCATGTCCTGCTGCAGGAAGGCATGTTCAACAGCCTGGGCGACGACCTGATCGTCTATGTCCGATCGCGCGAATCCAACGGCACGCTGCACGGCATCCTGGTGCACGACAGCCAGGATCCCGAGCTGGCGGTGACCATGATGGCCGAGACCGGCGCGCTGGTGAACGGTCCGGCAGGGCCGGTCTTCCTGATGCACGCCGGCAACCGCCAGGAGGTGCACAAGGACAGCCGCGCGCTGCGCATGCTCTACTTCGAGAGTTACTCCCTCGATCTCTCGCCGCTGGTCGAGCAGCCCGCCGACCGTTACCGCGAACCCAAGGAGCGCTTCCTGCACGAGTTGTGGCGCAAGCCGGTCGATGCCAGCGAGGAGGAGCACCGCGCCGAACTGCTGGCCGAGGGCCATCGCCGCCTGGTCGGGCCGCTCAACGCCATCCCGCTCGCCCTGATCGGCGTGGCCGCGATGCTCTCGGGCGAGTTCAACCGGCGGCGCCAGTGGCCGCGCGTGGCCGCCGGCACCGTGGCCGGGCTGATCTACATCGGCCTGACCTACAGCCTGTCGGGCATGCTCAACAAGAACCCGGTCATGGTGCCGGTCTTCTACGCCCTGCCGCTAGTCGCCAGCGCCCTGGCCCTGCTCGCGATGGGCCGCGAACGCATGCCGCGCCTGTGGCGCCGGCGCCCGGCCGCGGCCTGAGCGGAGCGGCCATGCATCTCTCGTTCACTCTGTCGCGCTACATCGCGCACCGCTTCCTGATCTCGATCGGGCTGGTCTTCCTCGTCATCGTCGCGGTCGCCTTCCTGATCGACGTCATCAACCTGGGCGACCGCGCGGCTTCGCGCGAAGGCACCGATTTCGCCATCGTCCTGGGCATGGCCCTGCTGCGCCTGCCCTACATCGCCCAGAAGGTGCTGCCGTTCGCCGTGCTGTTCGGCACGATGCTCACCTATATCTGGCTGACGCGGACCAACGAGCTGATCGTGACGCGCGCGGCCGGCGTCTCGGCCTGGCAGTTCCTGCTGCCCTCCCTGCTTCTGGCCTGCGCCATGGGCGTCTTTGTCATCACCCTGTTCAGCCCGCTTTCCTCGGCGATGATCGCCCACTTCGAACACATGGAGGCGCAATACCTGCGCGGCCAGGAAAGCCTGCTTTCGGTCTCGCCGGGCGGCCTGTGGCTGCGCGAGGGCGATGCCAACCGGCAGTACGTGATCCATGCCTCCCAGGTCGCGGCGAGCGGCGCCAGCCTGAACGACGTCATCATCTTCGCCTTCGAGGGCGAGGACCGCTTCGTCGAGCGCATCGACGCGGTGACCGCGGTGCTGCGCGACGGCTACTGGGAACTCACCGACGTCCTGGTGACGCGGCCCGACATGTCGGCCGAGAGCATCGCGAGCCTGAACCTGCCGACCGAACTGACCGTGCACCGCATCCAGGACAGCTTCGCCTCGCCCGAGACGATGTCGTTCTGGGCCCTGCCGGCCTTCATCAAGACGATGGAAGAGGCCGGGTTCTCGGCGCTGCGCCATCGCATCCACTGGCATTCGATCCTGGCGGTGCCGCTGCTGCTGTCGGCGATGGTGCTGGTCGCGGCGACCTTCAGCCTGCGCCTGACCCGGCGCGGACGCATGGGCCTCTTCGTCCTTGCCGGACTGGGATCGGGCTTCACGCTCTACTTCATCTCGGACGTCTCGCTGGCGCTGGGCATGTCGGGCAGCCTGCCCGCGATGCTCTCGGCATGGGCGCCGGCGACCATCTTTGCCATGCTGGGCAGCGCCCTGCTGTTCCACCTCGAGGACGGATGATGGCCCGCCTCGCCACCCTTTTCCTGGTCCTGGCGCTGTGCTGGCCTGCCGTGGCGCGCGCGCAGGAGGACAACGCGGCCAGCGACGGCGTGCTGATGCAGGCCGACAGCCTGGGCTACGACCAGGAGAACGGCATCGTCACGGCCAGCGGCAATGTCGAGATGGCCAACGGCGGCCGCATCCTCAAGGCCGATGCCGTGAGCTACAACGAACGCGACGACATCGTCGCGGCCTCGGGCAACGTCATCCTGCTGGAGCCGACCGGCGAGGTGCTGTTTGCCGAATACGCCGAACTGACCGGCGACCTGCGCGAAGGCGCGATCGAGGGCATCCGCGTGCTGCTGGAGCAGAACGCCCGGTTCGCGGCCAACGGTGCGCGGCGCATCGACGGGCGCATCACCGACATGGCCAAGGCGGTCTACAGCTCCTGCGACCTCTGCGAGGACGATCCCGAGGCTGCGCCCCTGTGGCAGATCAAGGCCAACCGCATCGTCCACGACGAGGCACTGCACGACATCATCTACTACAACGCGCTGTTCGAGGTTTACGGCTATCCGATCTTCTGGACTCCCTACATGCGCACGCCCGATCCCACGGTCGAGCGTCGCTCGGGTGTCCTGACGCCGACCTACGGCTCCTCGAGCACGCTGGGCCTGACCCTGCAGGTGCCCTACTACTGGGACATCGCGCCCAACAAGGATGCGACGATCACGCCCTTCATCACCAGCGACGAAGGCCTGGTGATGATCGGCCAGTACCGCGAACGCACGCAGACCGGCATCTACAACCTCAACGGCTCGCTCACCCGGGCCGATCCCCTGGGACCCAACGGCGACGAGACCGGCGACGACAAGTGGCGCGGCCACATCAAGGCCGACGGCATCTGGCACCCCGACGAGGTCTGGCAGTACGGCTTCGACGTCTACCGCGCGACCGACGACAACTACCTGTCGCGCTACGACTTCGACAACACCGATACCCTGACCAGCGACGTCTTCGTCGAGGCTTTCCACGACCGCAGCTACGCCTCGGCCTTCGGCTACGTCTTCCAGGGCCTGCGCAAGGACGACGACCCGGGCGACACCCCGATCGTGGCGCCGTTGCTGGACTACCAGCTCGTCAGCGACCCCAGCGACAACGGCGGTTTCTTCACGATCGAGGCCAATGCCATTTCGCTGACCCGCTCGGACGACACCGACAGCCGCCGCTTCACCCTGCGCGCCGCCTACGAGCGGCCCTGGGTCTCCGACGGCGGCCACATCCTGACCCTGCGCCATTCGCTGCGCGGCGATGCCTACCAGGTCAACGACGTTCAGATCTCGGGCCAGCAGCCCTATTCGGGTTTCGTCGGCCGCGTCATCCCGCAAAGTTCGGTGGAGTGGCGTTATCCGCTGGTGCGCCAGAGCGGCAGGACGCAGCAGCTTGTCGAGCCGATCGTGATGACGGTGGTGAGCCCCAACGCCAGCGTCGACGACCGTATCCCCAACGAGGACAGCCAGGAGTTCGAGTTCGACGAGGTCAACCTCTACAGCGCCAACCGCTTCCCCGGCTACGACCGGGTCGAGGGCGGCCTGCGCGTCAACTACGGCCTGCGCATTGGCGTCTTCGGCTTCGGCGGTGGCCGCAGCGAGGTCATGTTCGGCCAGACCTGGCGGGCGCACGCCGACAGCACCTTCGGGCCGGAAACCGGTCTGGACGGCAATTTCTCCGATTACGTCGGGCGCGTCCTGGTTTCGCCGACCAGCTATTTCGACGTCGCCCTGCGCTTCCGCATCGACCGCGAGGACTTCACCATCCGGCGCAACGAGCTTTCCCTGGGGGTCGGCCCCGACTGGCTGCGCTTCTACACCAGCTACCTGCAGCTCAAGGACGCGCCAGTCGATGTCGTGGACACCACGGGCGAACGCGAGCAGATCACCTTCAACGCCTCGGTCAAGCCGTTCGAGGAATGGACCGTGCGCGCCGACTGGCGCCAGGACCTGACCGGCGAAGGCACCATCAATTACGGCGGCACCCTAGTCTACGAGAACGAATGCGTGCAGTTCACCGGACGCCTGGAGCGCCGCTTCACCGACGACGGCTTCAGTGTGCCCGAGACGATCTTCCTGTTCAGCGTGAAGCTGAAGACGCTGGGCTGACCGGGCGGGAGCCGTGAACTGCCTTGATTTCGCCGCCTGTCTCTTTCATGGTCCGGCTTCCTGGAGCAGGATCGCCCGGATTGCCTGACGCCGGACCGGATTCCTGCTCTGTCAAACAGCGTTCGAGACCGATTGCGTGCTCCTGTCACAGTGACACGGGCAGATCGGCCCCTAGGGGATGAGCCATTTGTTCCGCCGCATCGCCCTGCCCTGCCTCTGGTTCCTGATCCTTGCCGCCGGCACCTCGGCCTGGGCGCCTGCGGCCCGCGCCCAGGATTTCATGCGCATCGCCGCCGTCGTCAACGAGGACGCCATCTCGGTGCTCGACGTGCGCGAGCGCACCGAACTGATCCTGGCCACCACCGGCCTCAGCGACACGCCCGAGACGCGCCAGCGCATCATACCCCAGGTGCTGCGCACCCTGATCGACGAAACCCTGCAGCTGCAGGAGGCCGAACGGCAGGGCTTCGACCTGGAACAGGTCAACCTCGGCTTTGCCTATGGGATCGTCGAGCAGAACCTGGGCCTTTCGGCCGGCCAGCTACAGGGGTTCATGCAGTACAACAGGCTGAGCCAGGAAACCCTCGACCGCCAGCTTTCGGCCGAAATTGCCTGGAGCGAGCTTGTGACGCGGCGCATGCGCAGCGACGAGGTCAGCGAGGAGGACGTCGACGAGGAGATGCTGCGCATCGAGGCGACGGCGAACGAACCCGCCTACCTGCTGGCCGAGATGTTCCTGGCGGTCGATGAACCCGAACGGGAAGCCGAGATCGAGGCCAACATGCGCCGCCTGCGCGAGGCGGTGATGTCGGGCGCCAGTTTCCCTCAGCTTGCGCGCCAGTTCTCCCAGGCGGCCAGCGCGGCCGACGGCGGCGACCTGGGCTGGATCGCCCAGAGCCAGCTCGGCGGCGAACTCGCCCCGGTGGTGACCTCGATGGCGGTCGGCGCGCTTTCCGAGCCGATCCGCGTGATCGGCGGCTATTCCATGATCCTGCTGCGCGAGCGCCGGCAGGGCATGGAGATCGACCCCATGGACGCCGGCATCGTGATGCGCCAGGCGGTGCTGCCCCTGGACAGCGATCCGGCCATGGTGCGCGAGATCGGCGCCCTGCTGACGGCCTGTGACGATTTCGGCGCCCTGCAACAGCAGCGGCCCAACCTGCTGGTCAGCGCGGCCATCACCATCCGCCTGGGCGAACTGCAGCCCTCGTTCCTGGAGGTGCTGGAAGACCTGGCGCCCGGGGACCTTGCCCAGCCGATCGAAAGCAACCAGGGCATCCACCTGGTGATGATCTGCGAGCGCACGGAGCCGGAATCGCCCCTGGCGACGCGTGAGGAAGTCCGCGCCAACTTGGAGAACGCCCAGTTCGACCTGATCGCGCGGGGCTACCTGCGCGACCTGCGCCGCCAGGCCTTCGTGGACGTGCGCATTTGAGCGCCCGTCCGCCCCTGGCCCTGACCATGGGCGAGGCCGCCGGCATCGGCGGCGAACTGACGCTGATGGCCTGGCAGGCCCTGCGCGGGCGCGGCCCCGCCTTCGTGACGCTCGACAATGCCGAGCGGCTGGCGGCCATGGCGGCACGGCTGGGCATGCAGGTGCCGATCGTGCCGGTGCGCGATGCCGGAGAGGCCGCCGGCGTGTTCTCCAGCGGACTGCCGGTGCTGGACCGGCCGCTGGGAACGCCGCCGGTACCGGGCACCCTGGACGGACGCAATGCCGCCGCGGCGATCGGCGCCATCGCCGATGCGGTGGCCCTGACCATGGCCGGCCGGACCGGTGCGGTGGTGACCAACCCGATCCACAAGGCAACGCTCAAGGGCGAGGGGTTCGCCCATCCCGGACATACCGAATACCTGGCCGAACTGGCCGGCGACGGTTCGATCCCTGTGATGATGCTGGCCGGGCCGCAACTGCGCGTCGTGCCGGTGACCGTGCACATGCCGCTGCGCGCCGTGGCCGATGCCCTGACCGCCGAACGCATCGTGACCGTGGGCCGCATCACGGCAGGCGCCCTGCGGCGCGATTTCGGCATCGCCGCACCGCGCCTGGTGGTCGCGGGGCTCAACCCGCACGCCGGCGAAGGCGGCATGCTGGGCGCCGAGGACGATGCCGTGATCGCCCCGGCGGTCGCCGCCCTGCGCGCCGAGGGGATCGATGCCGTGGGCCCGCTTTCGGCCGACACCATGTTCCATGCCGCCGCGCGGGCGCGCTACGACGCCGCGCTGTGCATGTACCACGACCAGGCCCTGATCCCGATCAAGACCATCGGCTTCGACGAGGCGGTCAACGTCACCATCGGCCTGCCCTTCGTGCGCACCTCGCCCGACCACGGCACCGCGCTCGACATCGCGGGCACGGGCAGGGCATCGCCCGCCAGCCTGATCGCGGCCCTGGAACTGGGCGCGGCCATGGCGGATCGGCGCCGGGAGCATGGCTGACCTCGAGCACCTGCCGCCGGTGCGCGACGTCGCCGATCGTTTCGGCCTGCGCGCCCGCCGCTCCCTGGGGCAGAACTTCCTGTTCGACGACAACCTGCTCGACCGCATCGCGCGCGCCGCCGGCGACCTTGCGACGACCGAGGTGGTCGAGGTCGGCCCCGGGCCGGGCGGGCTGACGCGCGCCCTGCTGCGTGCCGGAGCGCCCCGTGTCGTGGCGGTCGAGAAGGACCCGCGCTGCATCGCCGCCCTGCAGGACCTGGTCGGGGCGGCGCAGGGCCGCCTGAAACTGGTCGAGGCCGATGCGCTTTCGCTGGAACTCGCAACCCTGACGACGACCGCGCCGCTGATCGCCGGCAACCTGCCGTTCAATGCCGCCACCGAAATCCTGATGCGCCTGCTCGACCGCGCCGAACGGGTCAAGGGCATGGTGCTGATGTTCCAACGCGAGGTCGGCGACCGCATCGCCGCCGAACCGGGCAGCAAGGACTACGGCCGCCTCTCGGTGATGGTGCAGTGGCGCTGCGCCGTGACGCGCTGCTTCGAGGTGCCGGCCCGCGCCTTCGTGCCCCCGCCCAAGGTGCAGGCCGTGGTGCTGCGCCTGACGCCGCGCGCCGAACCGCTGTTTCCGGCCGAGCCCGAGGCCCTGCGCCAGGTCCTGATGGCGGCCTTCGGCCAGCGCCGCAAGACGCTGCGCAACGCGATGTCGACACTTAGCGACCATGCGGTGGAATTGCTCGAATCGGCCGGGATCGACCCCGGTCTTCGCGCCGAACGGCTGACGATCGCGCAGTTCTGCGCACTCGCGCGGGCCTGGCGCGCGTGTGAAGATAAATAAACATCGCAACGATTTGCGGTTTCAGCGGTTGCTCTAGTCGAACAGACCGACTCGATTACAGAGGGGCAAACGCATGTTGAAGAAACTTCTCGCCGGGACGGCTCTTGGCATTGTGCTGGCCGGTCCCGCCTTTGCCGACTTCGAGAAGGGCATCGATGCCTATTCGCGGTCGAACTACGGCACGGCATTCCAGGAGTTCAGCGCTTCGGCCCAGACCGGTGACCCGGCGAGCCAGCACATGCTCGGCCAGCTCTACCAGGAAGGCCTGGGCGTGGGCCGCGATGCCGTCCAGGCACACAGGTGGTACGACCTTGCCGCGGCCAAGGGACAGGAGCGTGCAGCCGAAGTGCTGCGGGCGCTCGAACGGACCATGAGCAGCGGCCAGATCGCCGATGCCCACACCCTAAGCGCCCGCTGGCAGGCCCAGCACGGCGGCTCGGGCGGCGAGCAGGTCGCCTTCACCGTGCGCAACGCGCAGAGCGCGCTGAACCGCCTGGGCTACAACGCCGGCCCGGCCGACGGCCTCATGGGACCCTCGACGCGCAACGCCATCCGCACCTACCAGTCCGACCGCGGCCTGGCGGTGACCGGCACCCTGACCCGCGACCTGTTCGACCGCATACAGGGCGACCTGGGCGGCGGCCAGGAGGAGACGGTCTCGACCACCGTGATCGCCAACACGCAGTCCGAGCTGCGCCAGCGCGGCTACGACGTGCCGGTGGTGAGCGGCACGCTCGATGCCAAGACCCAGGCCGCGATCCGCGCCTATCAGGAGCAGAGCGGGCTGCAGGTTACCGGCAAGGCCAGCGAGAGCCTGCTTGCGCGCCTGCAGGCCGCCGACGGCTCGGGCGACGTCCGCTCCCAGAAGGAGCTGGTGCGCACGGTCCAGACCGAACTCGGCGACCTGGGCTACAACGGCGGCCCGGCCGACGGCGTCTATGGCCCGAGCACACGCAGCGCCGTGCGCGCCTACTAGGCCGACAACAACCTGCCGGTGACCGGCGAGGTGACCCAGAGCCTGCTGGTGCACATGCAGAAGCACGGCAGCATGAGCCAGGTCCAGCGCGAGGAGCGCGCGATGGCGCTGGCGATCGAGGAGGAACTCTCACGCCGCGGCTACAACACCGGCCAGGTCGACGGCGTCGTCGACGGCGCGACGCAGACGGCGATCCGGACCTACCAGTCCGACGCCGGCGTCGCGATCGACGGCAAGGTCGATGCCGAACTGCTGGCGAGCCTGCGCACCGCCCCGCAGGAGACGATGGCGCGCCGCGAGATGATCGGCCAGATCCAGACCGAACTGAACCGCCTGGGCTACAACGCCGGACCGGCCGACGGCACCTTCGGCCCCTCGACGCGGCGCGCGATCGTGACCTACCAGTCCGACATGGACATGGCGGTCACGGGCGAGGCCAGCGAGCGCCTGCTTACCGACCTGCGCGACACCGACAGGCGCGGCGCGGGCAACGACGAAGACGATGACGACACCATGGCACCGGCTGAACTGGTGCAGCAGATCGAGGACGAACTGACCCGCCTGGGCTGGGACGTCGGCACCCCCGACCGCGAATGGGGTGCCAAGTCGCGCAATGCGGCCCGCGAGTTCCAGACCAAGATCGACGTGCCGGCAGACGGCGTCGCCGACCGCGAACTGCTCACCCAGCTGCAGAACTCGTACCGGCGGGGCGATGCCCAGAGCATCATCTTCGGCCTGGCCGAACAGTTCCTGCAGAACATGCAGACCGAGTAGAGGACATCGCCGGCGAACGGGCCGCAGCCGCCAAGTGGTTGCGGCCCATCGTTTTTTCTGGCTTCGGGGGCGTCCTTCCTCTATATCGCCTGCCGTGCCGAGGATGGCGCGAGACGTTACGGCAGACCCCATGACCGCACCGAGCATCCAGCGACGACGACGTTGCCCGCGTACCGAGCCCCGGTCGCAGCGCGCCAGTGCGCGCGTCGGCATGCCGGCGCGAACCTGAGCAGTCGGGAAGCGCCACGTTGCGCCGGACCGGGGCGGATCGCCTGAACGACCGTCTCATCCCCTTCGGAGTTACCCCGTGATTTCCATCATCGAAGAACGGCCCGGCGACCAGCAGGCCGTCGAAACGCTTGCGCGGCTCTCGCTCGGCAACCGGACGACCGATTCCCCGGCGGCGCGGATGCGTGCGGGCACCCGTCCGGTGCCCGGCATCTGCATGGTCGCGATCGAAAACGACGTGCTGGTCGGCACCCTGCGCTTCTGGCCGATCACCATCGGCTACGGCACCAAGGCGCTGCAGCTCGGCCCCCTGGCGATCCATCCCGACCAGCGGGGTCGCGGTTTCAGCCGGCTGCTCATGCGCCAGGGGCTGGAGCGGGCGCAGGCCCTGGGCCACCGCATCGTCGTGCTGATCGGCGATGCCGCGATCTACGCCCGCTACGGCTTCGAGGCCGCCCTGCCCCACGGCATCACCCTGCCCGGCGAGGAGGACCGCAACCGCCTGCAGGTCCTGGCCTTGGCGCCCGGCGCGCTCGAAGGCCTGCACGGCGTCTGCCTGCCCGACACCGTGGCCGCGGCCAACAAGCGCCGGAGTGCGTGAGGAGTCTGGCGCTCGGCTCTGGCCATCCTCGCCATGCCGACCAACTCCCCCCTCTCCCCCTGTGGGAGAGGGGGGTGAGGGGCCTTACGCGCGGGAGCGCGGAGAAAGACCGATGGGCCTGGCTCACCGTTGCTGCCCCCTCACCCGGCTTCGCCTAGAGCAAATCATCCTTCTGCGGAATCGCTTCGCGATTGCGCAGAAGGATGTGAATTTGCT
>JAQCLG010000105.1 GCA_027592745.1 Pseudomonadota bacterium | reverse complement strand
CCTTGCAGGCGCGGTTGATGTCGTCGAAGTACTTGCCCTCGACCGGGATGGGGTGGCTGGCGTGCTGGGCGATGACGACACTGGCGGCGGGATCGAAGAAGACCGACTGACCGTGGATGCCGCTGCCGAAGGACGGCCGGTGCGGATCCTTGAGGTCGGTGTACCACTTCGAGCGGTAGTGGCAGCCGGGCATGCTGGGGGCGAAGTTGCCGCGGTCCCAGGCGGCGGGGTCGCCCTTGTCGCGGAAGTCGCGAATCCAGCTTTCAGGCAGGATGCGCCGGCCGTTCATGACGCCCTGCTGCAGATGGAGCTGGCCGAAGCGGGCAAGGTCGCGGGTGGTGACGCAGAGGCCGCCGTCGGTCTGGGGCGCGCCCAGACGATCCAGCGTGACATAGGCATCGCACTCCGCGCCCATGGGCTGCCAGATTTCGCGCGAAAGCAGGGTGGCAAAGTCGGTGCCGCTGACACGCTCGATGATCCAGCCCAGGACATCGGTGTTGGTCGAGACGTAGTGGAAGGTTTCGCCGTGAGACCCGGCCTTGCGCATGGTGGCGCAATAGGCGCGCAGGTTGTCGGGCGCGCCCTCGCGTGCCGGGCGCCAGCCCGCCGCGACATCGAGCAGGGCGACGTCGCTCATGGGGTCCTCGTAGTTCTCGTCGTATTCCATGCCCACGGTCATATCGAGGACATGGCGCAGCAGGGCGCCGTCGTAGGCCGATCCGGCGAGTTCGGGCAGGATGTCAGTGACGACCATGTCGGGATGGAGCAAGCCCTTCTCGCAGAGGATGCCCGTCAGCGAACCGGCAAAGGACTTCGTGACCGACATCAGCAGGTGCGGCTCGTGGGCCTCGACGCCGTCGCCGTAACGCTCGAAGACGATACGGCCGCGATGGAGCACGACGAAGCCGTCGATGAAGCCGTTGTCGAGATAACCCCGCACGGTGAGGCTTTCGCCGGTCTGATCCTCGAAGGTGACGTCGTCGAGGTGGAGCGGCGCGGGGTCGAGCACGGCCACGGGGCCGGTGCCGCGCCAGACGTTGGCGGTGGACAGCATCCGCCGCAGGTTCCGGAAGGCCCAGCGGTTGAACGGGCCCTCCTGCATGTTGGCGATGGTGACCTGGGTTTCGGGCGATGCCGGAAAGCTGCGCATCAGATCGGTCGGCTCTGTCATGGTTCCTCCCCGCGAAGGCCGGGACGCTAGCACGGCCACGCGCCGGCTGGCACGGCCCATGGCTTCGCGCCTAGAATGCCCCGAACCTCACGGAACCCCGCCCATGACCGCCCTGCCCCAGCGCGCCACGCCTGCCGCCCTCGAGGAACTCGCTGCCCTGATGGGCGAACGGTTCAGCGTCAGCGATGCGGTGCGCGAGCAGCACAGCCACGACGAAAGCTGGCACGAACCCGAGGCGCCCCAGGCGGTGGTCTTTCCCGAGAGCACGCAGGAGGTCGCCGAGATCGTGAAGATCTGCGCGGCCCACGGCACGCCGGTCATCGCCTTCGGCACGGGCACCTCGCTGGAGGGCCATGTCGTGGCGGTGGAGGGCGGTGTCACCGTCGACATGACGCGCATGAACAACGTGCTGGAGGTCAACGCCGCCGATCTCGACGCCACGGTGCAGGCCGGCGTGACGAGGAAGCAGCTCAACGCCTTCATCCGCGACCAGGGCCTGTTCTTTCCGGTCGATCCGGGGGCCGACGCCTCGATCGGCGGCATGACGGCGACGCGCGCCAGCGGCACCAATGCGGTGCGCTACGGCACCATGCGCGAGAACGTGCTGTCGCTGACCGCCGTGATGGCCGACGGGCGCATCGTGAAGACGGCACGGCGCGCGCGGAAATCCTCGGCGGGCTACGACCTGACGCGCCTGATGGTGGGCAGCGAGGGCACCTTCGGCGTCATCACCGAGATCACCGTGCGGCTCTACGGCATCCCCGAGGCGACCAGCGCGGCGGTGGTCTGCTTCGACGACATCGAGAACGCGGTCAATGCGGTCATCCTGACGATCCAGAGCGGCATCCCGGTGGCGCGCATCGAACTGCTCGACGAGGTCCAGATCGATTCGGTCAACCGCTACAGCCAGATGGACCTGACCGTGGCGCCCACACTGTTCCTAGAGTTCCACGGCACGCAAGCGGGCGTCAAGGAACAGGCAGAGCGCGTCGGCGAGATCTGCGCCGAGTTCGGCAGCGGCGAGTTCCGCTGGGCAACGCAGCAGGAGGACCGCAACAAGCTGTGGCAGGCGCGCCACGACGTCGCCTGGGCCTCCAAGGCGCTGCGGCCGGGCTGCAAGCTGTGGCCGACCGATGTCTGCGTGCCGATCTCGCGCCTTGCCGAGTGCATCGTCGAGACCAAGAGGGACCTCGCCGGCTCGACCCTGATCGCACCGCTGGCGGGCCATGTCGGCGACGGCAACTTCCACCTCGTCTTCCTGCTCGATCCCGACGATCCGGCCGAGCTGGAGGAGGCGACCCAGCTCAACGAACGGCTGGTCCACCGGGCACTCGCCATGGGCGGCACCTGCACCGGCGAACACGGCGTCGGCCTGGGCAAGATGGGCTTCCTGCAGGCCGAACACGGCGAGGCCCTGTCGGTGATGCGCCAGCTGAAGAAGGCGCTGGACCCGCAGAACATCATGAACCCGGGAAAGATCTTCAGTCTCTAGCAGTGCACGACCCTGCGGGGTTCACAGCCCCAGCATGGGAGCACGCAGGGTCTCGACATCGATCTCGAGCAGGTCGCACAGGGTCTCGAATTCCGCCAGTTCGGCGGGGCGCACCCGGTCGTCGGCGGCGATGACGTTCCAGACCAGGCGCATCAGGGCGACGGCACGTTCGGGCCGGCGGCCCGCCTTCTCGACGATGCCGAGCAGGGTTTCGCGGGTTTCGGCGGGTTCTGCGCGCAGGCGGAAGAGCTGGTCGTCGAGCACGGCCACCGCCTGGGCCGGCGCGAAGCACTCGAGCAGGGGATCGTGCGCGATCGCCGCATCGATGGCGTAGCGCTCCTCCAGCCCGACCTCGCCGTCGGCGCTGGCGGTCAGCGCGCAGACCGCCATGGCGGCCTGCAGATAACCCCACGCCATGATCCAGCCCAGGCCCTGGGCCAGCAGCGCACGGGCGGCAAGGAAACCGATCTGGTGGTGCTGCTCGAATGCCTGTTGCATCGCCTCTCTCCCGGCAGATGCAGATAAAACCGCCCGCGGCAACGATCGTTGCCACCTTGCCGCCATAGTGTGACGGCGGTCTCACCCGGTCCGGCGCGGCAGGTCTCAGGCCTTGCTGCAGGAACCTCCGCCAAGCACGCAGAACTTGGCGCAATGGGGGTGGTTGAGCTTCACTTCGCCGGCCGCCTCGGCCAGGGTCGTGCCCATCTCGAACCGGGGATCGTAGGGCAGCAGCGTGCAGGCCACGACCGCGGGGCGCTGCGCGCCCTTGCGCTTGACCACCATGCGCGAGCCGGCACACATCATCGACGAAGGCTCGACATGCAGGATGCCCCAGCAGGCTTCCGTGATCTCGGGCACCTCGGCCTTTTCGTCCATCTCCGGAAACAGCACCAGTTCCATGGGGTCGTCGGCATCGGCCGCCACGCCCAGTTGCGCAAACAGGGCGCGGAAACCGTCGCGCAGGCTGGCCTCGTCCTCGGCCCAGCGGGTGCGGCCGGCGACATGGACGGTGAAGCCGTGTTCTGCGAGCCAGCGCAGACCGCGGATCATCGGATCCCAGGAGCGTGCGCCGCGTTCGAGCTGGTGACGCGTCTTTGCGTAGTGATCGACCGAGACGCGCAGGACGAGGCGCTCGCCGAAGCGGCGCTGCAGGTCGAGCAGGCCGTCGGCGCATTTCATCATTGGCCGCATGGCGTTGGTCAGGATCAGCACGCGGAAACCACGGCCCAGGGCATCGCCGACCATGGCGAGGAAATCGGGGTTTATGAACGGCTCGCCGCCGGTGAAGCCGATTTCCCGGGTGCCCAGGGCGTCGCGTTCGATCTCGTCGAGATAGGCCGCGACCTCGGCCGCCGTGATGTAGACCAGCCGGTCGTTCCTGGGGCTCGATTCGATGTAGCAGCCCGCGCAGGTCAGGTTGCACAGGGTGCCGGTGTTGATCCAGAGGGTATCCAGCCGGTCGAGCCGGACCCCGGCGCGGCGTTCGCCCCTGGCCGTCACCTCCGGATCGGCGAATTTCCCGAGTGCTCGCGCCGTGGTCTCGACAGCCGCCATGCCTCAACGTCCTCGTGGTTGCGCGGGCAGGTTGGCAGCCCGCGGGGCGATCTTCAACGCATCAGGACAGGCGTTCACGCAAACGGGAAGCGCCGCGAGGCTGTCTGCGACCGCCCCAGCGCAGCCACCAGGGCGCTTCTAGGGCGCGGGGCGCCGTGGTATGCGGATCGAAACGGGACACGGTCGGAAGCTGCCACGGCGAAGGCCAAGGCGGGAGGGGGCATCATGAGCGAGGAAACTAGCACGCCGGCCGAGACGCCCGCCGCAGCGCCAGCCGCCGAGCCAGTCCGGCGCAAGGACCGCGGGCGGCAGGTCGCGATCGGCCTGATCGGCCTGGCCGGCGTGCTCTTCGTCTATCACCTGTTCGCCGACCGGCTGACACCCTATTCGCCCTACGGCTACATCCGCACCTATCTGGTGACCATCGTGCCGCAGGTCTCCGGTCCGGTGATCGAGGTGGCGGTCAGCGACAACAGCCGGGTCGAACAGGGTGCGGTGCTGTTCCAGCTCGACCCGGCCGACTACGAGATCGCGGTGGCCGCCGCCGAGGCCCAGCTTGCCCAGGCCGGCCAGTCGATCGGCGCCAGCACCGCCGGAGTCGGGGCCGCCCAGGCAGCACTCTCGGAAGCCCGCGCCAACTACGAAAACGCCCGCGAGCAGACGGCCCGCACCCTGGAGCTGGTCGCCCAGGGCGTCTATGCCGCCGCCCGGGCCGACGAGGCCAAGGCCGAACTCGACGGCGCCACCGCCCGCGTGCGCCAGGCCGAGGCCAACCTGGTCCAGGCCCAGGAGGCGCTGGGTCCCGAAGGTGCGGACAATCCGCTGCTGCAGGCCGCCCTGGCCGAACTCGACCGCGCCCGTCTCAACCTGTTGCGCACCACCGTGGTGGCGCCCTCGGACGGCGCGGTGACCGGGCTCCAGCTTGCCCCGGGCGAACAGGCCAAGGCCGGCCAGGCAGTGATGACCTTCATCGACCTGCGCGACGTCTGGATCGTCTCCTACCTCGACGAGAACAACCTGGGCCTGGTGGTTCCAGGCGACCGTGTCGAGATCGCCTTCGACGTCTTTCCCGGAGAGATCTTTCCCGGAACCCTTCTTTCGACCGGCTTCGGTGTCGCGGTCGAGGACACATCGGCCACGGGCACGCTGCCCTCGGGCACGCCGGGGCGGTCGGTGACCGCGACCGACCTGCGCTTTCCGGTGCGCATCAAGCTCGACGGCGACAACTTTCCCAAGGGGCTGCGCTTCGGCGGCCACGCCAGCGTCATCGTCTATCCCACCGAGAACGGCCTGATGAACATGCTGGGCGCGCTGCGCATCCGGCTGGCGAGCCTGTGGAACTACGTTGACTGAGCGGTCCGCACGCACGGTCCTGCCCGGCCTGGAGCACCACGGCCTCCGACTGATGCTGGCGGTCGGCGGCGCGCTAATCGCGGGCATGCAGTTCGCCAATCCGCTCATCGCCATGATGGCGCCGATCCTGGCGGCCATCGTGATGGCGCCGGGCAGCCCGCCGCCGGCACTGCCCAAGGCGATCGCCGGGCCGCTCGCCGTCTGGCTGGCGGCCGGCGCCATCGCCTCGGTGGCGACGTTCCTCGCCGAGCAGCACGCCGCATTGCTGGCCCTGCTCGCCGCCGCGATCTTCCTGTGCTTCCGCAACGACGCACGCAAGGGCCCTTCGCCGCTGACCGGCCTGGTGCTGATCCTGATCGTGGCCATCGGGCCAATGAGCGCCTCCGCCGCGCCGATCGCCGACGACCTGGTCGAGGGCATGGCGACCGGCCTGCTGCTGGCCATGCTTGCCGCCATGCTGGCCCATGCCCTGCTGCCCGCCGGAGGCACGGCCCGGGCAACGGCGGCGGCCTTCGTTCCCGACAGCGGCCTGCGCGAACCCCTGGGCAAGACCGTGATCCTGATGATCCTGGTCGCCTGGTTCGTCACCAGCAACAAGACCGACGGCCTCTACATCCTGATCACCGCGGCGACCGTGCTGCGCATGCCGCGGGCGGGCAATGTCGCGGCCGGGCTGGTCGCCTCCAACTTCGTCGGCGGGGCGCTGGCGATCGGTGTCGCGGGGCTGGTCCTGGTCACCCCCGGCGCTCTCTTCGCCTATGTCAGCTTCGCGGCGATGATCCTCGTGCTGGGCCTGACGATCGAGG
The DNA here is from genome assembly GCA_027592745.1 of Pseudomonadota bacterium. Lineage (GTDB taxonomy): Bacteria > Pseudomonadota > Alphaproteobacteria > SP197 > SP197 > CALGGB01. The sequence continues at coordinate 7,050 of JAQCLG010000105.1, read as the reverse complement.
GCGGCGGCATACGGGGCGCCATCGCCCAGGGCGCGGTTTCGGTCGCGATCATCCTCTACCTGCTGACCGTGCTGCCGGTCGACAACAGCGGCGCCTATGTCGACCGCGTGATCGAGATCGCGGCGACCATGCTCTACGTCATCCTGGGCCGCTCCCTGCTCGATCCCCCGGCCAGGCCGCGCGCCCTGGCGGCGTGAGGCACACGGTGCTTCAGCGCCTGACGCAGACGAACTCCCAGGGCGCACAGCGGTGCGCGGCAAGGTTGGCGGCAAGGCCCGCAATGCGTTCGGCGTAACCCTCGCCGATGAGCAGGTGCAGGCCGGGACGCTGCGGCCCGCTGCGCGCGGCCATACGGGCAAGGGATGCCATGGCAGGGGCGTGACGGTCCTCCTCATGCACGATGGCGAAGCCCGCGGCGTCGAGCAGGCTGCGCGTGGTTTCGGGTGTGGCGAGCCAGCTCGTCTCCCGGCTTGCCGCCCAGGGCACCGGAAAGACGAAGGCCCCGGCGCCCGGACCGGCGAGCACGTCGTAGATGCCCAGCACCGCCCCCGGCCGCAGCACCCGTGCCGCCTCGCGATAGAGGGCCGCCTTGTCGGCGATGTTCATGGCGACGTGGAGGGTCACGGCGCCGTCGAAGCCGGCATCGCCGAAGGGCAGGTCGAGCGCGCCGGCGCAGACGAACCGCGTGCGGCCGCCAGAACCGGTCGCCGCCGACAGGTCAGCCGCGGCGGCAACGAACTCCGGCGTCAGGTCGATGCCGGTGACCTGCGCGCCGGTCTCCTGCGAGATGAAACGCGCGGTGCCGCCGATGCCGCTGCCGATGTCGAGGACCTGCATCCCCTCCTGCAGTCCCAGCATCGGCACGAAGCGGCGGGTCGCCTCGATGCCGCCGATGTGGAATTCGTCGACCGGGGCGAGATGGGCAACGCCCAGGGTTTCGCCCTCGGGGAGTTCGGCACGCACCGCTGCCAGCAGGGTCTGCGCGATGCCGCCGCGCGCGTAGTGGCCGGTGACCGGGTCCGGCCCGCTCATGCCGCCGCGTCGGCGCGATGGATCACCCGGAAGTTCTCGCAGACCACCGGCATGGCGCGGGACGGGCTGCGGCCCAGGCGGGCGCATTCCCGGCCGAAGTAGTCCCAGTGGACCCGGCGCCAGTGTTCCAGCGAACGGTCGCCCTCGCCTTCGGACGCGGCGAACTCCGCGGTGACCTCGTCGAAGGGCGCGATGACGACCGTCGTGGTCTCGATGACGCAGAGCGGAGCGCCATGCCAGTCCGTGACGATGCTGAGGTCGCCCGCCGCCGGCAGCGTTCCGCCACGCGCCTCGTACATCCAGACCAGCGAGGCCGTGCCGATCTTGGTACCCGCCAGGACCAGGGCGGCCAGTTCGATGGCGTCGGCCTCGCAATCGCTGAAGAAAAAGACATCGCCGACCGGCGTGCCGGCAGCGCGACCGGAGGCATCGAGAAAGTCGCGCCAGAACGCGGCAAGGGGGCCGGTGAGATCCTCGAGGGTCTGCGCTCCGCTCATCGGGCGGCTCCCTGCAGCGGATAGAGATGCGCCGGGGCATGGCGGAAGGCAAAACCCTCGATGCGCAGCGCCGCCGGACCGGGTGCGTCGCAGTCGACGATCTCGGCCATCAGCGGCGCGAAGGCCGCACGGAAGTGGTTCTTGGCCTTGACGCAGAGCAGCATGGGCGCACGCACATCGATGCCGAAGAGATCGAAAAGGCCGGTATCGATCAGGTTGGCACAGCTCGACGTGACGATGACGCGCACGCTGGTACCGGCCAGGGCCAGCAGGACCGAGGTGCCGAAATCGACCGTCACCCCCGTGCCCATCGGGCCGTTGCCGCGATAACGCGCCTCCAGCACCGCCTCGACGGTGGCGTGGCAGGATACCGGTGCGCCGAAGCCGTCGCTGCGCACCGCGCCCAGTGTGGTTTCCAGGCGGGCGCCGATCCCGGCCGCGGCGGCGCGTACCACCAGGTCCCGGTCCCAGAAATAGGCAAAGACCACCGGCACCTCGGGCCGGGCGGCCAGCACGGCGGCAAGCAGCCCCGGCGTGTCGGCCGTGCCGCCCGAGAGCGGATTGTCGCCGGGGTCGGTGATGGCGACGGGCAGGCGGCCGCGCGACAGGACCTGAGACACGGCCTGCGCGGGACCGGGCAACGTCACGAAAAACCGGTCGCGGCGCGCTGCCATGGCGTCGCGCAGGGCGTCCGCGCAGGCCTGGGCGCGCTCACGGTCGCCGTCGGCATGGACCATGGCGCAGGCCCCGGCCGAGGGCGTGTCGCCATAGGAGAAACCGCCGAAGACCGTGGCGTCGAGCAGGCCCTCGCCCTCCATGGCGGCGGCCATGGCCTCCAGTTCGGCCATCGGTCCCTGGGCGGTGCGCATGGCGATGCTGGGCAGGATGGCATCGAGCTTGGCCAGGGCGCCGACCGGGCGGATCGTGCCGGCAACGATGCCGGCCAGTCCCTCCAGGACACGGCACGCGGTCTCGTGCTGGTCGACGTGGGGATAGGTCTTGTAGCCCGCGGCCATGTCGAGCAGGGCGACGGTCCCCGGATCGAGGTTGGCGTGGAAGTCGAAGGAGGCGCCCAGCGGCACCTGCGGACCGATGGCCGCACGCACGCGGCGCATCACCTCAAGGTCGGCCGAGGGCATGTGCTCGGCGACCATGGCGCCGTGCAGCGCGAGATAGACGGCATCCCAGGGGCTCCCGCCCGCCAGGCCGGCGACGATCTCGGCAACGACGGTCTCGAAGCAGGTCCGCGTCAGCGGCCCCGCGGGCGTCGTGGCGGCGCAACGCAGGAAGCTGCCCTGCCAGCCGGGATGGCGATCGAGGAAGTCGAGCGCGGCGCCCATCTCCGATGCCGTGCCGCGGAAGGCTTCGCCGACCGCATCGCCCTCGAGCCAGACCTTGGCATGGAAGGCGGCAAGGTCGGTCGCCACGGGGCAGAAGGAATTGCCCTCGTGGGCGAACATGGCGATGGCGATGCGCGGCATGGCGGGGGCCTCAGGCCATGCCCATCAGGCGGTCGTCGAAGGGATAGGTCGTCAGGGCCACCGGACCGTCTGCCGTGACCTGGACGAGCTGCTCCAGCTTGACGCCCTCGCCGCCCGCCTCGTGGCCGATGAAACTCTCGACGCAGAGCAGCATGTTCTCCTCGATGAAACCGTCGTAGCCCTTGAGCGCGAAGTCCTCGCGGTAGGGGATGTAGGGGTATTCGCCGGCCAGGCCCGCGCCGTGGACCAGCGACATGTAGCGGTGGGCCAGGTAGGGCTGCGGCATCGCCCAGCTCTTCTCGGCAACCTCGCGGAAGGCCGCACCCGGGCGCAGCAGGGCCATGTTGTGTTCGATCTGTTCGCGGGCGAGCTGGTAGACCGTGCGCTGGTCGTCGCTGGCCTTGCCGTCGCCGGTGAGGAAGCTGCGCGACATGTCGGCAAAACAGCCGTAGGTGCCGTAGAGGTCGCTGTCGACGGCGACGATCTCGCCGGCAGCGATCGGGCGCAGGCTGGTTTCCTGGAACCAGGGGTTGGTGCGCGGGCCGGAGGTGAGCAGGCGGGTCTCGATGTATTCGCCGCCCAGCGCGATCGAGGTTTCGTGCAGCTTCGACCACAACGCGGCCTCGGTGATACCGGGCTCCAGTGCTGCCTCCATGGCGGCAAATCCCGCCTGGCAGACCTCGATGGCGCTGCGCATGCAGAGGATCTCGTCGGGCGATTTCACGCAGCGCGCCCGTTCGGCCGCACCCTGGCCGTCGACCACCTCGACGCCGAGACCGGCAAGGGCGGCAAAACCCTCGGGCAGCAGGCGGTCGACCGCCAGGCGGCGGTTGCCGCCGCCGTGGGCGGCGACGAGGTCGGCGATCTCGGAGGCCCAGCGGCCCGCCTTCTCGGCCATGCGCGGGCCGGAGGTGAAGTAGAACCAGCCTGTCGCCGTGCGCACCTCGTCGATCAGGTCGAGGCCGGCCAGCAGGTGGAGGCAGCCGGCAAACTCGAACATCACCATCGGCCCGTCGGTCGCCACGAAGACGTAGCGGGCGGGATTGCGCAGGGTCCAGATCTGCATGTTCCGGCTGTCGGTGCAGTAACGCACGTTGACCGGATCGAAGAAGACGCCGCCGGCGACATCCTGGGCGGCAAGCTGCGCGCGGATGCGCGCCAGCCGCGCGCGCCGTATGGCCGGCAGGTCCGGCTCGGGCACCAGGCTGCCGGCGAACCGTACCGGTGCCGTCTCGCGCTCGCCCACCTGATCTTCCATGTTCTTCTCCACCGCACCTGTTGCCGGGTCGCAGGATAGAAGCGGCTGCGGGAAATGCGAGGGGCAAAGCCGCCTTGCGGCCGGGACCGGCTTGGCCGGACAATCGCCGCGGCAATGGGCATCGAGGAGGATAAGACCATGGCGGGCAGGTCGGGCAGCGGGGCCAAGCGTCACCGCCTGGTGATGCTGGAGCGCGACGAGGCGACACCGGAGCGCATCGTGCGTGCGCTGCGCAGCCACGGCTGCTGCGTGGCAAGGAACCTCGTGACACCGCGCGTGATGGGCCGCGTGAAAAAGGAGCTCGACCCCTGGCTCGAGCGGACGCCGACCGGCGAGGGCGAGTTCATCGGCCGCTTCACCAAGCGGGTCGGCGGGCTGGTCGCCCGCTCGCCCAGCGTGGGCGAGAAGCTGGCGATGCACCCCACGATCCTGGCGGTGATGGACGCCATGCTGCTGGGCCGCTGCCACCACTACCACCTGTCGCCGACGCAATGCGTCTCGATCGGGCCCGACGAGACGCCGCAGCCGCTGCATCGCGACGACGCGATCTACCCCTTCCGCCACCCCGGCGAGCCCAGCGTGATCACCGTGATCTGGGCGGTGAGCGACTTCACGGCCGAAAACGGCACCACGCAGACCGTGCCCGGCAGCCATCTGTGGGACGACGAGCGCCTGCCCGGACCCGGCGACAAGGTGGTGCAGGCGGAGATGCCCTCCGGCTCGGCGATCATCTACGACGGCGCGCTCTACCACGGCGGAGCGCCCAACTTCACCGACCGCTGGCGCACCGGCATCATCCTGGGCTACGCGCTGGGCTGGCTGCGCCAGGAGGAGAACCAGTACCTGGCCTGCCCGCCCGAGGTCGCACGCACGCTCTCGCCGGGCCTGCAGAAGCTGATCGGCTATCAGCTCCACGCGCCCTTCCTGGGCTGGTACGAGATGCAGGATCCGATCTATGCCCTGAGATCGGGCGACGGATCGATGCCCGGCGCGGGAGAACTGCTCGACGACAGCGCCGGCGACAGCGCGCTGAACCTGGGCAGTTCGATCAAGCGGGTCTGAAGCCGGCTTGCGCAGGGGGCCGGGTTGTCTGCTAGAGGTGGCCCATGAAAGCAGCGGGGAAGATCACATGAGCTACGGCCTCTACGTCGGGAAGAACCACACGCGCGACGGCCATGCCTGGCTGGGCGGCTACGGCGACGAACCCTCGAGCCACTGGCTGGAGGTGATGCCGCGCAGGCAGCATCCCGAAGGCGCGACGATCACCGTGGGCGTGACACCCTAGGCCGACATGCCCGGCGTGCTGAGCACGATTCCCCAGGCCGCCGAGACGGCGCGCCACATCCGCGTCAGCTACAGCTACTACTTGGGCGTGCCCGCACCGCTGACCAACGGCGGCCTCAACGAACACGGTGTCGCCGTGCGCGACATCTGGTCGCCGTCGCGCCAGGAACTCAAGGACATGACGCCGCGCGACCAGAAGGGGCCCAACTACAGCGATCTCGCGCGCATCGTCGTCGAGCGGGCCAGGACGGCACGCGAGGGCGTCGAACTGATCGGCGCGCTGATCGGCAAACACGGCTATTCGACCTATGGCGGCAATTCCCATTTCATCGCCGATCCCGACGAGGCCTGGGTGGTCATAAAGTTCGCCGGCGGGCGCGGCCTCTGGGTCGCCGAGCGCGTCGGCGCCGACGCCATCCGCGCCTCGCGCCCGGGCTACATCGGCATCGTGCCGGTCGACGAGCCCGCGCGGGAGGATTTCCTTTATCCCGACCACCTCACCGAACTTGCCCGGGAACAGGGCTGGTGGCAGCCCGGCACACCCTTCGACGTCAACGCGGCCTACGGCGACGGCAAGCTGCGCCACGACGGCGTCGCCTGGATCGAGGACGAGATGCGCAAGCGCGCAGGACGCCCCGAAAAGATCGGCCTGGAGAACATGATGTGGGCCGTGCGCACCGACAGGCTGACCGGCGACACCGCCGGTTACGGCCAGGTCGTGCCGCTGCATCATCCCCGCCACGACGCCCTGCGTTTGCTCTGGCACACCCAGATCGGCGCCATCGCGGCCCCGTTCGTGCCGGTCTGGCTGGGCGTCACCCAGGTGCCCGAGGAGTTCCGCCAGCACCGCTACCTGACGAGCGGCGAGGATGCCCGCTTCATCGACCTGCGCCATGCCGAACGCGACGGCGGCAAGACCCTTTCGGTCGTGCCGCAGGGCATCGAGGGCACACGTTCGGCCAATGCCGTGTTCAAGCGCCTGCTCTATCTGATCGGCCAGCACCACGAGACCTACCTGCCCGAGGTCACCGCGATCTGGGAAGCCGTCGAGGCCCGCCTGCAGGACGAGGAGGCGCGCACCACACGCACGGCCGAGATCCTGCTCGATGCGGGAGAGGCCGAACTGGCGGGCGCGATGCTGACCTATGTCACGGCCACGGAACTGAACAAGGCGCTGACGCTGGCCGAAACCCTGGCCGCCGCGCTGGAGGCACGCACGCGGGCGCTGCATGGGATCGCCAGCGGCGGTCAGCCAAGGAATCCGGCCCAGCTGTGGTAAAAAAAGACGGCATGGCCGTGCCGCCTCAAATGTAAAACAGTCTTAAACAAAAGGGTCAAATATTCAGACAAGTCGCTGCGTTTTCCACACGCGACGGGCATTGCGCGTGATACGCTCGATCAGCTAGTCACGATAAGAAAATGCAAACTCAGAGTCTGTCCGGAGACTTCATGAGGGATTGCAGAGTTTTCTGATCATGAGACGGATGGAGGCGAGTTT
>JAQCLG010000104.1 GCA_027592745.1 Pseudomonadota bacterium | reverse complement strand
ACGCATCGCAGGGCAAGCGGCATGCCGCTCGCCGGCCTGCTGGCGCTGGCCGCCGACCGGGGTGCCGAGTGCATCTGGCGCGGCGGCAACCTGCTCACCATGGACCCGGGGAAACCCGTGGCCGGCGCCCTTGCCGTCTCGGGCGGGCGCATCCTGGCGGTGGGCGACGACGAGACGGTGATGGGCCTTGCCGGACCCGCCACCCGCATCGTCGACCTCGACGGTTTGACCATGCTGCCGGGCCTTGTCGACGGCCACGGCCACCTCGCCAGTACCGCGCTCTACCTTGGTTTTGCCGATGTCCAGCCGTGCCCTGCCGGGCCGGTCGATTCGATCGGCGAGCTGTAGCAGGCGCTGCGCGACCATCGCGACCGCGGCGGCCTCTACGAAGGCTGGCTGATCGGCGCGGGTTACGATGAATCCCTGATCGCCGAACACCGCCACCCTACGCGCGACGATCTCGATGCCGTCTCCACCGACATCCCGATTTTCGTCTGGCATGTCTCGGCCCATTTCGCCGCGGGCAACAGCCTTGCGCTCCGGCTTGCCGGGATCGACGCAGCGACGCAGGACCCTCCCGGCGGCATCGTGCGCCGCCGTCCCGGTAGCCGCGAACCCGACGGCATCGTCGAGGAGCATGCCCTCCATCTCTACACCGACGTCCTGCCGCGCTTCGACGGCGCGCGCCTGCTCGACCTGCTCGACGAAGCCCAGCGGCGTTATGCCGCCTGGGGCATCACCACCGCCCAGGACGGCGCCAGCAATGCCGACGAGATGGCTCTGCTGCGCCACGCTGCCTCGGCGGGACGCCTCGACCTCGATGTCGTGGCCTATCCCTTCGTGCGCGATCCCGCCGAGATCGACGGCCTGCCGCCCCCCCCAGGGCTACGACGGCGGCCTGCGCATCGGCGGCGCCAAGCTCGTCCTGGACGGCTCGCCCCAGGGCAAGACCGCCTGGCTGACGCAGCCCTATCTCAGCCCGCCCGCCGTCTGGCCGGCGGACTACGCCGGTTACCCCCTGCTGGAGGATGCCGCGGTCGACGCCCTGGTCGATGGCCTGTTCGCCCGCGGCTGGCAGGTGCTGGCCCATTGCAACGGCGACCGTTCCGCCGACCAGTTCCTCGACGCCATCGACCGCGCCACCGCCCGCCAGGGCAGGGCGGACCGCCGCCCGGTGATGATCCACGCCCAGACCGTGCGCAAGGACCAGCTCGACCGCATGGCCGCCCTCGACGTGCTGGCGAGTTTTTTCGTCGCCCACACCTTCTACTGGGGCGACTGGCACCGCGATGCCGTGCTCGGTCCCGAGCGGGCCGCGCGCATCAGCCCGGCCGCCTCGGCCCTGGCGCGCGGCATCGCCTTCACCCTGCACAACGATTCGCCGGTGGTGCCTTCCGACAGCTGGCGCCTGCTGTGGTCGGCCGTGACCCGCACCACCCGCAGCGGCGCCACCCTGGGTCCTGCCGAATGTCTCGACACCGCGACCGCGCTCGCCGCGCTGACCCGTGCCGGCGCCCACCAGCATTTCGAGGAAGCCGACAAGGGCAGGCTGGCGCCGGGCCTGCGCGCCGACCTGGTCGTCCTCGCCGACGATCCCGTCGCCATGGCGGCCCGTGACCTCGCCGGCATCGCCGTGGTCGAGACGGTCAAGGACGGGCGCACGATCCACGGCGGCGTGACCGCCCGCTGACTCCGGACCCTGCGGTTTCGCCCGCGGCGCGGAAGCCTTATGGTCCTCTCCAGTCTGCCTCACGGGAGCATCGTCGATGCGGTTTGTCCTGGTTCTGCTTGCGGCGTCCGTCGCGCTTCTCGGTCCGGCCTTCGCCCAGGAGGACGAACAGGACTGGTGCAAAGTGGCGATCATGGCCGATGCCTCGGGCGACCCCGAGACGGCGGTCGAGGCCTATACGCGCTGCCTGGAGACGCCGGGGCTGGAAGCCCAGTACCGCGGCATGTTCCTGCACCAGCGCGGCATGGCCCACGATGCCCTGGGCGATCCCGAACGCGCCGTCGCAGACTTTACCGAGGCCCTGCCGCTGGTGCTGGAGCCGGAGAAGACGTTCAGCGCGCGCGGCCTGGCACTCGCCCAGCTCGGCCGCTTCGACGAGGCGATCTACGACCTCTCCCAGGCGATCAACGTCGATCCCCACACCGCCATCAACTGGCATCTGCGCGGCATCATGGAGATGGAGACCGGCGACTACGAGGCCGCCCTGGCCGATTACGACAAGGCGGTCTCCCTCGAACCCGGCAATGTCATGGCCCTGGCCGGCCGCGCCGAACTCAAGGGGCGCATGGGCGACAGCGGCGGCGCGATCGACGACTACGGCCTGCTGATCCGGATGGAGCCGCGTTATGCGCCGGCCTACAACGGCCGCGCCTGGCGCCGTTTCGTCGCCGGCATCGACTATGCCGAAGCGCTCGAGGACATCGAGATCGGCATGGCCTTGCAACCCGACAACACCGATTTCGTCGATACCCAGGCCCATCTGCTCTCCGCCCTGGGCCGGCCCGAGGAGGCGCTCGACAGCTTCCTGCGCGCCGCCGAACTGGGCGGGCCCGAGCGTATCCTCTGGTACCAGGAGGAACTGGCGGCCAAGGGTTACCTCGACGGCGAACCCACCAGCCTGCTCGACGAGGCGACGCGGGAGGCCTTCGAAGCCTGCGTGCGCGACGATTGCCGCCTGCTCGCCGATGCCGGCTGACGGGCGCGCAGCGATGGCGCGTTTCCCGGCGGCCAACAACATGCCGGTGCACGCGCCGCTCTATCCCAGTCCCTTCGTGCCCTACGAGGCGCGCGACCAGCGCATCCTCTACTTCGTCTGCCGGGGCAGCGAGGAGGTCGTCCGCGCCATCCTGGAACCTACGCCCTTCGACTATGCCGGAGACGACCGTTTCGCGGTCTCGGCGGTCGACTCCACGAACAACGCGAAATGTCCGTTCTTCGACGTCGCCATCGTCGTTCCGGTGACCTTCCGCGGCCAGCCGGGCGGCCATTACGTCTTCGAGTACGAGGACAACGATGCCGCCATCGTCGCCGGGCGCGAACTCTGGGGCTATCCGAAGAAACAGGCCGCCATCGGCATCGAGGCACGGCCCGACGGCACCCTGGTCGGCTGAGCCGAGCGCAAGGGCGCCCGCATCGTCGAACTGGCGATCACACCCGATGCCGATGCCCCATGCCGCCCGCGCTGGCGACCCTGCCGCACCTCAACCTGCGCACCTTTCCCGCCCCCGACGGCCCCGGCACCTCGCTGCGCCAGGTCATCGGGCGTGACACCTCGCCCGACCTCGTGGTGAAGTCGCAGCAGCCGGGCAGGGTCTCGCTGTCGCTCGCCCCCGTGCCCGGCTGCCCCCTCGACCTCTTCACGCCCTTCGAGGTCCTGGGCGGTTACGTCGCCGTCGCCGATTTCTTCGCCACGGAGGAAAACGGCTGGGGCTGGGTCGTCGCCGACCTCTGAAGGTCTGACCTGTCCGAACTACTGCGGGAAGACGAAGGCCATGTAGGGCGCCGGCGGCGTCTCGTCGGGACCGAACGGGCCGGGCACCTGGTGTTCGACCGCGGGCAGGCTGCGCAGATAAGCCACCAGGTCGGCGATATCGGCGTCGGAATAGGCGGCATAGGCGCGCCACGGCATGATCGGCGCCAGGATGCGCCCGTCGGGCCGCTCGCCGGTGCGGATCGCGCGCACGATCTCGTCCTCGGTCCAGGCGCCCAGGCCCGTGGCGATGTCGGGCGTCAGGTTGGGCGGGTAGAAGATGCCCAGTTCGGGGATGGCAAAGCCGATGGCGTTGCCGGCCATGGGGCGGCTGATGTCGGGTTGGGGCGTCATGGCGCCGGGCGTGTGACAGCCGCCGCAGTCGCTGATGGCGGCGAGGTAGGCGCCCCGCTCGGGGTCGCCCGTGGCCTGCGCGGGTGCGCTGGTCAGGGTGGCAAGAAGACTGGCCAGGGCCAGTCCGATGGCAAGGTTGCTGCGTTTCATCCGGGTGTCCTGAGGGGCACCATGCCCCGGGGCGCGGGGATATGGCGCAAGGCGCACGCTGCCGCAGTGGCCATAGTCACTGCCGGATGATTTTCAGCAGGGCAGCGCCTGGCTGGGATTCCCCCGGTCGAGGATCGCATGGCCGATGCGCGCACCCGTCTGCTCCTGCAGCAGCCGCGTCAGGTCGGCGACCGCGGCGTCCAGGTCGCCCGGCCCCAGGCTCTGGACCGTCAGCACCGCCCGCGTCGTCGCCGACGTCACCGGGCTGCGCGCGTCCTGGTACCAGTTCCAGCGCCGGCACAGCACCTTGGCCTCGTCGGCATAGACGATCTCGCCCGGCTTGGGCGGGTCGTCCTGTGCGTTCTCCTCGCCCAGCGCCAGAAAGCTGTCGCCCGGCCGCGACTCCCGGAAGCAGATGTCGCCCGCGACATGGTCGAGGTCGTCGGCGCCCAGCGGGAAGACATGCTTGAGCGAGACCGCATTGTAGGCATCGACGAACGGGTTGATGCGTGCCAGCGCGCCATAGCGCACCACCTTGCGGATCAGCCGCTCGACCGAGCAGCGATAGCTCGTCTTCTTGATACCGAACGCCTTGTAGGCCTCGCGCCAGACCTGGACCCCCGGAATGTCGGGCATCGCCACCTCGGCAAACCGCGCCGCCGCCTCCGCCTCGATGGCCGCGATCTCGGCATCCAGCGCCGCGGGGCGCTCGGCCAGAATCATCAGCCCCTGCGCGATCACGACGGCGATGCGCAGGGAAGGGAAGCGGTCGACGATGGCGGAGATGTCGGCTTGCATGTTCGTGTGGCTTCTGCGGTCGTGAGGACTGCCGGTTTCAAAGGAGCTCGCGAACATGCCAGAGCCGGGCGATGTCTTCGAGTGCTTCCGGTAGCCAGGTCAGTCGCCGCGCGACCATGGTGCAACGTCACCCCGCGCCAGGCTCTGCAGCCACGTCTCGGCGGTGTCCTCGTCGATCGCATTGCCGGTCTGTCGGTAACGCTCCCAGCGCTCCAGAAGGAGTTGCCGTTCGGCTTCCCGTATGTCGGTCATGCTTCGCCATTGGTTGGCCACGGTTGCACGTCTTGCTAGTGCGGATCACGATTACCGGAACCGTTTGGCGGTCCCGGGTAATCGTGTGAATCCGCTCTACATCAACAAGATAGAGCAAATGCACATCCTTCCGTGCAATCACGAAGCGATTCCGCGGAAGGATGATTTGCTCTAATGCGCGCGATGCCCCGAAACGACAAGGGGAGCCCGTTCGGGCTCCCCTTGCATGACCGCTCGGGCGGTGATGCCTATCCCAGATCCTTGGACAGTTCGGCGATCAGCTTCCTCTTGCCCTCGGCGTCGAGTTTCTTGATCTCGTTCTTCAGCACGTTCTCGTTGACCACCTGGTTCCAGTAGTCGAGCGATTCGAAGCCCAGCAGGCAGGCCTTGCCGACGAACTGGCACAACCTCGTTGGTCGGGCCCATGACCCAGCCGGCCTTGGCGTCGCGCAGGATGCGCTCCAGCCCCATCTCCGTCTTGTAGCCCGTGCCGCCGGAGGCCTGGAGCATCTTGTCGACGACGTTGTAGGCGTTCTTGCAGGCTAGGAACTTCGCCATCCACGTCCAGGGCAGCAGCGACGTGCGCGGCAGCCAGTCGGGTTCGCGGCCGTGGCGTTCCCAGTCGCAGTTGTCGGTCGCACGGTCGAGCGCCTGGGCGACGCCGAAGGTGTAGAGGCGCGAGGACTCGGTATCCATCAGGCACTCGCCGAAGTAGTCCTGGATCGTGGGGTAGGCGGCGACCCGCACGCCGACGTCCTTGTGCACCTTGCGGGTCACCTGGGTGCGCGCGAGGTCCATGGCGGCGAGCGACATGCCGTTGTAGGAGGCGCCGAACAGCACCAGGGTCAGCGGGTCGACGGCCTCGTCGTTCGAGATGGCGCCGTCGCCCGGCGGGCTGATCATGCGGTTTTTGGGCACCTCGACGCCGTTGATCTCGATCGGGCCGGACTGGTTGCCGCGCATGCCCATGGCGGACCAGGTGCTGGCGTGGCTGACGATCTCGTCCTTGTAGATCAGGAAGACCGAGAGGTCGGCGAAGTTGCCGTTGAAGTTGGGGCTCGAGGTCTGTGCGACGTAGAAGTCGGCAAAGCCGCCCGAGGTCGTCCACGACGACCGCTTGTTGACCTTCCAGCCGTTGGGGGTCTCCTCGGCCTTGGACGCCATCGGATACCAGAAATGCGAGCCGGTCTCGGGGTCGGAATAGGAGGCGGTGCCGACGAAGACGTCCTTGTTGAGCCGGCGCAGCACCTTCTCGATCTCGGGGTTGCCCTCGGCGCGGAACAGCAGCTCGGTCACCGCCAGCAGGTGCATGGTGTAGACCAGCGTCGTCGAGCTGCAGCCGTAGCGCCAGATCGTCTCCAGCACCATGGCGCAGCAGGTGTGGTTCTGCCCCATGCCGCCGTACTTCTTGGGCACGTGCAGCGCCAGCAGGCCCATGGACGCCAGCGCCTCCAGGTTCTTGCGCGGGTATTCGTAGGTCTTGTCGAACTCGATGCCGTTGGGTCGCAGCGTCGACTTGCAGAGTTCGATCAGCCTGGCCTTCAGGTCCTTCTGCTCGTCGGTTAGGATCCAGTCGGGATCCCAGTCTGCTTTCAGTCCGTCGATCTGCGGTGCTGCGGTCATGATGGCAAGTCCCCCTTCTTGATGGCGATTCGTCGTCATCAGGAGGTCCAAACGCGATGCGGCGCCTTGAGATGGATCAAGGCGCCGCCGGGCGACTGGCTGTAGCGCCGGGTGCGGGGCAGGGAAGCCGTCAGGCTGCCGCGACCGCTGTGCGGGCGACGAACGCTGCCGCGATGGGGGCCGGCGGCGGGCTGCCGGTGATGGCATCGGCCAGCTTCTCGCCGATCATCATCGAGGGTGCGTTGGTGTTGCTGCTGACCACGCTCGGCATGATCGAGGCGTCGACCACCCGCAGCCTCTCCAGCCCGCGCACCAGCCCCCGGGGATCGACCACCGTCATGGGATCGCGCGCCTCGCCCATCCGGCAGGTGCCGACGGGATGGTAGGCGCTGGCCGTCTTCTCGCGGATGAAGGCGTCGATCTCGGCCTTCGTTTTCGTCCCCGGCCCGGGGATCGCCTCGCCCGCGTCGTAGGGCACGAAGGCGGCCTGCGCCAGGGTCTCGCGGGCCAGCGCAATGCCGTCGCGCATCGCCTGCCGGTCCTCCTCGGTCGCCAGGTAGTTGGGGTTGATCAGCGGCGCCGCACGGGGGTCGGCCGAGGCCAGGTGCAGGCTGCCGCGGCTGGTCGGGCGCATCGGGCCGCTGTCGAGCAGGTAGCCGTGCATGTCCGCCCGCATGCCGCGTCCCTCAAGGAAGAAGCAGGGCGCGAAATGGAACTGGATGTCGGGATGGGTGAAATCCGGCCCGCTGCACAGGAAGGCCCCCGTGTTGGAGAAGTTGCGCGCGCACATGCCCGTCTTGAACAGGAACCATTCCAGCCCCGCGCGCACCTTGCGGTCGAGCCGCAGGTAGCCGTTGAGCGTCACCGGCAGCTTCGAGCGGTGCTGGATGTGGATCTCGGGATGGTCGTGCAGGTTGGCCCCGACCCCGGGCAGGTCGTGGCGCACGTCGACACCCACGGCCTTCAGGTGCTCGGCCGGCCCGACGCCCGAGAGCATCAGGATCTGCGGCGTCCCGAAGGCGCCCGCGCTCAGCACCACCTCGCGATCGGCGCGCGCCTCGTGTTGCCTGCCGCCCGCCTCCCAGGCGATGCCGACCGCGCGGCTTCCCTCGAACAGGACGCGATGAACCAGCGCCCCGGTGCGCACGGTCCGGCGCGGCGAGGGGGCCATGCGGTGGAGGTAGGCGTGCGCCGTGCTGGCGCGCACGCCCCGGTTGACGTTCATGTCGAAACGGCAGAAACCTTCCTGCTGCCGGCCGTTGACGTCCTCGGTTGCCGGAAATCCTGCCTGGCGCCCCGCTTCCAGGAAGGCCCTTTCGATGGCGATCAGCGCCTCGTTGCGGCAGACGCCGACCGGGCCGTCGCCACCGCGGAAGGTGTCGGCCCCCGGCGCGAAACGCTCCAGGCGCCGGAAGTAGGGCAGCACCTCCGCATAGGACCAGCCCGCGGCCCCCTCGCTGCTCCAGCGCTCGTAGTCGAGCGGGTGTCCCCGCAGGTAGATCAGCGCGTTGATCGAGGACGAGCCGCCCAGCCCCTTGCCGCGCGGCTGGTAGATGCGCCGCCCGCCCAGGTGCGGCTGCGGCGTGCTCTCGAAGCTCCAGTTGTAGGGTGCGTTCGGCACGTAGTGGGCGCGGCCGCCGGCGGGCATGCGCACCGTCCAGTGGCGGTCGTCGCGGCCGGCCTCCAGCAGCAGGACGCGGGCCTCGGTCCGCTCGACGATGCGCCGCGCCACGATGCAGCCGGCCGATCCGGCGCCGACCACGATGTAGTCGTAGGTGCTCATGGCCGCGGGCTCACGCGAAGCTGTCGGGCAGCATGGCCTTGCGTTCGGCCATGAAGTCCTGGAGCGCCGCGTCGACTGACGCGTCTATCGGCGGCGGCTCGTAGTCGGCCAGCAGGGACCGCAGTTCGGTGTTTGCCCGCTGTGCCGCATCCGGCGAACCCTCGTCGCGCCTCTGCTCGAACGGTTTGCTGTCGAACAGCGGAGATTCGTAGAAGGCCTCGCGGTAGCGGGCCAGCGTGTGTTTGGTGGCCAGGAAATTGCCGCCTGGCCCCGCCTCGGCAAGTGCCTCGAGACCGAATTCGTCCTGGTCGAGGTCGATGCCGTCCATCATGCGCCCCAGCGCGCCCAGGTAGTGGCAGTCCAGGACGGACTTCTCGTAGGACAGGCACAACCCGCCCTCGATCGTGCCGGTGGCATGCAGCAGGAAGTTGACGCCGGCCAGCATGGAGTAGGTCGCATAGGTCGCGCCCTCCATGCCGGCATGGACGTGGGGGGTCTTGGAGGTCGAAGTCATGCCGCCGCAGCGGTAGGGCACGCCCAGCCGCCGGGCGAGCTGGCCGCCCGCCAGCAGGCATTTCCACGTCTCGTCGAAGCGGGTCGGCACGCCGCTCCTCATGTTGAGGCCCGAGACCAGCAGGCCGAAGATCACGGGCGCGCCGGGGCGCACAAGCTGGGTCAGGGCGATGCCGGGCATCGCCTCGGCCAGCGTCTGCGCCAGCATCGCCGCCGGACTCACCGGTCCCGAGGCGCCGCCGATCATGAAGGGGGTGAACAGGCAGGCCTGGCCGTGGGCGGCATAGACCCGCAGCGCGTCGAGCATGGTGGCGTCGAGCACCAGCGGCGAGTTGATGTTGATCAGCGAGACCATGCAGTAGTTGTTCGCGACGAACTCGCGGCCGAACGCGATCTGCGTCATTGCGATGCTGTCCTGGGCCCGCTCGCCCGAGGTCACCGCGCCCATGTACGGTTTGTCGGAATAGCGCAGGTGGCCGTAGATCATGTCGAGGTGGCGCTTGCTCACCGGGATGTCGGTCGGCTCGCAGATCGTGCCGCCGCTGTGGTGCATCTGCGGCAGCGCCTGCGACAGCATGACGAAGCGGTTGAAGTCCTCCAGCGTCGCGTAGCGCCGCTCGACGTCGAGACCGCGTACGAAGGGTGCCCCGTAGGCCGGCGCGAAGACGACGTTGTTGCCGCCGATCTCGACGCTGCGCTCGGGGTTGCGCGCATGCTGGCGGAACTGCTCCGGCGCCGAGGCCGCGATGATCGAGCGGCACAGGCCGGCGGGGAAGCGCACCCGCTCGCCCTGCACCTGTGCCCCGGCCTCGCGGAACAGCTCCAGCGCCACCGGATCGCCGCGCACGTCGACGCCGACCTCCTCGAGCAGGCGGTCGGCGTTCGCCTCGATCAGGGCCAGGCCCTCTTCGGAAAGGATGTCGTAGGTCGGGATGCGCCGCACCAGATAGGGCGCGGGGGGCGCACCTCGACGGCCGGGCGGCGGTCACGCCGGCTGCGATGCAGCGGTTCGCTCACGGCAGCGCCCGCGAAAGGCGGTTCCTGATGGGTTGGCCGGGATCGTCCATGGCTCCTGTGCTCCTTCCGAAGCGTGCGCGGCTGCCGTGCCTCACGGTGGCCGAACTGGTCGCTGCGCGAAAGGGCCATTCTTGTGCCGACCCTGCACGTTCGGAGGGAACGGCACAGGCGGCGCCTTGGATGAATCAAGGCGCCTCATGCATCGCGGAAGCGATCAGGAAACGACCATGTAGACCTTGCGCACCGTTTCCCGCACGTCGCTCTCGCCCTTCCAGCCGTTGGGGAAGACCCAGCTGTCGCCGGCGCGCAGTTCGGTGACCACGCCGGAATCGGAGGTCAGCACCCAGTGGCCCTTCAGGAGATGGCAGAACTCGGTGACGTTGAGGTCCAGGCGCAGCTTGCCGGGCGCGCATTCCCAGGTGCCCGTCGCCAGGTTGCCTTCGACGAAGAAGCTGTCGTTGGTCTGTGCGGGAAGGGGACCGACCGGTTCGCCGAAGGACGAGGTCGGCGTCAGGCTGGTCAGGCCCAGGCACTGCTTCTGGACAGAAATCTCGGGCATTTCTGGCTCACTTCCATGAACGGTGTTGATCCAGCGGCCGGCGGCCGCTGGCTTGAAGATGGCATCAAGGGAGTGGACGGGGCCGGGGCGGACGGCTGGCCCCGCCGTCTCACAGCTTCGGGCGGTGCGCCGCCTTGGTGTACCAGGGATCGGCCGCCTCGATCGCCGCGCCGATGCGGAACACCGTGGCGTCCTCGTAGGTCGGGCCGACGATCTGGATGCCCGTGGGCATGCCGTTGCGGTCGCGTCCCGACGGCACGTTGAGCACCGGGCAGCGCGACATGATGTTGAACGGCGGCGTCATCGCCCAGCCCAGCATGGGATCGACCTCGACGCCGTTGATGACGATCTTGTCGCGCGTCGAATCGTGGTCGGCCGGGATCGCCGCGGTGGCGTTGGTCGGGCAGATCAGCGCGTCGTATTTCGCCAGCAGCGGGCCCAGCGTGTCGTACATCTCGCCGGCGATGTTGAGGCTCTCGATGAAATCGGCCGCGGTGGTGCGGGCGCCGAACTCGGCGATCTGCACCGCATAGGGCATCATCTCGTGGCGATGGCGCGTCAGCACCTGGCCGATGACACCTCCGAAGAGATGACCCAGGTAGTTCATCGCCGCGGTCATCACCCGCGGCGTCCAGCCGATGTCGACCTCCTCGACGATGGCGCCGGCGTCCTGCAGCTTCTTCAGCGCCGCCTTGGTGTTCTTCACGACGTCCCTGTCGACCTCGTAGAAGCCGAGATCCATCGACCAGGCGATCTTCATGCCCTTGACCGATTCGTAGGTCAGCGGCAGGCGGATCTTCGGCTTCACCGTCGCGATGTCGCGCGTATGCGGCCCGCTCATGACGTTCTGCAGCAGGGCGACGTCGGCGACCGAACGCGCCATCGGGCCGGTGTGGCAGTAGAAGTCGAGGTTGAAGATGTGGCCCTGCGGGTTGCGCCCGTAGGGCGGCTTGAAGCCCACGACGCCCGACTGGGCCGCCGGGATGCGGATCGAGCCGCCGATGTCGGAACCCGTGGCGAGCGTCGCAGCACCCGCCGCCAGCGTCGCGCCCGTGCCGCCCGAGCTGCCGCCCGGCGTGAACTTGGTGTTCCAGGGGTTGCGCGTGACGCCCCACAGCTTGCTGTGGGTGACGCCGGCGCAGGAGAATTCCGGTGTCGTCGTGCGCGCGTGCATGATGCCGCCGGCATTGAAGCAGCGCTCGGCGATGAAGGTCGTGTAGGCGCCGATGTTGTCCTTGAAAGCGAGCGATCCCGAGGACGAGGGCAGGCCCTTGATGACCTCCTCGTCCTTGACCGCCAGCGGCAGTCCCTCGATGGCGCGGGTGCGCGCGCCCTTGACATACTTCTCCTCGGCCTTTTTCGCCTTCTCGCGCGCCTCGTCGAAGAAGGTCTGGCTCAGCGAATTGATCGTCGGCTGCACCGCTTGCGCCCGCGCGATCACGGCGTCCATCAGCTCCACGGGCGACAGCTTCTTCTTCCTGAACAGGTCGAGCGCCTCGACGGCACCCATGTAATGCAGGTCGGACTTGGCCACGGCTTGACTCCCCTCGTTGGCACGTGACTGGAGTCTTACATCAGCCGGCCCGCGATTGCATGCGTCAACAATTCCATCGACGGCGGGCGCCCGCGGATCGAAACTCGCGCGACCCCGGAGGTCCCGCCATGCTGCCCCGTTCCACCACCGATCTCGACCGCGCCGAGGACGACCTCTTCGAACACGGCTACTGCATCGTTGCCGATGTCCTCACGCCCGGCGAGGTCGCTGCCCTGAAGGCGCGCCTCCAGGACCAGGCCCGCGCGGAGCGCGAACGCGCCATCGCCTACGAGTTCGGCGAGGTCGTGCGCGAGGCCGGCACGGAGAACTTCACCGTCACCGTGCAGCCCGGCGACGATCGCCCCAGGCACCAGTTCGTCGGCGTCCTCATCAACAAGGGCGCGATCTTCCGCGATCTCGTGCTCCACCCCGTGGCGGACCGTCTGGCCGCCGCGCTGCTCGGCGAGGACTGGGTCCTCTCCTCCCTCGATTCCAGCATCGTGCGCCCGGGTGGGCCGATGCAGGCGCTCCATACCGATCAGTGGTGGATGCCGCGGCCGCAGCAGCGCAACAGCCGCCAGCGCCCGGCGGGCGCCATCCGCCGCGGCGAGTTCCACGGCGCCGACGAGGGCGCCCCGGACCGTCTCATCGCACCCGCCGTCTCCTGCACCGCGGCCTGGACGCTCACCGAGTTCCGCGCCGACAACGGCGCCACCCGCGTCGTCCCCGGCAGCCACCTCTCGGGCGAGCAGCCCGACCCGGCGCGCGACTACGACAACGAGGCTGTCAGCATCGAGGCGCCCGCGGGTTCCTTCATCCTGTGGGATGCGCGGCTGTGGCACGGCATGGGGAAAAACCGCGCCGCCGACGAACGTGTCGGCCTCTACACCGTCTACAACGCGCCGATGTTCCGCTCGCAGATCAACTTCCAGCTCGCCCTGCTGCCGGAGGTCAAGGCCGCGTGTTCGCCGGCGCTGCTCGGCCGTCTCGGCTGGAAGATCTGGGGCGGCTACTACGGCCGTGTCGGCGCCGCCGACGGCGACCTCGCCCGCGAGGAAGACATCATCCCCGAACTCCCCTGACGCCGACCCTCTCCCTCCCGCGCTTGCAGCGCGGGCCCCTCCCTCTCCCGCAAGCGGGAGAGGGGTTTGGGTGGCGCTATCACTGCCCCTCTCCCGCGGCAGCGGGAGAGGGAGGGGCCCAAGGCGGAGCCTTGGGAGGGTGAGGGCCTAGCGCCCCAGGCACAGCCTCGCCGCCGCATCCACGATCGCCTGCGCATCCAGCCCGTGCACCCGGTAGAGGTCGGGGATGTCGGCGCTGCGCCCGAAGTCCTCGACGCCCAGCGCCTGGATGCGGTGGCGCGCCACGCCCGCCAGC
>JAQCLG010000103.1 GCA_027592745.1 Pseudomonadota bacterium | reverse complement strand
ACCTTCTCGCGCGCCACGGCATTGGCCGCAGGCAGCATCGCGCGAATCTGGCGGATGCCTTCCTCGACCGTGGCGCGGGTGCCGCCGGTGGTCTGGATGTTCATGGTGCGCAGGCCCGCGGTCATCTCCGGGCCGTAGGCATCGAGCAGGAAGCTGATCTGGTTGGCCTCGCAGCCCAGGCCGACCAGCAGGGCGCCTGTGACATTGGGGTGACGCGCGAAACCCCAGAGCACGCGGTGCATGTTGCCCATCGAATCGGGATCGTGGGTCTGGCCGCAGCCGCCACCATGGGTGAAGCCGACGACGCCGTCGATGTTGGGATAGGCCGCCAGTTCGCCGGTGCGGTTGAAGGCGTCGGCTATGGTGCGCACGACCGAGGCCGAGCAGTTCACCGAGGGCAGGATGGCGATGTAGTTGCGGGTGCCGACCCGGCCGTCAGGGCGGACATAACCCATGAAGGTCGCCTGCCGTTCGGGCGGCAGCACGCCGATGTTGCGCACGTCGGCGCCCACGGCCTGTTCGCGCTCGAAGTCGCCCATGACGCAATTGTGGACATGGATATGTTCGCCCGGCGCGATGTCGGTGCTGGCAAAACCGATGATCTGGCTGAACTTGCGCACCGGCGCACCCACGGCGATGGCGGCCGTCGCCACCTTGTGCCCGGCCGGGATGTCCTGGCGGGCGGCCAGGCCGCTGCCGTCGATCGTCTGGCCGGCAGATACCGGACGGGCCGCGACCAGCACGTTGTCGTCGCGATGAAGGCGCAGTGTGCGTGCCTGTTCCATGGTGTTCCCCGATTCAGGGGCAACTCTAGAACGTTGCCGCATCGCGGGCGAGGCCGGCTGGCTTCGGCCCTGTGCTCCGGTCTAGAGTGCGCCCACACAGCAGGAAGGGCATCCCATGAGCCGCGATCCGCGTTACGACATCCTCTTCGAGCCGGTGAAGATCGGACCGGTCACGGCGCGCAACCGCTTCTACCAGGTACCCCACTGCAACGGCATGGGCACCGTCCATCCCAGTTCCATGGCGGCGATGCGCGGGGTCAAGGCCGAGGGCGGATGGGCCGTGATCTGCACCGAGGAGTGCGATTTCCACCACACCGGCGACATCACCCCGGCGATCGAGGCGCGGCTGTGGTCGGACCAGGACATCCCGATCATGGCGCGCATGGTCGAGGCGGTGAAGGAGCACGGCGCGCTGGCCGGCTGCGAGCTGGTCTATGGCGGCCACAGCTCGCATAACCGCCTGTCGCGCGAGATCCCGATGACGACAAACGCCATGCCGGTCTCGGGCTGGGAGCCCGGCCAGGCGCGCGCCATGGACAAGACCGACATCGCCAACTTCCGCCGCTGGCACCGCCAGGGCGCGCTGCGCGCCCGCCAGGCCGGCTACGACATCGTCTATGTCTATGCCGGGCACAACCTGACCCTGCTACAGGATTTCATCTCGCGCCGGACCAACCAGCGCACCGACGAATACGGCGGCTCCATCGAGAACCGCGTGCGCCTGCTGCGCGAGGTGATCGAGGATACCAAGGAGGCCGTCGGCGACACGATGGCCGTTGCGGTGCGCTTCGCGGTCGAGGAACTGGAAGGCCCCGAAGGCATCACCGCCGATGGCGACGGCCGCGCCGTGGTCGAACTGCTCGCCGACCTGCCGGACCTGTGGGACGTCAACCTGAGCGAGTGGCACAACGACAGCCAGACCGCCCGTTTCGCCGAGGAGGGTTTCCAGGAACCCTTCGTCTCCTGGGTCAAGGAAGTCACGGGCAAGCCGGTCGTGGCCGTGGGCCGTTATACCTCGGTCGACCGCATGGCTTCGCTGGTCAGCCGCGGCATCGTCGACTTCATCGGCGCGGCGCGCCCCTCGATCGCCGACCCCTTCCTGCCCAGGAAGATAGAGGAGGGGCGGATCGAGGACATCCGCGAGTGCATCGGCTGCAACATCTGCGTCTCGGGCGACTACATGATGATGCCCATGCGCTGCACCCAGAACCCGACCAAGGGGGAGGAGTGGCGGCGCGGCTGGCATCCCGAGCGGATCGCGCAGAAGGGCAGCGATGCCCGCGTGCTGGTGGTCGGCGGCGGCCCTGCGGGGCTGGAGGCGGCGCGGGCGCTGGGCCAGCGCGGCTACGCCGTGACGCTGGCCGAGGCCGGCACGGAACTGGGCGGCCATCTCAACGCGCTTGCCGGGCTGCCGGGGCTTGCCTCCTGGGCACGGGTGCGCGACTGGCGCATCGGCCAGCTGCACAAGCTGCCCAATGTCGAGCTGTTCCTCGACAGCCGGCTCGATGCCGGCCAGGTGCGCGAGTTCGGCTTCGATCATGTCGCCATCGCCACCGGCTCGGTCTGGCGGCGCGACGGCCTGGGCCGCACGCACCGCAGGCCGGTTCCGGGCTGGGATTGCGGCACGGTCCGCACGCCCGACGAGATCATCGCGGACGCGGCCGTGGAGGGCCCGGTGGTGATCTACGACGACGATCACTACTTCATGGCGAGCGTGCTCGCCGAGAGGCTGGTGGGCCAGGGCAGGGACGTCGTTTACGTCACGCCCGCGCCCGAGGTTGCCGTGTGGACCCACAACACGATGGAGCAGGGGCGCATCCAGGCCCGCCTGATCGATCTCGGCGTGGAACTCATCCTGGGCAGGAAACTGGCGACGATCAGCGACGAGGAACTCGAGCTCGAATGCGTCTATTCGGGCAACCGCACCTGGGTCGACTGCGGCACGCCGGTGCCGGTCACCATGCGCGATCCCGTCGACGACCTCTTCCGCGCCCTCAAGGACGATCCGGCGGCCCTGGAAGCGGCCGGCATCGCCAGCCTGACGGCGATCGGCGACTGCCTGGCGCCGGGCCTGGTTGCAGCGGCGGTCTACGGCGGCCACAAATATGCCCGGCAGCTCGACACCGAGGTGCCGCTCGACGAGGCGCCGTTCCTGCGCGAAAACGTCGGGCTGTCGGACGCCTGGCCCAGGAGAATGGCATGAGCCGCGACCCCCGTTACGATATCCTGTTCGAGCCGGTGCGGATCGGCCCGGTCACCGCGCGCAACCGCTTCTACCAGGTGCCCCATTGCAATGGCATGGGACGTACCTTTCCCTCGAGCATGGCGGCGATGCGCGGGGTCAAGGCCGAGGGCGGCTGGGCGGTGATCTCGACCGAGCAGATCGACATCCATCCCTCAAGCGACATCACGCCCGCGACCGAGGGCCGCCTGTGGTCCGACAAGGACGTGCCCTATCTCGCGCGCATGTGCGATGCCGTGCACGAACACGGCTCGCTGGCGCTGATCGAGCTGGTGCACAACGGCAAGTGGGCGGCCAATCTCTACAGCCGCGATGTGCCGCTGTTCCCCAGCCACATGCCGGTCATGGGCAATGTACCGGTGCAGGCGCGCGCCATGGACAAGGCCGATATCCGCGACTACCGGCGCTGGCATCTGGACGCCGCCAAGCGGGCGCGCGATGCCGGCTTCGACATCGTCTGCTGCTACGCAGGCCACAACCTGTCGCTGGCCGGCCAGTTCATGCTGAAGCGCTACAACTTCCGCACCGACGAATACGGCGGCAGCCTTGAGAACCGGGTGCGCCTGTTCCGCGAGATCGTCGAGGAGACCAAGGAGGCGGTGGGCGACACCATGGGCGTCGTGATCCGTTTCGCGGTCGATGAACTGCGCGGCGATGAAGGCATGGCGTGGGACAAGGAGGGACGCGAGATCGTCGAGATGCTCGCCGAACTTCCCGATCTCTGGGACGTCAACGTCGCCGAGTGGGAGAACGATTCGGTGACCAGCCGCTTCGGCGAGGAAGGCGCGCAGGAACCCTTCATCGCCTTCGTGAAGCAGGTCACGAGCAAACCCGTCGTCGGTGTCGGGCGTTACACCAGCGCCGACCGCATGGTCTCGGTCATCAAGGGCGGAATCATGGACATGATCGGCGCCGCGCGGCCCTCGATCGCCGACCCCTTCCTACCGAAGAAGATCGAGGAGGGCCGCATCGAGGACATCCGCGAGTGCATCGGCTGCAACATCTGCGTGGCCTGGGACACGATGAAGGCTCCCATGCGCTGCACCCAGAACCCGACCAAGGGCGAGGAATGGCGCAAGGGCTGGCATCCCGAACGCATAGCCGCAAAGACGGTCGAGGGGGCGGTGCTGGTCGTGGGCGCCGGGCCGGCAGGGCTGGAAGCCGCGCGCGCGGCCGGCCAGCGTGGTCACGCGGTGACCCTGGCCGAGGCGAGCGAGGAACTGGGCGGGCGCGTCACGCGCGAAAGCGCCCTGCCGGGCCTTTCGGCCTGGGCGCGGGTGCGCGACTACCGCACCTACCAGCTCTCCCAGATGGCCAATGTCGAGGTCTTCCCGGCCAGCCGGTTGACCGCCGAGCAGGTGCTGGAGTTCGGCGCCGCCCACATCGCCATCGCCACGGGGTCCCGCTGGCGCCGCGACGGCTACGGCCGGGCGCACCAGTTTCCGATCCCCGGCACCGATGGCGCCAACGTGCTGACCCCCGACGACATCATGGCGGGCACCATCCCGGAGGGGCCGGTGCTGGTCTATGACGACGACCACTACTACATGGGCGGCGTCATCGCCGAACTGCTCAGCGATGCCGGCTGCGAGGTCACCCTGGCGACGCCGGATTCGAAGGTGTCGTCCTGGACCGATCACACCCTGGAGCAATACCGCATCCAGGCCCGCCTGATGGGGCTGGGCGTCGCCATCGTTGCGAGCCACCGTCTGCACGCCATCGACGAGGACGGCGCGACGCTTTCCTGCATCTACACCGGCCGCATGCGCGAGCTTTCGGTCGGGACGGTGGTGATGGTGACCTCGCGCCTGCCCGAGGATGCCCTCTACCGGGACCTTGCCGGCGATCCCGGCCGGCTGGCGGCGGCCGGCGTGACGACCTTGCGCCGGATCGGCGACTGCCACGGTCCCGCGACCATCGCAGCGGCGGTCTACGAAGGCCACCGTTTCGCCCGCGAGCTGGGCGAGCAGGTCGCCGAGATTCCCTTCCTTCGGGAGGTCACCGAACTGGCTGACGGCTTCGTGCTGCCCTGACGGCCACGAAAAAGGGGCCGGGCGTTGCCGCCCGGCCCCTCGAGGCTTCGGTCGCGGAGCAACCCTACATCATGGCCGCGTCGGTCCAGGCGTTGACCTGGTCGGGATGGGCGTCGAGCCATTCGTTGACCACTTCCATCAGGTCGCGGCCCTTGTCGTCGATCTCCGACATCATCTGGGCCTGCTCCAGGTTGCTGATCTGGTAGGCCTCGATCAGCTTCCAGGCGGCCGGATGGGTGTTCTGCAGGTCGTTGTTGACGACCTTCCAGATCGAACCGGGCGCCCAGTCGCAGTCGTAGACGACCTCGGGATCGGGACCGACCGCGGGATCGGTCTCGCAGCCCTCGACATGCTCGGGAAGGTTGACGCGGGTCATGTCGTACTGGGCCCACATCCAGTGCGGCTCCCAGAACATCATGACCAGCGGGGCCTTGCGGTCGTAGGCCGACTTCATCTCGGCGATCAGAGCGCCTTCGCCGCCCGAGGGGATCGAGACGTAGTCGAGGCCCAGGGCCTCGATACGCCGGGCGTTGGAGTCGCCCCATTCTGCCGGGTAGTCGAGGAAGCGGCCCGAGGGCGCGGTGTCGGGCGTGGAGAAGAGATCGACGCAGCCGTTGAGCGCCTCCCAGCTCGGCAGGCCCGGGCACATCTCGAGCATGTAGGTCGGCACGACCCACTCTTCCTGCGGTACTAGGCCCGATTCGCCCAGGATCGAGATATTGCCCGTGGCCATGGCCTCATCGAAGCCCTCGCCGATGTTGGAGCTCCAGATCTCCAGCGAGCCGTCGAGATCGCCGTCGACCAGGGCGGTGAGCTGGGGATAGTAGCCGGCCGTGACGTATTCGACGGTGTAGCCCATGCGCTTGAGCACCTCGCCGGCGACGACCGTGCTGATGTGCTGGCCGGTCCACTCGTTCATCGCGAGCTTGATCGGCTCGTTCGACTCGGGCACCTGCGCCGAGGCGCCCTGAATGGCGAACGTGGCGGCAATTGCCCCTGCTGCCACGGATCCCGTCAGTGTCTTCCAGACTGACATGTTGTTGCACTCCCTGTTGAAAAGCGCCCGGCAGACATGCTCCGCCCGTGCCGGGTGCGATGGAATGATTTTATGGAGCACAGGCGGCCATAGCGCAACCCGGGTCGTTTGCTGCGCCCGACCGGGGAGGGCAGCACGCCGCTCCCCGCGATTTCCGTGGCGGCGCGTGCGGCCTCCGCCCTAATCTCCCCGCTCCAGCCGGCAGGGAACCAGCCATGTCCTTCATCACCACGCAGCGTCTCGGGCGCGTGCTCGAGATCACCATGAACCGGCCGCCGGCCAATGCGATCAACCGCGAGTTCAGCCGCCAGATGTATGCCGCGCTGTGCGAATTGAAGGACGACCCCGAACTGCGCGTAGGCCTCGTCACGGGCCAGGGCGAGCGCATCTTCTCGGCGGGCTGGGATCTCAAGGAGATCGCCGCCATCGAGAGCAACGAGGCGGCGCTGGATTCGGCCGACAGGCTGCCTGGCGGCTTTGCCGGCATCGTCGAGTTCTGGGACCTCAAGAAGCCGGTGATCGGCGCGATCAACGGCATCGCCGTGGGCGGCGGCTTCGAGATCGCCCTGGCCTGCGACATCATGGTCGCGGCCGAACATGCCGAGTTCTTCCTGCCCGAGATGCAGCGCGGCTTCCTGCCCGACGCCGGCGCCATCCAGCGCCTGCCGCGCCGGTTGCCCTACAACGTCGCCATGGAGCTGTTCCTGACCGGCCGCCGCATGGGCGCCGCGGAGGCCAAGCACTGGGGCCTGGTGCACGAGGTGGTGCCCGGTGAAAGGCTGCAGGAGGCCAGCCGCGCCCTGGCGGCGCAGATCGCCGAGGGTGCGCCGCTCGCCCTGCAGGCGCTCAAGGAGGCGCTGGGGGCGATGATGCACCTGTCGCTGCCGGAATCCTTCGAGGTCACGCGCCGCGCCATCGCCGGCAAGGGCAGCGGATCGAGCGGCCTGCCGACCTACGAGAAGATGCTGTTCTCGGACGATTTCATGGAAGGTGCGCGCGCCTTCGCCGAGAAACGTGCGCCGGTGTTCAAGGGTTCCTGAGGCCAGTCCCGTGACAGCGTGCCGGTCCGGCCGCTAGGGTCGGCGCAGGAGGAAGCCATGAAGCCGCTGCCAGCCTGCATCGGCGGGTCACCCCGGTGAGCCGCGATCTCGACATCGTGCGCATCCGCATCTACGCGGTCGCGCCGGTCACGACGCCGCCCTATCGCTGGACCGGCCAGGACGGCTTTGTCCGCGTCACCGACAACATCCTGCGCCTGACGGCGCGCAACGGTGTCGAGGGCTGGGCCTCCAACACTTCCAACGTGCCCGAGGGTGCGCCGGGCGAACAGACTGCCGCGCCCGACCGCTGGCTTGCCGATCGCCTGGCGCTGATCGCGCCGCAGGTCCTGGCGGCCTCCGCCCTGGAGCGCGAGGCGGTGTCGGGGCGCCTGCTGCGTACCTGCGACGATCCGCGGCGGCGTGCCGAATCGCTGATCGACATCGCCCTGTGGGACATGGCCGCGCGCGCCGCCGAGGTGCCGTTGTGGCTCTACCTGGGCGGGGCGTGGGCCAGCCTGCCAGCCTATGCCAGCACGCCCGTCCTGGGTGAGATCGCCGACTACGTCGCCTTTGTCGGCGACCTCGCCGACCGGGGCTACGGTGCCGTTAAGCTGCACACCCGTTGCGATCCCGACTGGGACCTCGCCATGGTCGGTGCCGTCCATGCCGCCCATGGCGGGCGGATGCGCTTCATGCTCGACGTCGAGCAGCGCTACGACCTGGAGACCGCGATCCGGGTGGGCAGGCGCCTGGCGGAACTGGAATTCGTCTGGTTCGAGGCGCCGCTGCCCGATCGCGATCTCGACGGGTATGCCGAGTTGCGGCGCAAGGTTGCGGTTCCGCTGCTGCCGGCGGGCAACACCCTGGTCACGCCGGAGGCCTTTGTTGCGGGCCTGGCGGCGGGGGCCTGGAGCCACCTGCGCACGGGGCCGACCCATGCCGGCGGGATCGCCGCGGCGGGACGCGCCCTGGCACTCGCGGCGGCCCACGGCACGACGGTCGAGCTGCAGTCCTACGGCTTCGAGGGGCGCAAGCTGGCCGCCCTGCACCTGGCCCTGGGGCTGGGCCACTGCAACTGGTTCGAGGAGCCGGTGCCCGAGACCGATTACGAATATGAACTCGACCGTCCCCTGCGCCCCGGCGCGGACGGCCTGATGCGGGCCCCCGAGGGGCCGGGCCTGGGCGCGCTGCCCGACTGGGAGCGCATCGCCTCGGATGCCTTCCTGACCTTCGACCTGGACTGAACCGTGTCGGGGAGCCGCATCGTCCGGCTGCGGGCCTACGGCGTCGTGCCGCCGGCCCCGGCGGTGCGCTACCGGGGGCAGGACCCGCTCGAGACCATGGCGATGGAACTGCTGCGCCTGACCCTGGAGGACGGCAGCGAAGGCGTCGCCGGCACCCTGAGCGGCTGGCGCGGCGCGCTGGCCGGCCGCCTGGTCGGGGCGGCATCGGACCTGGCGCCGGTGCTGGTCGGCCAGGATGCCGCCCACCGCGGCGTGCTCACCCGGACCGCCCTAGAGGCCCATGACGGCAACGGCCTGCCCGAGATCGAATCGCTCGCCGACATCGCCATGTGGGATGCCTGGGGGCGCCATCTGGGCGTTCCGGTCTGGCAGATGCTGGGCGGTTTCCGCGAGCGCATCCCGGCCTATGCCTCGACCCAGGCCTTTCATTCGATCGAGGCCTATCTCGACGAGGCCCGCCGGGCGGCCGCCATGGGCTATCGCGCCGTGAAGTTCCACATGAACGGCGATCCCGCGTTCGACCTGGAGATGGTCGCCACGGTCGCGGCAGCCTTTGCCGCAAGCGACCTGCGTTTCATGGTCGACCTCGAGCAGGGCTACGGCTTCGACCAGGCGGTGCGCCTGGGACGCGCGCTGGACGGCCTGCCGTTTGCCTGGATGGAGGCGCCGCTGCCCGACGAGGACCTCGACGCCTACGCCGAGCTCAACCGTGCCGTCGCGATCGACATCCTGCCGGCGGGCAACAGCCTTGTCGGCCTCGACGCCTGGACCCGCGGACTGGACCGCGGCGCCTGGTCGCGGCTGCGCTGCGGCGTCGACAACTGCGGCGGCATCACCGCGGCGGTCGCGGTGATGGCGCTGGCGCAGGCGCGCGGCGTGCCGGTCGAACTGCAGTCCTTCGGCCACGGCCCGGCGCAGGCGGCCAATCTCCATGTCATGCTGGGTGTGCCCGGCTGCACCTGGTTCGAGCACCCGTTTCCTTCCGCCGCCTTCGACCATGGCGCCCGCAATCCCCCGGCGCTCGATGCCGAGGGCCGGGTCGCCCCGCCCGAGGGTCCCGGGCTGGGGCTGGAAATGGACTGGGCGCGGATCGAGGCCGAGGCGGTCGCCCGCTTCGACAGCGCGGGCTAGAACGCGCGCGGCTTCTGCCGGCGCAGGCGCACGAGCGCCAGGCCCGTGACCGCCGCCAGCACGATGCCGCCGCCGATCAGGGAAGGCGTGGCCGGCAGTTCGCCCAGCAGCAGCCAGGCAAACAGCGATGCCGCGATCACCTCGACCGGCAGCGAGAGCATCAGCTCGCCGCCGGGCAGGCGGCGCGAGCTGATGACGAAGAGGCTGTAGTAGAACGGCGTGATCGTGGCGCACCAGACCGCCAGGATCAGGCCCTGGCGCAGGTCGGGCAGCGGGTCCGACAGGGCAAGGGGCGCGCTGACCGCCGCGGCGAGCAGGGCGCCCAGGGCGATCATCGGCAGCATGTCGATGGTGTGGCCCCAGCGCAGCACGGTGGCGAAGCCGGCAACGACCAGCGCATTGCCGGTGGCCAGCAGCACGCCCAGCAGGTTGGCCCCGCCCAGGTTGCCCGCGACCATCACGGTGATGCCGGTCATGGCCGCGACCATGGCGACCCAGGTCGAGGGAAAGACCTTCTCGCCCAAGGTGATGCGCGCGACCAGGGCGGTCAGCGGCGGCACGGCGCCCAGCACCGCGACGACGTCGGCGACCGGCGCGTTGCGCAGGGCGACCATGAAGAGGATGCCGCTGGCGGCAAAGAAGACGCAGCCCACGGCGCCGATCCGGCCCATGCGCAGGATGGTGCCGGGCAGGCGCGAACGATACCAGGCGGCCAGCACCGCCAGCATCGCAACGCCCGTGATGGCGTGGCGCCAGAACACGAGCTGCCAGTCGCCGATCTCGCCCAGCCAGCGCACGAACAGGCCGTTGGTGCTCGACAGCAGGGCCGCAAGCATGACCAGCGCGAAGGCCCGCCCGTAGCTCATGGCACGACCCCTGGCACGACGGGCTTGCTGCGACGCAGTCCGGCTGCGGCAAAGACCGCAAGCGAGGCGAGCACGATGGTGCCGCCCGTGAAGGTGCCGGCCGCGGGGACCTCGCCGACCACCAGCCAGACCCAGAAGGGCGAGAGCACCGCCTCGACGAAGATGAAGAGCATCATCTCCCCGCCGGGCACGACACGGGAGGCCAGGACGAAGGTGACCGAGAAGACGGTGGCCAGCAGGCCGCCCCAGGCGGCAAAGAGCAGCAGGTCGTGGCGCGACATGTTGGTCAGCGACGAGGGCTCCACCGCCAGTCCGATCAGCCCGGCGATCAGGCTGCCCACGACGATGGTCGGCATCATGTCGAGCGTCCGGCCCCAGCGCAGGCCGACGCCGAACCCTGCCATGAAGAGGACGCAGACGATGGCGACCAGAAGCCCGGCCGTGCTGCCGCCGTTGCCGGCGTTGTCGCCGAACATCACAGCGATGCCCACGGCCGAACCGGCCATGGCGATCCAGGCGCTGCGCCTTACCCGCTCGCCCAGCAGCAGGCGGGCGGCAATCGCCGTCACCACCGGCATGGCGCTGAGCACGAACATGGTCTCGGCGACCGTGGTGAGCGAGAGGGCGACGAGGAAGCCGACGCTGCCCAGGCCGTAACACACGCTGGTGACGATGCCCGGCAGGCCCATCGCGACGAACCGCGCACCCAGGCGGCCGCGGCTGCGCCATGCGATGTAGAGGGTCATCCCGGCGGCCTGCGCGAGATAACGTCCGACCACCGCCGGCCATGGCTCGGGGTCCTGCGCCAGGCGCATCATGACCCCGTTGAGGCTGCTGAGCAGGACGGTGAAGGTGAGGATGAGAAGGCCCGCGCGGTAGGTCATGAAGGCCCCGGTGGAAGGAGCGTCACGGAAGCCCAAAACGGTGCGGTTGTCATCTGTTGCGACAATCCTGTCTGGTGCATACTCCCCTGCCCGATTCCCGCTGCGAGGAAACCGCCATGAGCGACCTTCAGGTCATTGCCTTCGATGCCGGCGTCAAGCTCGACCCCTGGCCCTCGGCCCCGGCCGAGCGCCTGCTCAAGGGCGAAGCCGTGGCCCACGGCCACTACTATCTGCAGGACGAGGACAACGGCCTGACGGCCGGGGTCTGGCACTGCACGCCGATGACGACCAAGCCCGGCCCCTACAAGGTCAACGAGTTCATGCACCTGCTGCAGGGCTCGGTCACCTTCGACTACACCGACGGCACCTCGGAGACCTTCAAGGCCGGCGATAGCTTCATCGTGCCCAAGGGCGCGCCGCTGAGCTGGAAGCAGTCGGAAGACGTGCTGAAGTACTTCGTCATCTTCAACGACGCCTCGGGTTCCCAGGCTGTCGCGCCCGAGAAGCTGCGCGCCATCCGCCTGGAACCCCACGGTCCGGCCGGCACGGGCATGGCGACGTCCGCGATCGCCGACACCAGCCTCTACGAAGGCGGCGTGCCGACCCAGCACGGCCACAACTACTTCAGCGAGCCCACGGGCCAGCTTGTCGCGGGCGTCTGGGACACCACGCCGATGCTGCGCAAGACCATGCCGTTCCCGCGCCACGAGCTGATGATGATCCTCGAAGGTGCGGTCACCATCACCGACGGCAACGGCAAGGCGCAGACCTTCAAGGCGGGCGAGAGCTTCTTTGCTCCCCAGGGCGCGGTCTTCAGCTGGACCAGCACCGAATACGTGCGCAAGTATTACGTCATCTTCCAACCCAAGGTGGCCGCCGCGGTCGCCGACGCTGCAGAATAAGGAGAAGCCCCATGGCCGATCTCAAGCCCATCGCCTTCCACGCCGACGGTCCCGCCGGCAAGGGTCTGGAGACCTGGGAGGAAATCCCCGCCTCGGCGCTGGTCGCCGGCACCCCGGTGCAGCGCGGCCACAACTACTTCACCGACGAGACGGGCACCCTGACCGCCGGCGTGTGGGACTGCACGCCGATGACGACCAAGTGCGAGCCCTACAGCGTCAACGAGTTCATGTACGTGCTCGAGGGCTCGGTGACGATCGTCCACGAGAACGGCACGGAATGGACGATCCGGGCGGGCGAGAGCTTCGTCATCCCCAAGGGGGCGCCGGTCACCTGGAAGCAGACCGAATACATGCGGAAGTTCTACGTCATCCTCGATGACGCCGAACTCGAGGCCGGTGCCGCCGACACGCTGACCGTGCGCCGTCCCGATCCCGCCGAGGCGATCCCGGCCGTGGGCGAGCAGGACACCTCGCGCTACATCGGCGCGGTTCCGACCCAGCATGTGAAGTCCTACTACAGCGATCCCACCGGCCAGTTCACGGTCGGCATCTGGGACACCACGGAGATGCACACCAAGCCGCTGCCCTTCGTGCGCAACGAGCTGATGTTCATCCTGGAAGGCGAGGTGACGATCACCAACGCCGACGGCATCGCCTCGACTTTCAAGGCCGGCGATACCTTCATGGTGCCCAAGGGCATGAGCTACCAGTGGGACAGCAAGGGCACGGTGCGCAAGATCTTCTGCATCTTCCAGCCCAAGGCCCGCGCCGCCGCCGCGGTCGCTGCCGAGTAACCTGCCGCGCATCGATTGCCTGCCCGAAGCCCCCGGAGAACCTCCGGGGGCTTCGTTGTTTGTGGGTGGCCCGTGCATTTCGCCACCCCTTCTCTCTTCCTCATGCCCGCGAAGGCGGGCATCCAGAAGCACGGTGGATACGACTAGAAGCTGGGCCTGTCGGGCGTCCGACGCAACACTGCGTCGGTGCGTCTGGATGCCCGCCTTCGCGGGCATGAGGAGGGAGAAATTGTGTTGTGCGCGTGCCGCTACCAGCCAAGACCATCCGCGGTCAGCTTGAGGCCGACCAGCACCAGCATGGCGTAGCAGAGGCGGTAGAAGGTGAGCTGCGGGACGCTGCCGTGCAGCTTCACGCCGCACCACATGCCCAGCAGCGCGACCGGCGAGAGCACCGCCGAGGTGATCAGGGTCTCGCGCGTGAAAAAGCCCATGCCGGTGTAGGGCACCAGCTTGATGTAGTTGATCACGGTGAAGAACCCGACCGTGGTCGCGACATACCGCGTCTTGTCGAGCCGCAGGCCGAGCAGGAAGACCTGCGCCGGCGGCCC
>JAQCLG010000102.1 GCA_027592745.1 Pseudomonadota bacterium | reverse complement strand
TGGGGTTTTCGAGCCGTTATCTCGACACGCTGCGCCAGGCTGGGGTTTCGGTGGCAGCGTTCGAGGCGATGCGCGGAATGCCGAACCGCTTCCAGATCAACTTCCGCAACCACCGCAAGATCCTCATCGTCGACGGCCACACCGCCTTCATTGGCGGCCACAACGTCGGCGACGACTACATGGGGCGCAATCCCCGCATCGGCCATTGGCGCGACACCCATGTCCGCATCACCGGGCCTGCCGCGATCGAGGCCCAGCTCGTCTTTGCCGAAGACTGGAACTGGGCGACCGGCGCGGTGCCCGCGCTGAACTGGCAGCCGGCGGAATCGGAGGATGCCGACAAGGTCGTGCTCGTGCTGCCCCACGGTCCCTCCGACGACATCGAGAGCTGCGGCCTGTTCTTCACCGAGGCGATCAACAGCGCCCGCCGGCGTCTCTGGCTCGCAACACCCTATTTCGTGCCCGACGGCCGGATCATGGGCGCCCTGCAGCTTGCCGCCCTGCGCGGCGTCGACGTGCGCATCATGCTGCCGGCCAAGCCGGACATGATGCTGGTCCATCTCGCAGCCTTCGAGTTCATCGGTCCGGCAGCACAGGTCGGCATCCGCTTCTACCGCTACGAAGCCGGGTTCATGCATCACAAGGTGCTGCTGGTCGACGATTCCATGGCCGCGGTGGGCACTGCCAATCTCGACAACCGCTCCTTCCGGCTGAACTTCGAGGTCACCGCGCTGGTGCGCGATGCCGGCTTTGCCCGAACGGTCGAGGCCATGCTGGAGCGCGACTTCGCCGACTGCCGCCTGCAGACCCGCGAGGACCTCGCCGGCCGTCCAGCCTGGTTGCGGGTTGCCTCGCGTGTCGCCAACCTGCTTTCGCCGATCCTCTGATGCACGGGACAGGGCCATGAAACGCATTGGTCTGGCGCTCGGCGGCGGCGGCGCCCGGGGCCTTGCCCACATCGTCATGCTCGAGGCCTTCGACGAGCTCGGGGTGCGGCCGCACCGGCTCGCCGGCACCTCGGTGGGCGCGATCGTCGCGGCGGCCTATGCCTCGGGCCAGAGCGGTCGCGACATCCGCGCGCGTTTCGCGCGCATGCTGCTGGCGCCCGGGGACTCGTTCTGGCAGACCCTGGGCAGGCGCGACCTGCGCCGCTGGTTCGGCGTCGCCCAGTTCAATCTGGGTCGCGGCGCCCTGATGAAGGGCGACAGCCTGCGCCAGATTCTCCTGGAAGAGCAGGTGGCGGCGGATTTTGCCAGCCTCGTCATCCCTCTCAAGCTGGTCGCTGCGGACTACTGGAACTGGGGCCAGGTGGTGCTCGACCGCGGCGACCTGCCGCTGGCGGTGCAGGCGAGCGTGGCGGTGCCCGGAATCTTCCAGCCTGTCCCGCTCGGCGGCCGGGTCCTGGTCGATGGCGGCGCGGTCAATCCGGTACCCTACGATCTTTGGGACGACGAGACCGACATCCGCATCGGCATCGACGTCCTGGGACAACGCGGCGCCGGGCGCAACGCGGTGCCGGGCCTCTTCGAGGCCGTGTTCAACACGGTCCAGATCATGGAGAACTCGATCCTTTCGGCCAAGCTGCGGCACGATCCGCCCGATCTCCTCATCCGGCCGCAGATCGAAGGCGTGCGCATGTTCGAGTTCTACAAGGCCGATGCGATCTACCGGTCGGCAGGCCGGGCCAAGGATCAGCTCAAGCGGCAGCTCGATACGCTGCTTGCCCCCGATTGAACCGCGCCCCGCTGCAGGGGAAGGAAGGAAAGGAAATGCCCATGTCGCTCATCCGTGCCGTCGACCCGCGCTTCGAGTCGCTGTTTGCTCCCGATGCCGCCTTCGAGGTCCTGGCCGAGGGTTTTGCCTTCACCGAAGGCGCGACCTGGCATCCCTCCGGCGAACACGTCACCTTCACCGACATTCCCAACAGCCGCATCCACCGCTGGTTCGCCGGTTCGGGCGAGACCGTGGTGCTGCGCGAGCCCTCGGGCATGACCAACGGCACCACCTTCGATCGCGAAGGGCGCCTGCTCATGTGCGAACACGCGACCAGCAGGGTTTCCCGGCTGGAGCCGGACGGCTCCCTGTCGGTGCTCGCCGAGCGCTGGCAGGGCGCCGAACTCAACAGTCCCAACGACATCGTGGTCGACGATGCCGGGGCGATCTGGTTCACCGATCCGCTCTACGGGCGCGAGCCGGAGACCGGTGTTTTGCGCGAACCGTGCCAGCCCTTCTGCGGCCTCTATCGCATCGCTCCCGATGGCGCTCTGGAGCTTGTCGCCGATGACTTCGCCGCGCCCAACGGCCTCTGTTTCTCGCCCGACAAGGCGCGGCTCTACGTCAACGACAGCGAGCGCAAGCACATCCGCGTCTTCGATATCGATCGCCGGGGCGGGGCCAGCGGCGGTGCGGTCTTTGCCGAGACGCGCGATCCCGACGGCACCCTGGGCGCGGGCAGTCCGGACGGCATGAAGGTCGATGCCGCCGGCAATGTCTGGTGCGCAGGCCAGGGCGGCATCCATGTCTTCGACCAGGGCGGCTCGCTGCTCGGTGTCCTGCTGACGCCGCAGTTTCCCGCCAACTTCTGCTTCGGTGGCGACGATCTCTGCATGCTCTTTGTCTGCGCCGGAACGACCTTCGTGCGCATCGGCCTTGCGCAGCCGGGCCACGACATCTTCAATCCGCGCTGAAGCGTTCGCGGACGGCGCGGAACCAGTCGGCCAGCGGTGCGAGTGCGCTGCTCTCGCGGGACCAGCGGACGCCGCGGCGGGCCAGGCGCAGGCCGCCGCCCGACAGCGTGTCGGGTCCGCGCCCGGCAAGGCTCGTGCGCCAGTCATCGGGACTCTGGGCACGGGCCGCGCTCGTGACGTGGATCGACAGGCGCACCGCGCAGTGCAGCGCACCCAGGGTCATCGCGTAGTCGGCCGGGCCCGTGGCATAGCCGCCTTCGTTGAAACGCGGCACCCAGCGCTTGAGCAGGCGCAGTTCGTCGCCCGGCCGGTCGATGATCGACTCGTCGCCCAGGAACCAGACGATGTCGTCGAGTCGGTTGCGCGTGCCGCAATGTTCCCAGTCGAACCAGGCGATGCCGCCTTGCGGGGTCACCACCGCATTGGGCGGGCGCGCGTCCCACTTGACGAAACTCACGGGCCGGCGCCTCAGGACGCGCGCTGCCGCATCCTGGTCGAATGCAGGGGCGGCGATGCCGAGGAAGGCCCCCAGCTTGCCGGGCGTGGCCGCCAGACCCGTGATCCACTCCGGACGGCTGCCGATGCGGAAGCAACGTGCTGCAAGGCTGGCCCGCCGTCCCGCATCGTGGATCGCATCGAGGCTGGCCAGCGCGCGATCCTGCAGCGCGAAGGCCTCCTCCTTGCCGACGCGGCGCAGGGCGCGCGACAGGCGTTCGCCGGCGATGTCCTCCTGGATCAGCCAGCGCCCGTCGAAGGCCAGGACCTCGGGGACGGCAGCACCCTGGGCATGCAGGCTGCGCAGGACGCCGGCCTCGAGGTCGGCGCGTTCGGCCGAATCCCGCAGGGTCGCGATCACCGAACGGTCGCCCAGGAAGAGGCGCGTCGACTTGCGGTGCTGCCCGCCGGGATCCTCCCAGCCGATCGCCTGGCTGCCCAGAAGGTCGCGGCAGGCCGTAGCGGCCTCGCGGCTGCGGGGATCCATGCTCTCGGGTGTTTCCATGATGCCAGTCTGGTTGCGCTCGCTGCCCGCGGCAAGCCGTCGGCGCTGTTCTATCAGGACTGCGCCAGCCGGTCCCAGGTCGTCGCCCCGACGCCGCGTTCGCGCAGCGGGAATTTCTGGATCTTGCCGGTCTGCGTCTTGGGCAGGGTCTCGACCAGGTCGATGTAGCGCGGCAGGGCGAAGTCCGACAGCCGCGGCGCGAGCCAGGCCAGCAGCGCCGACGCTTCGAGTGCTGCGCCGGGCTTGACGACGACCGCAGCCATCACTTCGTCCTCGGTATGTTCGGACGGCACGGGATAGACCGCGCATTCGAGCACGGCCGGATGGGCGCCGATCTCGTTCTCGACCTCGATCGAGGAGATGTTCTCGCCGCGCCGCCGGATGGCATCCTTGATGCGGTCGACGAAGTAGTGGTTGCCCTCGGCGTCGCGGCGCACGGCATCGCCGCTGTGGAGCCAGAGATTGCGCCAGGCCTCCTCGGTCCGGGCCGGGTTGTTCCAGTAGCCCAGCATGGTGATCCAAGGCTCGCGCGGCCGCACCACCAGTTCGCCCACCGTGCCGACGGGGACCTCCTCGTCGTGTTCGTCGACGATGCGGACCTCGAAGCGGTCGGAGACGATGCGTCCGCAGGAGGCGTTATCGTGCAATGCGAACAACCGCGGCGAGGGCGTGTCGAAACCGGCGCGCAGGGGTACGCAGACCTCGGTCGAGCCGTAGTTGGTCGTCACGCGCAGCCCGAAGCGCTGTGCGAACGCGGCGATCTCGGGGATCAGCGGCACCACCAGAACCTTGTCGAGCGTGTTGTCGGCATCGTCGGGTCTGACCGGCTGACGGTGCAGGAAGTTGCACATGGCGCCCAGCAGCAGGCTGACGTTGACCCTGTGGAGGGCGACGTCGTCCCAGAACTCGCTGACCGAGAACTTCTCCTTCAGTACCACGGTGCCGCCTGCCAGCATGGTGGCGTAGACCACCGCCCACTGGCCGGCGATGTGGAACAGGGGCAGGGGGGCGTAATAGATGTCGTCCTGGCGCAGGTCGAGCACCTCGGTGACGCAGTTGGAATATTCGTAGGCGTGGGCATGGCAGACCATGACACCCTTGCTCACGCCCGTGGTGCCGGAGGTGTACATGACGGCCATCAGGTCGCGGTAGCAGGCGCGGTCCTCCAGGGGGCCGTCGTCCTCGACGGCCAGCGACGACCACGGCAGGATCTCGAAGCGCGAACCAAGAGCCCCCGGAACGGTCGCCTCGTCACCGCCGGGGTCGTGCATGACGATACGCTCCAGGCCGGTGATCTGGCCCGCGATGTCGCCGATCCGCTCCAGGAACTCGCGGCTGCAGACCAGGGTGGTGGCGCGGGAATCGTTGACGATGTGGGCGAGCACGCCGCCCCGGTAGGCGCTGTTGACCGGCACCTCTACGGCGCCGAGCTTGGCGAGCGCCAGCCACAGCACGATGACGTCGGCCCGGTTGGCCATCATCATCAGCACCGTCTCGCCCGCACCGATGCCGCGTGCGGCAAGGCCGTGGGCCAGCCGGTTGGAGGCCGCATCGATGGCGCGGTAGGTGATGGCCTGGCCGTCCTCGATCAGGAAGGCCTTGTCGCCGTGGGCCGCCACCGAACGGCGCAGCACCTCCATCACGGTCTGCTCGCTGCGCACCGGCACCTTCATGGCAGGCTCAGGCCAGGCCGCAGGCGCGCAGGCCGTTCTCGCGGAAGAGCTT
This sequence comes from Pseudomonadota bacterium, assembly GCA_027592745.1. Taxonomy (GTDB): domain Bacteria; phylum Pseudomonadota; class Alphaproteobacteria; order SP197; family SP197; genus CALGGB01. The sequence goes on along the minus strand of JAQCLG010000102.1, from coordinate 8,184 downwards.
GGGCAGCACCTCCGGCTTCCAGGGCAGCGAGGCCATCTCGGCGATGCCCTGGCGCATCGGCAGCAGGGGCCAGCCCGAGCCGAAGATCATCTTGTCGGCCAGCACGCTGTTGCCATAGGTGAACAGCGCCTCGTAGCCGGAGTTGGCCTTGGCCAGCAGGGCCGGGCGCACCGATTCGATGGCGATGTAGACGTTTGCGTGGCGCCATGCGACGCCGATCAACTCGTTGACCCAGGGCCAGCCCGGCGGACCGCAGATGATGGTGAGCTCCGGGAAGTCGAGCGCCACCTCGTCGACTGCGCTGGGGTGGCCGCAGCGCATCGGACTCTTGTCGGAGAAGTTGATGGAGGTATGCAGGTTGACCGGGATGCCGAGCTCGCAGCACTTGGCGTAGAGCGGATAGAGCTTCCTGTCGTCGGCCTGCATCTTCAGTTCGTAGAGCTGCAGGTTGAGGCCCTTGAGCCCCAGTTCCTTCACTGCGAACTCCAGGTCGCGCACGCCGGTCATGCCCTTGTAGGGATCGATCCCGGCAAAGCCGATGACGCGCTCGCCGAACTCGGCCTGCAGGTCGGCGATCAGTTCGTTGGGAATGCGGAAGTTCCAGGTCGTCTCCAGGTCGCGCGACTTCACGCTCACCCTGTCGATGCCGCAGGCCGTGCAGAAATCCATGAAATCGGCGATCGGCCGGCCCTCGAAGTCGTCGACCTCGGAGCGCCCGGTCGCCTTTGCATAGATGCGGTTGTAGTTCTGCAGGTGCGCCGGATAGGGGTGGTAGTACTGCAGCATCTCCGGGTTGGGCGTCGTCAGGCTGTAGTCGAAGATCGGCCCGCCGATCGCCTTCAGCAGCTCCGCCGTGTCGTAGTCGCGCTCGAAGGTCACGGCCGCCCTACTGCGTCAGTGCGGCATAGCGGTCGAGGTGCCAGTCCATGTCGCCGAACTGGCGGGCGATGATCGACAGGCGCTTGAAGTAGTGGCTGGCCTGGTAGTCGTCGGTCATGGCGATGCCGCCGTGGAGCTGGACCGCCTCCTGGCCGACCAGGCGGCCGGCCTTGTCGCACTGCACCTTCAGGGCCGAGACGGCACGCTGGCGCTCGGCCTTGTCGGGCGAATCGACATCGGCCATGTAGACGTCGGCCAGCGAGCGGGATTCTTCCAGGGCGACGAACATGTCGGCCATGCGGTGCTGCAGCGCCTGGAAGGCGCCGATCTTCTGGCCGAACTGCTCGCGGGTCTTGGAGTAGTCCAGCGTCATGGCGTTGAGCACCGCCATCAGCCCCAGCGCTTCGGCGCATACCGCCGCCGCCGCGCGGTCGATCGTCTCCTCGATCACCGGATAGGCTTGGCCCTCCTCGCCCAGCAGGGTGCCTGCCGCGCCTGCGAGCCTGATCTCGGCAGCGCGGCCGCCGTCGTTGGTCGGATAGCCGCGCACCTCGACCCCCTTGCCCCGGGGATCGACGACAAAGAGGCAGATGCCGTCCCTGTCGCGCGCCTTGCCGGAGGTGCGGGCCGAGACGACCAGCCTGTCGGCGCTGTCGCCGTTGAGCGCGACGGCCTTGTGGCCATCGAGCGCCCAGCCATCGCCGGACCTCTTCGCCGTCGTCTCGACGCGCGCGATGTCGTAGCGCGACCTGGGCTCGCCATGCGCGAAGGCCAGCACGCTCTCGCCCGCCACCAGGGCACCCAGCAGTTCCTCCTGCTGGGCGGCGCTGCCGGCGCGCGCGATGGTGCCGCCCGCCAGCAGCACGGAGGCAAGCCAGGGTTCGGTCACCAGGCCGCGCCCGAAGGCCTCCATCAGCACGGCAACCTCGCGGGCACCGCCGAAGCCGCCCTGGTCCTCGGGCAGGCCGACGGCGAGCCAGCCCAGGTCGGCAAACTGCTTCCAGTGCTCGCGCGAATAACCCTCCTCGGACTTCGAGGCCTTGCGCCGCTTGTCGAAGGGATAGCTGCGCTCGATGAACCGCTCGACGCTGTCCTTCAGGAGCTGCTGCTCGTCGGTGAGGTCGAAACTCAACATGGTGGCGTCAGTCCCTTCAGAGGCCGAGCACGTGCTTGGCGATGATGTTCTTCTGGATCTCGTTGGAGCCGCCGTAGATCGTCACCTTGCGGGTGTTGAAGTAACCGGGCGCCACGGGCGCGGCGTAGTCCGGCCCGATCGGCTCCTCGTTCCAGCCGGTGTCGAGCGCCTCGGGTGCAAAGGGCGCCACATAGGGCCCCACGGCCTCCATGGTCAGTTCGGTCAGGTGCTGGTCGATCTCGGTGCCGCGGATCTTGATGAAGCTGGCCTCCGGTCCCGGCGTCTTTCCCTGGACCTGCTGGGCCAGCAGCTTCAGCATGGTCGCCTCCAGTGTGACGATCTGGATCTCGACGTCCGACATCTTGCGGCGGAAGCGGGGATTGTCGGCCAGCGTGCCGTCGGCATCCTCCTGGTCGGCCGCGATCGCGCGCAGGCGGGCAAGCGCGCGCTTGGCCTGGGGGATGCCGGCCATGCCGGAGCGTTCGTAGCCCAGCAGGAACTTGGCGTAGGTCCAGCCCTTGCCTTCCTCGCCGATGCGGTTGGCGACCGGCACCCTGACATTGTCGAAGATCACCTGGTTGACCTCGTGGCCGCCTTCCATGGTGATGATCGGGTGGACCGAGATGCCGGGGGTCTTCATGTCGATCAGCAGGAAGGTGATGCCCTCCTGCTTCTTGCCCGAACTGTCGGTGCGGGTCAGGCAGAACATCCAGTCGGCCCACTGGGCGAGCGTCGTCCAGGTCTTGCCGCCGTTGACGATGTAGTGGTCGGCGTCGCGCTCGGCCTTGGTGCGCAGGCTGGCCAGGTCGGAGCCGGAGTTGGGCTCGCTGTAGCCCTGGCACCACCAGACCTCGCCCGAGAGGATGCCGGGCAGGTGCTGCTTCTTCTGTTCCTCGTTGCCGAAGGTCCAGATGACGGGAGCGACCATGTCGGGGCCGAAGGGCATCATGCCGGGGGCGCCCGCGGTGCTCGTCTCGTCGTCGAAGATGAAGTGCTGCATCGGGGTCCAGCCGGCGCCGCCGTGCTCGTCGGGCCAGTGCGGGCAGGACCAGCCGCGGCTCGCCAGCTTGCCGTGCCAGCCGACGTAGTCCTGCTTGCTCATGTTGAGGCCGTTGAGCACCTTCCTGCGGGTGCCGGGGTCGAGTTCGGCTTCGATGAAGGCGCGAACCGACTGGCGGAACGATTCCTCTTCCGCAGTGTAGGTGATCTTCATGTCGGGCCCCCCGGATGCTGGCCGTGCGATGGGATGACGATGCTAGTATGGCCCCCGACACCCGCGCAATGCGGGCCGCATCATCAATTTGCACGGCAAGGGGACAAGCACATGGGTTTCTTCGACCTCGACGGAAGGGTCGCCGTCGTCACCGGCGGTTCCAAGGGCATCGGCCGGGCTATCTGCGAGCGCATGGCGGAGGCCGGCGCCAAGGTCGTCGTTTCCAGCCGCAAGCTCGACGCCTGCCAGGAGGTCGTCGAGGGCATCAGGGCCAAGGGCGGCGATGCCGTCGCCGTGGCCTGCAACGTCAGCCACATCGAACAGCTCCAGAACCTCGTCGATACCGCCATGGCGACCTACGGGCGCATCGACTGCCTGGTCGGCAATGCCGCGGTCAATCCCCATTACGGGCCGATGACCACGATCGACGAGGGCGCCTTCCAGAAGATCGTCGACTGCAACATCCGCGCGAACCTCTGGCTTGCCCGCATGGTCCTGCCGCAGATGGCCGAGAGGAAGGACGGCACGATCATCGTCATCTCCTCCATCGCCGGCCTCAAGGGCACCGACGACATCGGCATGTACGGCGTGTCGAAGGCCGCCGACATGGCGCTGGCGCGGAATCTGGCGGTGCGCTGGGGCGAACACAACATCCGCATCAACACCATCGCGCCGGGCCTGATCAGGACCGACTTCGCCAAGGCACTGTGGGAGGATCCCGAGCGGCGCGCCGCCGTCGAGGCGGCCTATCCGCTGCGCCGCATCGGCGATCCCGACGACATCGCCGGCGTGGCGGTCTTCCTGGCGGCCGACGCCGGGTGCTACATCACCGGCCAGACCATCGTCGTCGATGGCGGCGCCACGGTCGTCGGCAGCGTCTGATCCCGCGGACCGGCACGCACAGGCCGTTTGACGCCGGTGCCGGCAGGGATCACCCTGCCCGCCTCATGGTCTTTCGACGGGAGCGCGCTGTCATGGCAAGAGCCACCTTCGGCATGGGCTGCTACTGGGCGGCCGAGGAGGTGTTTCGCACCCTGCCGGGCGTCACCGCGACCCAGGCCGGGTTCTCCAACGGTCGCGACGAGGGCGTGAGCGAGGCCGAGGTCTTCTCCGGCGCGGCGGGCCATACCGAGGTCGTCGCCATCGACTTCGATCCCGCGCGGGTCAGTTTCGAGGCACTGCTCACCCTGTTCTGGGCCAACCACGACGCCGCCGCGCCGGCGAAACCCATCGTGCGTTCGGCGATCTTCTTCCACGACGAGGGCCAGCGCCTTGCCGCGCAGGCCTCGCGTACCGCGCAACCCGGCCCCGTCGTCACCGAGATCGCACCCGCCGGGCGCTTCTGGCGTGGGCCCGAGAAGGACCAGCAATACGTTGCGCGCCACGCGGCGCAGGCGGCGCAGTAGGTTCACGACCTTGGGATCGGCGCCGGGCTTGCCGCCCGCGCCATCCGGGACCACATCTGGGACCAATCCCACACAAGGAGCAGGCATCATGGCCAAGGCGACATTTGCGGCCGGTTGTTTCTGGAGCCCCGAGGAGGTCTTCGCCCGCATCGACGGCGTGACCGACACGTCGGTCGGTTATACCGGCGGCGACAAGGCGAGCCCCACCTACGAGGAGGTCTGCACCGGCCGCACCGGCCACGCCGAGGCGGTCGAGGTGACCTACGATCCCGCGAAGGTTTCCTACGAGGACCTGCTCAAGGTCTTCTGGGAAATCCACGATCCCACTACGGCCAACCGCCAGGGCCCGGATGTCGGCAGCCAGTACCGCTCGGCGATCTTTGCCCATGACGAGGAGCAGCGCGCCGCGGCGGAAGCCTCGCGCGACGCCGAGCAGCGCGCCCGCCACGACAGCCGCAAGATCGTCACCGAGATCACCGCGGCGCCGACCTTCTGGCGCGCCGAGGACTACCACCAGCGCTTCATGGAAAAACGCCGCAACCGCTTCGGCTTTCGGGTGGCGTAGAGGGCTTTTCTCTTCCTCCCCCACATTCCAGGGTGTCACCCTCCGGCTTGACCGGAGGGTCCATGCTGTGACGCAGGGGCCGCACCACACAGATGTACCGCTAGCGGCAAGGTCACAGCATGGATGGTGTCCCCGAATTGATCGGGGGATCAAGCCGGACCGTGACATGAATGAAGCGAGGTCGGCGCCCCTCAGCCCTGCTGCATCATCTGGCGCGACTTGTCGATCAGGGCATGCACGCGCGGTCCCATGGCGGCGAAACGTTCGTCCTTCGTCTGGCCACGCAGGTAGCGGATGTAGATCTGCTGCAGGATGACGGCGATCTTGAAGGCGCCGAAGACGCGGTACCAGAGCAGCCTGCTCATGTCGAAACCGGTGCGCGCGCCGTAGCGTGCGGCAACCTCGGCACGGCTGGGGAAGCCCGGCTTGTCGGTCGGCATGAAGGTGGCGTTGCGCCAGCTTTCGGGGTCGTCCGGGTCGGTCCAGTAGTTGAGCAGGGTGCCCAGGTCCATCAGGGGATCGCCGCGGGTGCACATGTCCCAGTCGAGCACGGCGACGGCCCGGGCCGGGTCGTCGCTGGCGACCATCAGGTTGTCGAGCTTGAAGTCGTTGTGGATCAGCGAGACCTGCGGCGAGTCGGGAATGTCGCGTTCGATCCAGGCGATGACGTCGGCGACCTCGGGCGCGCTGTCGTCGACGGCGGCAAACCAGCGCTGCATCCAGCCCTCGACCTGGCGGGCGACGAACCCCTCGGGGCGGCCGAGATCGTCGAGATCGACCTCGGCGGGCCGGACACCGTGGAGGTCGGCCAGCACGTCGACGATCATGGCGCCAATGCGTGCGGCCAGTTCCGGCTGGCCGTCGAGCAGGCCGGCATTGGCGTTGCGGATGACGAAACCTTCCTTGCGCTCCAGGACATGGAAGTCGACACCGAGGATGGCCTTGTCCTGGCACAGCACGAAGCTGCGCGGCGCCAGCGGGAACTTGTGCCACAGGCGCGAGAGCACGCGGTGTTCGCGGCCCATGTCGTGGGCCGAAGGGGCGACGGGGCCGAGCGGCGGGCGGCGCAGAACGTATTCGGTCTTACCGAAGGCCAGCAGGTAGGTCAGGTTGGCATGGCCGCCGCCGAACTGGCGCACGTTCAGCGGCCCGTCGGCACCTTCCAGGTGTTCGCGCAGCCAGGGCTCCAGGCGCGTCAGGTCGAGCGTCTCGTCGGGACGCACCGCCATGGTCTCGGGATCGTGTTCGTTCATGCCCCTGCCGCATCCCCTTGCATCGTCACGCTTTTCCAACAATCGTGCGCGCTGCACAAGTGCGGGACGGAGCACGGCATGTCACCTGAGGCGATCATCGAGCGTTTGAATGCTCAATGGGAACCCTGCTCGGCCATGCTCGGCGCCCATGCCGAATCCTGGCACCCCGAACGCCAGGAGCTCGTCATCGCCTTCACGGTGGACGAGGGCTTCTGCCATTCCGGCGACGTCCTCCAGGGCGGCTTCTCGGCCTCCATGCTCGATGCCACCATGGCTTATGTCGCGCTCTGCATCGACGAGCGCATCGAGCACATCCCCTCGCTCGAGATCAAGGTGAGCTTCATCGCGCCGGGCCACCCAGGCACGCTGTTGTGCACGGCACGGCCGGTGCGCCTGGGCGGCTCCATCGGCTTCCTGGAAGCCGAGCTGCACCAGAACGACAGCCTCGTCGCGACCGCCAGCGGGACCTACCGGATCGTCCGGCGCAAGGCCTGAGGATCAGCAGACCTCGAAGAGGCCGGCCATGCCCTGGCCGCCGCCAATGCACATGGTGACCACGACGTGTTTGGCGCCGCGCCGCTTGCCCTCGATCAGGGCGTGGCCGGTCATGCGCGCGCCCGACATGCCGTAGGGGTGGCCGATCGAGATCGAGCCGCCGTTGACGTTGAGGATCTCGTCGGGGATGCCGAGCTTGTCGCGGCAGTAGAGCACCTGCACGGCAAAGGCCTCGTTGAGCTCCCACAGGTCGATGTCGCCGACCTTGAGGCCGTTGCGCTCGAGCAGGCGGGGGATGGCGTAGACCGGGCCGATGCCCATCTCGTCGGGCTCGAGGCCCGCCACCGCTATGCCTCGGTAGATGCCGAGCGGGGCCAGCCCCTTCTTCTCGGCAAGCCTGGCGTCCATCACGACGCAGGCCGAGGCGCCGTCGGAAAGCTGGCTGGCGTTGCCCGCGGTGATGGTGAAGCCGGGACCGCGCACCGGCTCCAGCTTGGCCAGACCCTCGATGGTGGTCTCGGGGCGGTTGCCCTCGTCCTTCTCCAGACACACCGCGACGTCGGAGACCGCGCCGGTCGCCTTGTCCTTGACCGCCATCATGGTCGCCAGCGGCACGATCTCGTCGTCGAACTTGCCCGCCGCCTGGGCCGCAGCGGTGCGCTGCTGGCTCTGCAGGGCGTAGGCGTCCTGGGCCTCGCGCCCGATGCCGTAGCGGCTGGCCACGGTCTCGGCGGTGTCGATCATCGGCATGTGGAGGTCGGGATGGTGGGCGGTCAGCCAGTCCTCCTCGCGCAGGGTCATGTTGTAGTTGGGCGAGACGACGCTGATCTGCTCGACGCCGGCGGCGACGGCCACCGGCACGCCGTCGGCGATGACGCGGTGGGCGGCGCTGGAGATCGCCTGCAGGCCCGAACTGCAGAAGCGGTTGATCGTGGTGCCGGCCGTGGTCACCGGCAGCCCTGCGCGCAGGGCCGCGCCGCGGGCGTGGTTGAAGCCGGTCGCGCCCTCGGGAAAGCCGACGCCGACGATGACGTCCTCGACCTCGGCCCCCTCGATCCCCGCACGCTTCACGGCGTGTTCGATGGCATGGCCGGTCATGGTCACGCCATGGGTCTTGTTGAAGGCGCCGCGGAAGGCCTTGCCGATGGGCGTGCGGGCGGTGGAAACGATGACGGCTTCGCGCATGGCGGTGATCCCCTGTTCTGATCGGTCGGCCCTCACCCTCCCACCGCTTCGCG
>JAQCLG010000101.1 GCA_027592745.1 Pseudomonadota bacterium | reverse complement strand
TGCGCCAGACCGGCCGTCAGGGCCAGAGCCATGGCAGCCGTCGTCAGAAGCCCTGCGTTGCGCATCTTGATCGTTCCTCCCGGATTTTCATTGTGCACCGCAGCGAAAGCCCATCCCGCCAGCGTGTGCCGGCAAACGCTTGCATGCAGCCCGGAACGAGTCAACGCGAGGCGTCGTTTCCGGCGCATCACGGGGCTTGCGGGCTTCCTTGACGGACCCCGCCCCTGCCCCAATGCTCGCCCCTCCACACAATGAGGAGGTTCGCGGCGTGGCGGAGTATGTGCGCCCCACTAGCGTCGACGAGGCGGTTGCCGCGCTGCAGGCAGGGTCATGGACCGTGCTTGCCGGCGGCACGGACCTCTATCCGGCCCATGTCGAGCGCCCGCTGGCCGGCGACCTGCTGGACATCTCCGCCATCGAGGGCCTGCGCGGCATCACCGAGGACGAGGCCGGCTGGACGATCGGCGCGCTGACGACATGGAGCGACCTGATCGGGGCCGACCTGCCGCCGCTGTTCGACGGCCTGAAGGCCGCCGCGCGCGAGGTCGGCGGCGTGCAGATCCAGAACGCGGCGACCATCGCCGGCAACCTCGTCAACGCCTCCCCTGCGGCCGACGGCGTGCCGCCCCTGCTCACCCTGGACGCCGGGATCGCACTTGCCGGTTCGGCCGGCACGCGCCGGCTGGCGCTGGACGCGTTCATCGCCGGCAACCGCCAGACCGCACGCCGGAGCGACGAACTGGCAACCGCGATCCACATCCCGCGCCCGGCCCATGACGGCATGCGCGGCGATTTCCTCAAGCTGGGGGCGCGGCGTTACCTGGTGATCTCCATCGCCATGGTCGCCGGCACCCTGGCGGTGGAGGACGGCAAGGTCGCCGAGGCGCGCATCGCCGTGGGCGCCTGTTCGCCCGTGGCACGGCGCCTGGAGGCGCTGGAGGCAGATCTCGCCGGCCGTACCGTGGACGCCGACCTGGGCATGGCCGCCACGGCCGAACACCTGGCCGGGCTGAGCCCGATCGACGACGTGCGCGCCAGCGCCGACTATCGCCGCCATGCCGCGCTGGTGCTGGTGCGCCGCCTGCTGGGCCGCCTTGGGGGTGCCGCGGCATGACGATCGGCATCACCTTCCAGCTCAACGGCGCGGAGGTGAAGGCGCAGGCCGAACCGGCCGAGCGCCTGGCCGATGTGCTGCGCGAGCGCCTGGGTGCTACCGGCACCAAGATCGGCTGCAATGCCGGCGATTGCGGCGCCTGCACGGTGCGTCTGGACGGCGCCCAGGTCTGCGCCTGCATGGTGCCGATCGCCCAGGTACGCGGCAGGAGCGTCGAGACCGTCGAGGGCCTGGCGGGCGAGCGGCTTTCGGCGCTGCAGCGGGCCTTCCACCGCCATGGCGCGGCGCAATGCGGCATCTGCACGTCGGGCATGCTGATGGCCGCGGCCGACCTGCTGGCGCGCAACGAGGCCCCGGAACGCACGGACGTGGAAGACGCCCTGGGCGGCGTTCTGTGCCGTTGCACCGGTTATGCCAAGATCGTCGAGGCAGTGCTCGACGTCGCCAACGACGCCATTGCCGAGAGCGCGCCGGCGGGGCAGGCGGTGGGCTTCCGCCTGGCCAAGGTCGACGGCTACGCCAAGCTCGACGGCACGGAACGTTACGGCGCCGATGCGGTGCCGCCCGATGCCCTGTGGCTGCGCGCGATCCGCTCGCCCCATGCCGCGGGTCGCTTCACCCTGGGCGATCTCGACGGCTTCCTCGCCGGGCGCGAGGGGCTGGAACGGGTACTGACCGCCGCCGACGTGCCGTTCAACGGCTTCGGCATCTATCCCGACATCAAGGACCAGCCGGTGCTGGCCGAGGGCGTGGTGCGCTATCGCGGCGAGGCGGTGATCGCGATCCTGGGGACGCGCGAGGCGCTGCTGGGAATCGATCCCGCCGAGGTGCCCATCGCCTGGGAGCCGACCGAGGCGGTCATGGGCCTGGACGCCGCCATGGCCGAGGGCGCCGTGGTGCAGCAGGGCCGGGAGAGCAACCTGCTGATCGACGGCGGCGTGCGTTCCGGCCAGGCCCGCGAGGCGCTGAGCGATGCCGCCTTCGTCGCCGAGGACAGCTTCGAGACCGGTTTCGTCGAACATGCCTACATCGAGCCGGAAGCCGGCTGGGCGCGGCGCGTCGAGGACCGCATCGAGATCCGCGTCTCGACCCAGACGCCCTACATGGACCGCGACGAGGTGGCGAGCATCCTGCGCCTTGCGCCCGAGCAGGTGCGCATCGTGCCCAGCGCCTGCGGCGGCGGCTTCGGCGGCAAGCTGGACCAGGGGGTGCAGCCGCTGGTCGCCCTGGCGGCCTGGCTGACCGGGCGCACCGTGGCCAACGTCTGGACCCGGCCCGAAAGCATGATGGCGAGCACCAAGCGCCACCCCAGCCGCATCCAGGCGCGGTTCGGCTGCGACGGCATGGGCCGGCTGGTCGGCTGCCAGGTGACGGCCGATTTCGATACCGGGGCCTATGCCTCCTGGGGACCGACGGTCGCCGGGCGGGTGCCCGTGCATGCCACCGGGCCCTACCGCGTGCCCAACGTGGCGACGCGGGGCCGGGCATGGTTCTCCAACGGACCGCCGGCCGGCGCCTTCCGCGGTTTCGGCGTGCCCCAGGCCGCGATCGCCCACGAGACGCTGATGGACGACCTGGCCGCCCAAGTGAAGATGGACCGGCTGGAGTTCCGCCTGCTCAATGCCCTGGAAAAGGGCGACCGCACGGCCACGGGCCAGAAGCTGGCGACGAGCGTGGGCATGCGCGCCTGCCTGGAAGCACTGACGCGGCCCTGGAAGGAGGCGCTGGCGCAGGCCTCCGCCTTCAACGGCGAGAAGAACCACCTGCGCCGGGGTGTCGGCATCGGCTGCATGTGGTACGGCATCGGCAACACCTCGATGTCGAACCCCTCGACCATGACGATCGGGCTGAAGGCCGACGGCACGGCGACGCTCTATTCCGGCGCCTTCGACATCGGCCAGGGTTCCAACACGATCATGACGCAGATCGCCGCCGATACCCTGGGCATCGCTGCCGACCGCATCCGGATGGTGACCGGCGACACCGACCGCACAGCCGATGCCGGCAAGACCTCCGCCAGCCGCCAGACCCTGGTGTCGGGCCGCGCCGTGGAAGCCGCAGCGATGGACCTGCGCGCCCAGATCCTGCGGCTGGTCAATGCAGGGGCCAAGGCGACGATCGAACCGGGCGACGGCGGCCTGACGCTGCGCGACGGCAGCGACAGCCACCGCCTCGACCTGGCGGCGCTGGAAGGCGACGCCAACGGGGACGTGCTGGTCGGCCACGGCAGCTTCGATCCGCCGACGACGCCGCTGGGCGCCAACGGCCAGGGCAACCCCTATGCCGCCTATGCCTTTGCCGCGCAGATGGCGGTGGTCGAGGTCGACACCGACCTGGGCACGGTCAAGGTGGTGCGCATGGTGGCGGCCCACGACGTCGGCAAGGCGATCAACCCGACCCAGGTCGAGGGCCAGATCCAGGGCGGCATCGCCCAAGGCTTGGGGCTGGCGCTGATGGAGGAATACATCCCCGGGCGCACCGAGAACCTGCACGACTACCTGATCCCGACCTTCGGCGACATGCCGGCGATCGACGTCATCATCGTCGAGGATCCCGAGCCGCACGGCCCGTTCGGCGCCAAGGGGGTGGGCGAACCGGGGCTGGTCGCCACGGCACCGGCGATCCTCTCAGGCATCCGTCATGCCTGCGGCGCGCGCCTGACACGGGTGCCCGCCCTGCCCCATCGCGTGCTGGCGGCCATCGAGGCGCAGCGTTGAGCGCCGAGCCGGCCAGCGCCGAGGACGCCGCCCAGGGGATCGTCAAGTGCGATGCCTGCCCGGTGCTCTGCCGCATCCGGCCGGGCAGGGCCGGCGCCTGCGACCGTTACGCCAACGTCGAGGGCAACCTGACCCGGGTCGATCCGCTGCTGCTGGCGAGCCGCGCGGACAACCTGGTGCCGTTTGCCGAGGGTGCGGCGGCCTGGGCGGGCGCAGTGCTGCACCCGGCCGAAACCTTCGTCACCGGCATCGGCGCGGGCACGACCTATCCCGACTACAAACCCGCGCCCTTCATCGTGGCCGCCGAGGTCGACGGCATCGACATGGTGACCGTGGTGAGCGAGGGCATCTTCAGCTACTGCGGCATCAAGGTGAAGATCGACACCGACCGCTGGCTGGGGCCCGAGCAGGCGACGGTACGCTGCGAGGGCGAGGCGGTCGGCCACGTCACCACCGCCGAATACGGCTCGCAGATGCTCTCCCTGGGCGGCGTCCATCACCTGACCGGCGGATCGAAGAAGGAAGGCAACACGACCTGCCAGGCGATGCTCGACCTCGCCAGCCGCAGGCCGGTGGAACTGACCGTGGACGGCGGTTCGAGCGTGGTCGTGGAGGCAGGCAGGCCGCCGGTGGTCAACGGCCACGGCGAGGAGCGCATGCGGGTGGGCTGCGGCAGCGCCGCCATGGGCATGTTCGCCAGGCAGTGGCACGGCCATGCCGACGAGGTGATCGTGGTCGACGACCACATCACCGGCGTCTTCACCGAACACTACGCCGGTACCTATCTGGACGTGGCGCCCTCGGGCATCCGCGTGCGCGGCAGGAAATCGACGCCGGGGCGCTATTTCCAGGTCGCGGAACCGGGGCTGGGCTGGGGCGGCACCAACGTCACCGACCCGCTGGAGATCGTCGAGAAGATCGATGCGAAGAAGGCCTGGCCGGGGCTGCGCCTGCTGATGGTCTCGACGACCGGCGATGATGCCGCATTCTACAGGCTGGATGAGGACCTCAGACCGGTCGAGCAGGCGATGCCGCCGGCGCTGCAGGTGGTGGTCGAGCGTATTGCCGAGAACTGCGAGCCGGCACTCTCGACCGTGCTGTTCATGGCCGGGGCCGGCGGCAGCCTGCGCGCGGGCGTCACAGAAAACCCGGTGCGCCTGACACGCTCGGTGCGCGACGCCCTGACGCGGGTAACCTGCGGCGGCGCGCCGGTCTATGTCTGGCCGGGCGGCGGCATCACCTTCATGGTCGACGTCACGCGCCTGCCCGAAAGGGCCTTCGGCTACGTGCCGACCCCGGCGCTGGTCGCGCCCATCGAGTTCACGCTGGCGCTCGCCGACTTCGAGAAGCTGGGCGGCCACATGGACCACGTGCGCCGCCTGGAGGACGTGACGGCGGGCAGCGGTTTTGTCGCCGCGCCGTGGAACCCCGGCAACCCCTGGCCGCTGGGCAAGGCCGCGCCGTGAGCGCCTATGTGCGCCACGTCTCGGGCGGCCGGCTCCACCTGCAGCACGGGCCGATCGACATCATCGCGCGGGCCTGGGGCAGCGAGGCGGAGATCAACGCCGCCTATGGCCAGGCGAGCGCCCGTTTCGTCGGCGTGCTCGAGGAGATCGTCGCCGACCTTGCCGTGCTGCGCCGGCCGCTCGACGGCGCGACGCCGCTGATCCGCGGTGCGGTGCCAAGGCACATGGTGGCGGCCGCCCTGCCCTTTGCCGACCGTTTCGTCACGCCGATGGCCGCGGTCGCGGGCGCCGTTGCCGACGAGGTGCTGGCCGCCATGACCGCGGGACGTGCGCTGGAGCGCGCCTATGTCAACGACGGCGGCGACATCGCCCTCCACCTGACGCCGGGCCACGGCCTGAAGGCCGGCATCGTCGACAACCAGGACCACCCCCACATCGACGCCGATGCCGAACTGACCGTCGATCTGGGCGTGGGCGGGCTGGCGACCTCGGGATGGCGGGGACGTTCGCTTTCCTTCGGCATCGCCGATGCAGTGACCGTCTTTGCCCGCGACGCCGCCACGGCTGATGTCGCCGCCACGCTGATCGCCGGCGCCGTCGATGCACAGGACGCCGCGATCGAACGCCGGCCGGCCTGCGACGTGCGCGACGACAGCGAACTCGGCGAACGCCCCGTCACGGTCGCCGTGGGGCCGCTCATGGAATCCAGCATCGTCACGGCGATGAACGCCGGGGTCGCGCTGGCCAAGGACTACCGCGCGCGCGGCCTGATTTCCCATGCCTACCTGGCGCTGCAGAGCCGCCGCCGGGTCGTGGCGCTCAACCGACACCCACACCTTGCCGGAGCCCGTTCATGAGCATCGATATCGACGTCAGGAAGATGGTCACCATCCTGGAGGAGATCCACCACGAGTTCGGGCCCCGGGCGGAGCGCCCGCGCGTGCGCGCGGCCTGCGCGGCGGTGATCCGCAACCCCTACGCGGGTGCCTACGAGGCCGACATCCAGCCGATGATGGAGGCGCTGAAGCCGCTCGGCCTGGCGATGTCGAGGAAGCTGATCGCGGTGCTGGGCGGCGATGCCAAGGCGATCGAGGCCTACGGCAAGGGGGCCATCGTCGGCGAGAACGGCGAACTGGAACACGGCGCCCTGTGGCACGTGCCCGGCGGCTACGGCATGCGCGAACTGCTCGGCGACGCCAAGGCCATCGTGCCGTCGTCCAAGAAGGTGGCGGGCATGGGCGGGGCGATCGATATCCCCATCGGCCACATCGACGCGGCCTATGTCCGGAGCCATTTCGACGCCATGGAGGTCAGCGTGCCCGACGCCCCGCGGGCCAACGAGATCGTCTACATCCTGGTCATGACCACCGGCCCCCGCGTCCATGAACGCGTCGGCGGCCTGCGCGTCGAGGAAATCAGCGCGGGCGACGGGCTGCGGTGAGCGGTGGCGCTCCCTTCAACCTGTCATCGCCGGGCGCAGACCCGGCGATCCACTGCAGGGCGTGCTGCCTGCCTGGTGGATGCCCGGGTCACGCCCGGGCATGACAGAGGTGGGAGAGAGCGGTGAGCTACCACGTCTATATCATGGCCAGCCAGCCGATGGGGACGATCTATATCGGGGTCACCAACGACCTGCTGCGACGCGCATGGGAGCATCGCGAAGGCGTGCTGCCGGGCTTCACGAAACGTTACCGCGTGAAGCACCTTGTCTACTTCGAGGAATTCGGCGACATCGGGGATGCCATCCAACGCGAGCACAATCTCAAGCACTGGAGCAGGGCCTGGAAGATTTCCCTGATCGAAGCGGCCAATCCCGACTGGCACGACCTCTATCCATCCATGGCGGGGCCGTGACCCCATGAGCGCCATCGTCGGGATCGATGTCGGGGGGACATTCACGGACCTCATCACGGTGGACGACGCCACGGGAGAGGTGCGGCTGGCGAAGGTGCCGACGACCGTGGAGAACCAGGCCTGGGGCGTGCTGGCGGCGATCGATGCGGCAGGCGTCGATCTCGCCTCGGCGCAGAACGTCAGCCATGGCACGACGACGACGACCAATGCGCTGCTGGAACGCAAGATCGCGCGGGTCGGCCTCATCACCACGGCGGGGTTCCGCGACGTGCTGGAGCTGGGGCGGCGGACGCGGCCCAGCCCCTATGGCCTCAAGGGCCAGTTCGTGCCGCTGATCCCGCGCGACCTGCGCCTGGAGGTGGCCGAGCGCATGGATGCCGAAGGCCATGTCGTCACGCCGCTCGACGAGGATGCCGTGCGCACCGCCGTGGCGGCGCTGCTGGAGGCGGGCTGCGAGGCGCTGGTCATCCACTTCCTGCACAGCTACCGCAACAACGTGCACGAACGGCGCGCCGCGGAGATCGCGGCAGAGAGCTGGCCCAACGGCTACATCACGGCGGGCAGCGCCATCCTTTCGGAGTTCCGCGAGTACGAACGCGGCGTGACGGCGGCGGTGAACGCCTCGGTGCAGCCGGTGCTGGCGCGCTACATCGCGCGGCTGGAAACCGAGCTCAAGGGCCGGGGGTTTGCCCGCGACCTGCTGGTGATGCAGGGCAACGGCGGCAGCGTCGCGGCCCACATGGTGGCGCGCAACGCGGTCAACACGGTGATGTCTGGACCGGCAAGCGGCGTCATGGCCGCCGCGGCGGTGGCGCGCGCGGCAAGGCTCGACCGGATCGTGACCTACGACATGGGCGGCACGAGCAGCGACGTCGGCCTGGTGCTGGACGGCGTGCCGCAGGTGATCAGCGAGACCGACATGGAATACGGCATGCCGGTACATGTCCCCATGGTCGACGTCCACACCATCGGCGCAGGCGGCGGCTCGATCGCCCATGTCGATGCCTCGGGCATGCTGCGCGTGGGGCCCGAAAGCGCAGGCGCCACGCCGGGGCCGATCGCCTTCGGGCGGGGCGGTACGCGGCCCACGATCACCGATGCCAACTTCGCGCTCGGCCGGCTCGACCCCGGGGGGCTGCTGGCGGTCGACGGGCCGGGCGACCCCGACAAGGTGCTGGCGGTGATCGGCGAGCAGATCGGCGCGCCGCTGGGGCTTTCGCCGGATGAGGCCGCCGCGGCGATCCTGCAGATCGGCAACCACCGCATGGCCGGTGCGATCCGCATGGTCTCCCTGGCGCGCGGCCACGATCCCCGCGACTTCACCCTCTTCGCCTTCGGTGGCGCCGGGCCGATGCACGCGGTGGCGCTGGCGCGCGAGCTGGCGATCCCGCGGGTGCTGATTCCGGCGCGCCCGGGCCTGACCAATGCGCTGGGCTGCATCACCGCCGACCTGCGCCACGACTTCGTCAACACGCTCAACGCGCCGCTCGCTCGCCTCGACATCGCCGAGGCGCGTGCGGTGCTGGAGGAACAGCGGCGGCTGGGTGCGGCGGCCATCGCCGAGGATGGCGTGGCGGTCGAGGGGGTGAGCTTCCTGCACGCCGCCGACATGCAGTTCGAAGGCCAGACCCACCTGCTGCCGGTGGCGCTGGCGGGGCCGGAGATCACGGTGGAAGGGTTGGCCGCGGCCTTCGAGACGGCCTATTTCGAGCGCTTCGCGGTGGAACTGCCGGAGATCCGGCCCGTGCTGGTCAACCTGACGACGGCGGCCATCGGGCGGCGCCCGGCGATCGACCTGACGACGCTGGCGGCAGGCGATCCCGCCGCCGATCTCTCCGGCGCGCAGATCGGCGAGCGGTCCGTCTGGTTCCCGGGCGGGCGTGTCGCCACGCCGATCTATGCCCGCGACCGCCTGCCCGCCGATGCCGTGATCGCCGGACCGGCCATCGTGCAGCAGCTCGACGGCACCACGGTGATCGACCCCGGCGCCGTGGCGCGGCGGGACGGCCTGGGCAACCTCGTGATCGCGGTACACGGGTGATGGCGCGCGCACCGATCATGCTGGCGTCCCTTCCCCCCTTGAGGGGGAAGGACAGGATGGGGGGTAAGGCGCGAAGCGCCACGGCTCCATCCATGGAGGGGACGCCTTCGGCGTTCCCCCCCACCCCAACCCTCCCCCTCCAGGGGGGAGGGAGCGATTTCAGCGCGAGGCCACACCCATGAGCACCCTCGATCCCGTGACGCTGGCGGTCATCGAAAGCGGCTTGCAGCAGGTCTGCAACGAGATGGACCTGGCCTTCGTGCGTTCGGCCTTCTCGCCGGTGATCTCCGAGGCGCTGGACCGTTCCGACGGTATCTATGCGCGCGAGACCGGCGACCTGATCGCCCAGGGCGACCTGGGGCTGCCGGTGTTTGTCGGCACCATGCAGTTCTCGACCCAGGCGGTGATCGCGCGGGCCAGGGACGTGAAGCCGGGCGACGTCTTCATCGTCAACGACCCGTACCTGGGCGGCACGCACCTTATGGACGTGCGCTTCGTGCGGCCGTTCTTCTACCGGGGCCAGCTTTGGTGCTGGCTCGCCAACACCGGCCACTGGCCCGACACCGGCGGCGCGGTGCCCGGCGGCTTTTCGGCCAATGCCACGGAAGTGGAGCAGGAGGGCTTGCGCCTGCCGCCGGTCAAACTCTACAAGGAAGGCAGACTCGACGAGGAGATCCTCTCAATCATCCTGTCGAACATCCGCATCGCCGACCAGCGCATCGGCGACATCAAGGCCCAGGCCGCCGCCCTGGTGGTGGGCGAACGCCGCCTGACCGCCATGCTCGACCGCTACGGCGCGGGCACCGTGGACGAGGCCGTGGCCGAGCTGCGTTCGCGGGCCGCCGCGCAGATGCGGGCGAGGATCGCGACGATCCCGGACGGCACGTATCACGGCGAGGCGTTCGTCGATTCCGACGGGGTGGTCGACCAGCCGCTGACGATCGCCATGGCCGTGACCAAGGCGGGCGACGAACTGACCTTCGACATGACGGGCTCGAGCCCGCCCTGCAGGGGGCCGATGAACAGCGTCATCGCCACGACCTGTTCCTCGATCTACCTGGCGGTGAAACACATCTTTCCGGAGGTGCCGATCAATGCCGGGACCTTCGAGCCGCTGAAGATCGTGCCGCCCGAGGGTACCTTCCTCTACGCCCGATACCCGCGCCCGGTCTCGGGCTGCGCCGCGGAGGTCAGCCAGAGGATCGCCGAGGCGGTGTTCGATGCGCTGGCGAAAGCGATACCGCACGAACTGTTTGCCGCGCCGGCGGGATCGAGCGGCAACTTCGCCCTGGGAGGCTTCGACCCCGAGCGCGGGCGGACCTTTGTCATGTATGTCATCTCGGGCGGCGGCTACGGCGGCTACGAAGGCTTCGACGGGTTGTCCAACGGCTGCTCGACCATCGGCATCTCGAAAACAACACCCATCGAAGTCTTCGAGCAGCGCTACCCCGTGCGCTTCGAGGAGTATTCGCTGCACGAGGGTTCGGGCGGCGCAGGCCAGTGGCGCGGCGGCTTCGGCGTCAACTACCGCGTCACCCTGCTGCGCGGCGAGGCTCGCGCCAGCATGGTCATGGACCACGGCCGGGTCGGGCCGAACGGCGCGCTGGGCGGCAGTACGGGCGGGGTCAACCGCGTCGTGGTGGAACGCGCCGACGGCAGCACCTACGTGCCGCCCCACCTCTCCAAGGACCAGGACATCGCCATGGCACCCGGCGACAACGTGCGCGTCTCGACGCCGGGTGGCGGCGGCTACGGCGACCCGGCCAGGCGCGACCCGGAGGCGGTGCGGCGCGACGTGGCGCTGGGGTACTACGGCGCCGACGAGGCGCGGGCGCTGTTCGGCGGGGGCTGAACCTCCCCCTCACCCTCCCATGGCTACGCCATGGGTCCCTCCCTCTCCCCGCTGGGGCGAGGGGTAATGCGTGGCGCCGTCCTTGCCCCTCTCCCGCTTGCGGGAGAGGGAGGGGCCCGCCGCGCAGCGGTGGGAGGGTGAGGGTCAGCCCCTACATCACCCGCACCATGCGCAGGGCCTCGTAGATGGCGGCGTGGATGTTGCGGCTGGCGACGGCGTCGCCGATGCGGAAGAGCTGGAAGGCGCCGCCGGGGTTGCTGCGGATGGCCTGGGGGCGGTTCTCGATCAGGGCGTCGTGGTCGACCTCGCCGCGGTTGACGGACTCCTCCTTGAGTTCGAAGTAGAGGTCGGCGTTGGGCAGGGTGGCGTGTTCGATGACGACCTGGTCGACCAGGCGTTCGTCGACCGCGACACCCGGGGCGTAGTCGCTCGACAGCGTGACCTTGAGCTTGTTGCCTTCGCGGCGGATGTGGCTGACCCGGCTCATGATGGTCATCTTCACGCCGTGGGTCAGGAAGTGTTCGGCATAGGGCGCCTGGGTCAGCGCACCCAGTTCCGGGGCGAAGTAACGCTCGGGGCTGACGATCTCGACCCTGGAGCCGGATTCGCTGGCCAGGAGGGCGGCCTGCATGCCGGGCTGGTGGCCGTTGTCGTCGTAGACGATGACCTCCTCGGCCGGGGCGACGGCACCTGAGAGGATGTCCCAGGAGCTGACGGCAAGATCGGCGCCCTCCTCCAGGATGTCCTTGTTGGGCAGGCCGCCGGTGGCGATAAAGACGACATCGGGCGAGAGCGCGCGCACGTCGCCCGCCTCGGCGAAGGTGTTGAAGCGCATGTCGACGCCGAGTTTCTCCAGGCGCGTGACGCGCCAGTCGACGATGCCGATGAGGTCGCGGCGGTTCCTGGTGCGGGTGGCGAGCAGGAGCTGGCCGCCGGCGCGGTCGGCCGCCTCGAACAGGGTGACGTCGTGGCCGCGCTCGGCACCGATGCGCGCGGCCTCCAGACCGGCGGGACCGGCGCCGACGATGACGATGCGGCGCCGGGGCCCGGTCGTCTTCGCGATGACATGGGGCTGGGTCGCCTCGCGCCCGGTCGAGGGGTTATGGACGCAGAGCACGCCGGTGCCGGCATAGACGCTTTCCAGGCAATAGGTCGCGCCGACGCAGGGGCGGATCTCCTCCTCCCTGCCCTGCTCGATCTTGGCCACGATATGGGGATCGGCGATGTGGGCACGGGTCATGCCGACCATGTCGAGCTTGCCCTCTGCGATGGCGTGGCGGGCGGTGGCGACGTCGGCGATCTTGGCGGCGTGGAAGACCGGGAACCTCGTCTGCGCGCGGACCTCGCCGGCAAAGTCGAGATAGGGCGAGGCGGCCATGCCGGCCACGGGGATGACATTGGTCAGCGCCCGGTCGGTGTCGATGTGGCCCTTGATGACGTTGAGGAAGTCGACCTTGCCGGTGTCGACGAAACGCCGGGCGATCTCCAGGCCCTCGTTGCGGCCGTAACCCTTCATCCAGTCTTCGTCGAGCGACATGCGCATGCCGACGATGAAGTCCGGGCCGGTGTGCTTGCGCACGCTGTCGAGCACGCGCATGGCAAACCGCAGGCGGTTGTCGAGGCTGCCGCCGTAGTCGTCCTCGCGCTTGTTGGTGCCGGGCGACCAGAACTGGTCCATCAGGTGGCCGTAGGCCTCGAACTCCATGCCGTCCATGCCGGCGGCCTGCATGCGCGCGGCGGCGGTGCCGTAGTCCTCGATGACACGCTCGATGTCCCAGTCCTCCATCTCCTTGGGGAAGGCGCGATGGGCGGCCTCGCGGACCATGGAGGGGGCGAGCACCGGCAGCCATTCCTCCTTGTTCCAGTTGGTGCGGCGGCCCAGATGGGTGAGCTGGATCATCACGGCGGCGCCGTGTTCGTGGCATTCGTCGGTGAGGTCCTTGAGCCAGGGCACGACCTCGTCCTTCCAGGCCTGGACGTTGGCGAAGGCCTGGGCGGAATCGCGCGAGACGACGGTGGAACCCGCGATCATGGTCATGGCGATGCCGCCCTTGGCCTTCTCGACGTGGTAGCGCCGGTAGCGGTCCTTGGGCAGGCCGTCCTCGGTGTAGCCGGGCTCGTGGCTGGTCGACATGATCCGGTTCTTCAGGGTGAGGTGCTTCAGCCGGTAGGGCTGCAGGAGCGGATCGCGGCTCGGCTCGGTCATCGGAAGTTCCCGGGGCAAGGATGGTGTGCTGCAGCCGAGCCTTGCGCGCGCCATCGACGAAAGCAAGGCGGGAGCTATGCAAGGGGGCCGGATGCCATGCTAGAAATGGCCGCCATGGCAACGGGCGTGCCCCATGAACGAGATCACCAGGATCGCCATCCTGCCCCGCGACGACCGCACCAACGGCTGGAGCGGCACCCTGCCCGGGCGTTCGCCCGGGGCGGCGCTGGCCGGCGAGCAGAAGGCCGACTGGATCGTGCTGGGCGCGGGCTGGGCCGGGCTGGCGGCGGCCCGGCGGCTGGCGGTCAACCGGCCCAACGATCGTATCGTGCTGGTCGAGGCCGGCACGGCGGGCGAAGG
>JAQCLG010000100.1 GCA_027592745.1 Pseudomonadota bacterium | reverse complement strand
CCCCCGCCGCCGAGGGTTCGGGCAACGAGGACGACGACGGCAGCGGACGCAAGCGCCGCCGGCGTGGACGTCGCGGCGGCCGCCGCCGGCGCGGACGGGGCGAGGACGGCGCCGAGGGCGAATCCGGCAACCGCGGCGAGGACCGCGCCGCCGAGGGTTCCTCCGACGAGAAGGTCGAGAACGCACCCCGGCCGGCACCCGTTCCCAGCCGTCAGGCGGTCTGGACCGACGACGACGGCATCCCCGACACGACCCCGCGCGAGGACGATCCCCGGCCCACGGCACGGCGCCGCAAGGACCCGCTGACCGAGGTCGAGGACGACCTGGAGATCGACCTGGCCGAGGAGCCGGCCGCGGCCACGCGGCGCAGCGCGCCTGCTGCCCGCCAGGAAGAGACCGCCGCACCGGTCGCACAAGAGGCACCTGCCCGTGCCGTTTCCGAACCCGAGGCGGCAGCGCCTGCCGAGGCGGAACCGGCCGCAGCGACGGAGACGAAGCCGGAGCCCGAGCCTGCGGCAGAGCCCGCACCCGAGCAGCCGGCTGGCCCGCCGCGGCGCGGCTGGTGGAACAAGATCGTCGGTTCGTGACGCCGCGTTGACTCAGCGCCCGCCGTCTCGCCAGGCAACGAGACGGCGGGCCGCTTCGGCCATGTCTGCCGTGGCGCCGGCATAGGAGAAACGCACCGCACGGTGGCCGCGCACCGGATCGAAGTCGATCCCCGGCGTGATCGCCACCCCGGTCTGCGCCAGGATGCTGCGGCACAGGGCGTCGCTGTCGTCGCTCATGTGGGCGACATCGGCATAGAAGTAGAAGCCGCCGTCGGGCTGGCTCAGCCGATCGAACCCGGCCCTGGGCAGTTCGCGCAGCAGCAGGTCGCGGTTGGCCGCATAGGTCGCGACATGGCGGTCTAGTTCGGCGCGACAGCCGAAGGCGGCCAGCGCGGCATGCTGCGACAGGGTCGGCGTCGAGATGTAGAGGTTCTGCGCCAGCCGTTCGACCGGCCGCAGCAGGCTCTCGGGCACGACCATCCAGCCGATCCGCCAGCCGGTCATCGAGAAGTATTTCGAGAAGCTGTTGATCACGACCGCATCGTCGTCGAAGGCGATCGCCGTCGCTTCCGGCCGGCCATAGGTGATGCCGTGGTAGATCTCGTCGGAGATCAGGCGGATGCCGCGCTGGCGGCAGCAGTCGGCCAGCGCCGCAAGTTCCTCCGGTGAGACCATGGTGCCGGTCGGGTTCGAGGGGCTGGCCAGGATCAGGCCGTCGACCGGTTTCTCCAGCGCCTCCAGCATGGCGATGCCGGGCTGGTAGCGGTCTTCGTGGCCGACCGGCAGGCCTACCGCCTCGATCCCCAGGGCGCCCAGGATGTTGCGGTAGCAGGGATAACCCGGCTCGGCGAGCGCCACCCGGTCGCCCGCCTCGAAACAGGCCAGGAACGACAGCACGAATCCCGCCGAGGAGCCGGTCGTCACGACGACCCGCGCCGGGTCGAGCTCGAACCCGTAGCGGTCGCGGTAGTGCTCCGCGATCGCCTCGCGCAACGGCGCGATGCCCAGCGCCACGGTGTAGCCCAGGCGGTCGCTCTCGAGTGCGGCATGGGCCGCCCGGCGGGCGCCTTCTGGCGCGGAGCTGGCGGGCTGGCCGACCTCCATGTGCAGCACGTCGGCGCCGCTTGCCAGGCGCTCGGCGGCCGCGCGCATCACCTCCATCACGAAGAAGGGCGGAACCTCGCCGCGCCGCGCGACCTTGCGCACCATGGCTTCAGCCGCCGACGGCCAGTCCGAAGCCCCGCGGGTCGGTGACGAAACGACAGGTGTCGCTGCCGTTGCGCAGGCCGTCGGGACAGGAGATCGCCTGGATCAGGCCGAGCTGGGGAACCGTGCGCACGTCGTGGCCGCGCGCCAGCAGGCCCTGGACCACGGCGTTGCCGATCTCGGGCTCCACGACCACGACCTCGGGATCGCCGGGCTGGAAGACCCGCGGTGCGGCGACCACCTCGCCGAGCTCGCGTCCGTTGACCAGCACGTCGGTCACCACCGAGGCCATCAGCGGCCCCGAAACCACGCCGCCCGTGGCGGTGCCGGCAAAGATCACCTCGCGCGCATTCTCGTTGACCGTCAGCACCGGCAGCAGCGACAGGCCGTTGCCGCGCACCGCCCCGGGTTCGGCCGCCAGGACGATGCCGGTGCCCGGCGCGACACGGCCGTTGCCGAACAGGTTGTTCATGGCGATGGCGCAGGACACCGCATTGCCGTAGCTGTCGACCACGGCAAAGCCGGAAGCCGCAGGGCTTTCCTGCAGCACCACCGGCGGTCCCGGCAGCGCCGACAGCGGCGTGGCGGCCGCGGGATCGTAGCTTGCCATCAGCGATGCCCCCTCGCCGCCCTCGGGCACCATGGCGGGCTGCAGGCCACGGGCCACGGCATCGCGCAGGGCGACCTCGGCCAGAAGGTGGGCGCGCTGGTCGGCCGCACCGGCCGGTGCCAGGCGGGCGCCGGCATCCAGCATGTCCCAGCTCCAGAACATCATCGGGCCGCCGTCGAACCCGTCGCCGGGAACATGGGTCAGGGCTTCCGACCCGAAGATCGTCCACGGCGTCGCCCGCACCGCGGCCTCGCGCCAGTGCGGCACGAAGCCGCGCAGGTTGGCCGGCGGCACGTTGACGCCGGTGGCTGCGAGGCCCTCCAGGAACTGGGCGGCGCCCAGGCCGGTGTAGAAATCGCCCGCGCCGCGGGTGCGGATGAAGGAGAGCATGCCGGCAAGGTCGAGCTGGACGAGCTGGTCGCCCTCGCCCAGCACCTGACCGCCGGGACCGCCGAAGATCGCGCGTGCCGCGCCGTCCTCCATCAGCGCGCCACCGACCAGGGCGAGATCGTTGGCCAGCCCGCGCGACACCGGAATGCCGAAGCGTGCGGCCCTTTCGGCCGGGGCGACGACGTCCGACCAGGCCAGCTTGCCGAAGCGGGCATAAAGCGCAAACATGCCGCGCACCGCGCCGGGCAGGCCGATCGTGCGGGCGCCGGCAGCGATCGAACCGCCCGCCGGTCCGCTGCGGAAATCGAGCAGTTCGGTCTGATTCCTGCCTTTATCGTAGGCTATGCAGACACCGCCGGCGCCGAGCGAACTGGTCGATGGCAGGCTGACCGCGCTCATGAAGAAATAGGCTGCCGCGGCGTCGGCGGCGGTGCCGCCGCTGGTCAGGATGGTGCGCGCCGCAAGCACCGAGCGCGGGTCGTCACCGGCCACGCCGCCGAAGAATCCCTCGGCGATCGGCGTGCCCGCCGTGGTATCACTCTCGAACACCCCGCCAATGGTGTCACAAGCCATGACCGTTGCGATCAGGACAGCAAAGAGCACACAATGGCGCGCCATGCGCCAGATCACACCGGTATGCCTGAAGACGCTCCGCATGGGGCTCCTGATCGCGTTGTGCTGCATGATGGGTCTGGGCGGCCCGTGGACCCGAACGGCGCGGGCCCAGAGTGGACAACTGTCGCTGATCCGCGACGCCGAGGTCGAAGATACCATCCGGCTCTACGCCACGCCACTGTTCGAGGCCGCCCGTCTCGATCCCGACAGCATCAAGATCCACATCGTCGACGAGGACGTCATCAACGCCTTCGTCGCCGGCGGCCGCCACATGTTCCTCTTCACCGGCATGCTGTTCGAGAGCGAGGACCCCAACACCGTGATCGGGGTCATCGCCCATGAGACCGGGCACATCGCGGGCGGGCATCTGAGCAAGCTGCGCGGTGCCTACGAGGATGCCTCGGCCATCGCCATCCTGTCTGCCGTGCTGGGCGTGGCGGTCGGCGTGCTCGGCGGCGGCGGCGCCGGCGTCATGGCCTCGGGCCAGGGGGTTGCCGAGCGCAATTTCTACGCCTTCAGCCGCACCCAGGAATCCTCGGCCGACCAGGCCGGCTTGAGCTACCTCAACGCGACCCGTCAGTCGGCCCGTGGCCTGCTCGCCCTGATGGAGAAGCTCTCGGAATCCGAACTCCTGGTCTCCAGCAGCCAGGACCCCTACATGCTGACCCATCCGCTCAGCCGCGAGCGCATCCAGGCGATCCAGGCCTTCATCGACAGGTCGCCCTGGAGCGACACGCCCGAGCCGCCCGAGCTGATCGAGCGCCACCACCGCATGCTCGCCAAGCTGTTCGGTTTCCTCAAGGAGCCGCGCCAGACCCTGATCCGTTATCCCGAGAGCGACCAGAGCGTCGCCGCCCGTTACGCCCGCTCGATCGCCTACCACAAGGAACACCTCGATGAGCAGGCCTATGCCACGATCGACGGCCTGATCGCCGAGGAACCCGACAACGGCTACTTCTGGGAGGTCAAGGGCCAGTTCCTGTTCGAGGACGGGCGCTACGACGAATCGGTGACGGCCCTGCGCGAGGCGACCCGGCTGATCCCGGGCCAGTCGCTGATCCTGCAGCTTCTCGCCCGCGTGCTGACCGAACGGGCCGCTCCGGGCGACGCCGCCGAGGCGGTGGAGGTCCTGAACCTGGCAATGCGCACCGAGGACGACGACCCCTCGGCCTGGATGCTCCTAGGCAAGGCCTATACCCTGCAGGAGAACCTGCCCATGGCCGACCTTGCCTCTGCCGAGTTCGCCTATCTGGTGGGACGCGAGGAAGAGGCGCGCGTCAAGGCCGAGCGTGCTTCCCAGGGCCTGACGTCGGGCACGGCCGAATGGCTGCGCGCCCAGGACATCCTCGCGGTCACGACACCGATCGAGGACGACTCGTGACCTGCGGCCTTCGTTGCCTAGATTCCTGCCCGTGATATAACCGGCCCGGCGCCGCTTGGGCGTGTGATCCAGGAGCGACAGGGTTCATTTGCGACCATGACTGCGACCGTCTTCGTCATCAATGGACCCAATCTCAACCTGCTGGGCGAGCGGGAACCCGAGATCTACGGGCGCGAGACCCTGGCCGACATCGAGGCCGCGGCGGTCGCGCACGGCGCCGCACTGGGCCTTTCGGTGTTTTTCCGCCAGAGCAACCACGAAGGCGATCTGATCGACTGGGTCCACCAGGGTCGGCGCGAGGCGGCCGGCCTGATCGTCAACGCGGGCGGCCTGACCCACACCTCGGTAGCCCTGCTCGATGCCCTCAATGCCTTTGCCGGCCCCATCGTCGAGGTGCATCTTTCCAACATCCATCGGCGCGAGAGCTTCCGCCATCATTCCTATGTCGCGAGCGCGGCCCTGGGCTCGATCTGCGGACTGGGCAGCCACGGCTACCTGCTGGCGCTGGACGCACTCGCCAAAATCATCGATCGGACGCACGCATGAGCGAGAAGAAGTTCCCCATTGATTCGGATGCGATCCGCACCCTCGCGGGCCTGCTCGACGAAACCGGCCTGACCGAGATCTCGGTCGAGGACGGCGATCGCAAGCTGCGCGTTTCGCGCGGCGGCACGGTCATGGCGTCGGCACCCCTGCCCCTCCAGGCAGGCCCGGCACCGGCCAGCGGCGATGCCGCGGGCGAAAGCCGCGCCGAGAGCGACAGCAACCATCCCGGCGCGGTCAAGTCGCCGATGGTCGGCACGGTCTACACCGCCCCCGAACCGGGCGCCCCGGCCTATGTGAAGGTCGGCGACACCGTCAGCGAAGGCGACACGCTGGTCATCATCGAGGCCATGAAGGTGATGAACCCGATCCGCGCCCCGCGCGGCGGCAAGGTCACCCGGCTGCTGATCGAGAACGGCAGCCCGGTGGAATACGGCCAGGTCCTGATGGTGCTTGACTGACCGCCATGTTCGACAAGGTGCTCATCGCCAACCGCGGCGAAATTGCCCTGCGCATCCATCGCGCCTGCCGCGAGATGGGCATCCGCACGGTCGCGGTGCATTCCGAGATCGACGCCAACGCCATGCATGTCCGCCTGGCCGACGAAAGCGTCTGCATCGGTCCGGCGCCGGCCTCCCAGAGTTATCTCAACATCCCGGCCATCGTCTCGGCCGCCGAGATCACCGGCGCCGACGCCATCCATCCCGGCTACGGCTTCCTCTCCGAAAACGCGCGTTTCGCCGAGATCGTCGAGGAACACGGCATCGCCTTCATCGGTCCCAGCAGTGCCCACATCCGCCTGATGGGCGACAAGCTGGCCGCCCGGGCCAAGGCCGTCGAGCTTGGCCTGCCGGTGGTCCCGGGCTCCCCCGGTGCGGTCAACACCGCCGAGGAAGCCTCCGCGATCGCGCAGGGCATCGGCTATCCCGTGCTGCTCAAGGCCGCGGCCGGCGGCGGCGGGCGCGGCATCACCCTGGTGCGCAGCGCGGCCGAGATCACCGACGCCTTCCGCCGCACCCAGCGCGAGGCCGAGGCCGGCTTCGGCGACGGTTCGCTCTATGTCGAGAAGTTCCTCGAGCGCCCGCGCCACATCGAAATCCAGGTCGCCGGCGACAAGCACGGCAACGCCGTCCATGTCGGCGAGCGCGACTGTTCGGTCCAGCGGCGCCACCAGAAGGTCGTCGAGGAATCGCCCAGCCCCGCGCTCAACGAGGCGCAGCGCGCCGAGATCGGCGAGAAGGTCGCCGTCGCCATGCGCAAGCTGGGCTACAGCAGCGTCGGCACCGTCGAATTCCTCTACGAGGACGGCGCCTTCTACTTCATCGAGATGAACACGCGCCTGCAGGTCGAACACCCGGTCACCGAAATGGTCACCGGCATCGATCTGGTGCGCGAGCAGATCCGCCTGGCCGCCGGGGCGCCGCTCTCCTTCACCCAGGACGAGGTGCGTTTCAACGGCCACGCCATCGAATGCCGCATCACTGCCGAGAACGCCCGCACCTTCGCGCCCTCGCCCGGCACGATCCTGACCTACCACGCTCCGGGCGGCCTGGGCGTGCGTGTCGATTCGGCGCTTTATGCCGGCTACCGCGTGCCGCCGACCTACGACAGCCTGATCGCCAAGCTGATCGTCCACGGCCGCAACCGCAACGAATGCATGATGCGCCTGCGCCGGGCGCTGGGCGAGTTCGTCATCGACGGCATCGAGACGACCATCCCGCTGCATCTCGAACTGCTCGCCAACCAGGATTTCGCCAACGGCGACTACGACGTCAAATGGCTCGAACGCCTGCTGGACGCTCCGGCCTGAGACCGTCGTGACCGAACTGACGGCAGGGCTGCTGCTGAAGGCCTATGCCATTGGGGTCTTTCCCATGGCGGAGCGTCGCGATTCCCCCGATGTCGTCTGGATCGAACCCGATGTCCGCGGCATCCTGCCGCTCGATCACTTCCACATCCCACGCAGCCTGAACAAGACCCTGCGGAAAAATCCCTTCGAGATCACCGTCGACCGGGCCTTCGAGGCCGTCATGCAGGGCTGCGCCGAGGCCGCGCCGGGGCGCGAGAATACCTGGATCAACGACATCATCCTGCGGCTCTACGGCGAGCTGCACGGCATGGGCCATGCCCACAGCGTCGAATGCTGGCGCGATGGCCAGCTCGTCGGCGGCCTCTACGGCGTGCAGATCGGCGCGGCATTCTTCGGGGAAAGCATGTTCTCGCGCATGACGGACGCCAGCAAGGTCGCCCTGGTCCACCTCGTCGAGCGCCTGCGCGCCGGCGGCTTCGTCCTGCTCGACACCCAGTTCATCACCGATCATCTGGCGCGTTTCGGCGCGATCGAACTCTCGCGCGCCGCCTACAAGCGCATGCTCGAGGCGGCCATGGCCAGGCAGGCCGATTTCTATTCGCTGGATGCCGCGTCGCGGGACTCGCCCACGCAATCGACCACCCAGATGTCGTAGACCGGGTGTTCCAGCGCCGAGACACCGGGGCTGGAGGCAAACATCCAGCCCGAAAAGACGCGGTCGAGCTGGACCGTGTCGTCGATCTCCAGGAACGAGGCGCTTTCGGGCGCCTCCTCCGGCGGGGTCTTGCGGCAGGCGCGCGGCGTCACTTCCAGGCTGCCGAAGACATGGGTCTTGCCGACCGGCACCTCGAAGCTGCTGACATTGCCGGTGACCTTGTCCATGCCGCCCAGCAGGACCACGGGATAGGGCTCGTAGGTCTGCGCCCGGGCGTCGAGCACGCCCAGCATCAGGACCGCGGCGAGCATGGCCAGTGCGGCGCGTTTCATCGGGCGAACGGCTTTTCCAGGCCGGCGACCAGATCGGCCAGCACCTTGCGGGTCTGGCCCTCGTCGCAGCCCATGACGACGGCGTCTTCCAGCGCCTCCTGGGCCATCTCGCGCAGCTCCTCGAGATTCTCCTGGAGCAACTTGAGCTTGTCGACGCAACTCACCGGGTTGCCGGCGGGGTCGCGCCAGACATCGGGCAGGTAGTCGCTGGAATCGTGTTGGCTCATGACCGCCCTTATGTGCTCCCGCAGTGGGGCGATCTCAAGGCGGGAAGCGCAGGTCTGCCCGATTTTCCGCGGTCGGGGTGTCCGGCGGCGCCGTCAGTTCTGCTCTTGCGAGACGCCGCCGAACATGGCGCGGGAGATCATGTCCATCAGGTCGACCGCCGGCTGGGTGTACTCGATCTGGCCGCCGTCCTGCAGCGCGTCCGACGAGCCGCCCGGCGAGATCTGCACGTAATTGCCGCCCAGCAGGCTCTCGGAGGCGATCGAGGCCGAGCTGTCGTCGGGCAGGTCGAGGCCCTGGCGCAGGTTGAGCGTGGCGATCGCGCCGTAGAACGGCGCCTCGCCCAGCGAGAGCCGCGTCACGGTGCCGACCTTGATGCCGGCAAGGCGCACGTCGGCGCCGGGCTTGAGGCTGCCCACGGTGGAAAAATCCGCCGTCACGGTGATGCCCTCGACCCGGGCGACATCGGCCTTGTCGTAGGCGAAGAAGAAGAAGATCACCGCCACCGCGATCACCACGGCGCCTATGAGCGTCTCCAGGGTCTTGCTGCCCATCGTCATCCCCCTCCGCTCAGGAACCCGGCTGCCAGGCCTCGTAGTCGCCCGTCGCCGGCGCCCGTTCGCCACCGCGCAGGACATGGCCGGACGGCAGGTAGGCCGCACGGGTCCCGGTCAGGTTGGGCAGGTGGCCGCGTTCCCAGGACTGGGCCGGCAGCGGGGACTCGCTCGGCGGAACCGCGAT
Source organism: Pseudomonadota bacterium (assembly GCA_027592745.1). Lineage (GTDB taxonomy): Bacteria > Pseudomonadota > Alphaproteobacteria > SP197 > SP197 > CALGGB01. The sequence continues at coordinate 4,632 of JAQCLG010000100.1, read as the reverse complement.
CGTGCGGTGCAGCCAGGCATGCCAGTCGGGCGGCACCTTGGAGGCTTCCGGGCGGCCCTTGTAGAGCACCCAGCGACGGCGCCAGCGGCCCTCGGCCACACCCTTCTCGCGGAAGTAGCGGTTGCCGAAGACGTCGGCGCCGACGAACTCTCCCTTGAGCCAGGTGAAGATGCGTGTACCGATGGTGGCCATGGTGTTCCAGTGTCGTTGCGTGCTGCCCTTGCGGGCGGCGCATATTGCCGTCACGGCACCGGCCGCGTCCAGCCTGTCGTGCCGAGTCGGGACACTCCTGACAGGCCGGGGCGGCCAAGGCAAGGGCCGATCGCACATGCGCGCCGCTCCGGCGCCCGCCGGGCAAGGCCATGACTCTTGAGGGGTTTTTTCCATCCACCCACAGGTGGTCGGGGGGCCCTCAAAAAAGGTCATGATCTCGTCAAAGTGCTACACCATGTTGTATCCGTCGAGAATTTGCCCCCAAAATGTGCTTGACGGTTTCGGCCCTCAAACGGCATGCTTACTACCCGTTGCGGGCTGGGGCTACCGACCTCACGACATATGGTTGCAGCCACGATATATGGATCGTGGCCATGGTCATTGTCAGCCCTCCCCCAGCGGTTTGGATCAGGGACCACAGGAAGCGGGTTGGGGGCTGTTATGCGGATTGCACGTCATTTCACCAAAGAGGGCCATGACGCCTACGACGGAATCGAGTTCCGCAAGGCGATCAGCGAGATCCGCAATCCCGACGGTTCGATCGTCTTCCAGCAGAAGGACATCGACGTCCCCTCGACCTGGTCCCAGGTCGCCTGCGACGTCATCGCCCAGAAGTATTTCCGCAAGGCCGGCGTCGCCCAGAACCTGGTCGCCGTCGAGGAAGAGGGCTTGCCCGAGTTCCTCTGGCGCAAGGCCCCTGCCCCCGATGCAGAGTTCGGCAGCGAGACCGATTGCCGCCAGGTCTTCGACCGGCTCGCCGGCACCTGGGCCTACTGGGGCTGGAAGGCCGGCTACTTCGACCAGGAGGCCGACGCTTCCGCCTTCTTCGACGAGATGCGCCACATGCTGGCCGCCCAGGTCGGCGCGCCCAATTCGCCCCAGTGGTTCAACACCGGCATGCACTGGGCCTACGGCATCACCGGGCCGGCCCAGGGCCATCACTATGTCGACCACCTGACCGGCGAGGTGAAGCGCTCGGAGAACGCCTACGAGCGTCCCCAGCCCCACGCCTGTTTCATCCAGTCCGTCGCCGACGACCTGGTCGGCGACCAGGGCATCATGGACCTCTGGGTGCGCGAGGCGCGCTTGTTCAAGTACGGCTCGGGCACCGGCTCCAACTTCTCGCGCCTGCGCGGCGAGGGCGAGAAGCTCTCGGGCGGCGGCAAGTCCTCGGGCCTGATGAGCTTCCTCAAGGTCGGCGACCGCGCGGCCGGTTCGATCAAGTCGGGCGGCACGACGCGCCGTGCGGCCAAGATGGTCGTGGTCGACATCGACCATCCCGACATCCAGCAGTTCATCGGCTGGAAGATGGTCGAGGAGCAGAAGGTCGCCGCGCTCGTCGCCGGCTCCAAGCTCTGCGAAAAGCACCTCAGCGACGTCATGGCGGCCTGCCACGAGGGCGACCGCCATGAGGAGGAGCGCTTCGATCCGCGCAAGAACAGCTCGCTCAAGAAGGCGATCCTGGCCGCGCGCGCCTCGATGGTTCCCGAGAACTACATCCAGCGCATCATGCAGCTGGCCCGCCAGGGCTTCACCGGCATCGTCTTCCCCAGCTACGACACCGACTGGGACTCCGAAGCCTACCGCACCGTCTCGGGCCAGAACGCCAACAACACCGTGCGCGTGACCAACGAGTTCCTCGCCGCCGTCGAGAAGGACAGCGACTGGGCCCTGATCCGCCGCACCGACGGCAAGGTCGCCGAGACCGTCAAGGCGCGCGACCTGTGGGAGCAGATCGCCTATGCCGCATGGGCCTCGGCCGATCCCGGCATCCAGTACGACACCACGATCAACGAGTGGCACACCTGCCCGAACTCCGGCCGCATCAACGCGTCCAATCCCTGTTCGGAGTACATGTTCCTCGACGACACGGCCTGCAATCTCGCTTCGCTCAACCTGCAGAAGTTCCGCCATGCCGACGGCAGCTTCGACATCGAGGCCTTCGAGCACGCCTGCCGCCTGTGGACCGTGGTCCTGGAAATCTCCGTGCTGATGGCCCAGTTCCCATCGGCCGAGATCGCGAAGCGTTCCTTTGAGTTCCGCACCCTGGGTCTGGGCTTTGCCAACCTCGGCGGTTTCCTGATGGCCGCCGGCCACTCCTATGATTCCGATGCGGGCCGCGCCATCTGCGGTGCGATCAGCGCGCTGATGACCGGCGTCTCCTACGCCACCAGCGCCGAGATGGCCTCCGAACTCGGCGCCTTCCCGCGTTTCGAGGAGAACCGCGAGGAGATGCTGCGCGTCATGCGCAACCATCGCCAGGCGGCGATCGGCGGCCAGGACAACTACGAAGGCCTTTCGATCATCCCGGTCGCGATCAACCACAGCCACCTGCCCGATCCGCGCATGGGCGAGGCCGCGATCCGCGCCTGGAAACAGGCGGTCGAACTGGGCGAGGCCCATGGCTACCGCAATGCCCAGGCCACCGTCATCGCGCCGACCGGCACGATCGGCCTGGTCATGGACTGCGACACCACGGGCATCGAGCCCGACTTCGCCCTGGTGAAGTTCAAGAAGCTGGCCGGCGGCGGCTACTTCAAGATCATCAACCGCACCGTCCCCGTCGCCCTGCGCAAGCTCGGCTACAACGACGACCAGATCGGCGAGATGATCGCCTATGCCGTGGGCCACGGCACGCTCGAGGAAGCCCCCGGCGTCAACCATGCCGCCCTCCTCGCCCGCGGCTTCGGCAAGGCCGAGCTGGAGAAGATCGAGGCAGCGCTGGGCAGCGCCTTCGACATCAAGTACGTCTTCAACCGCTACACCCTGGGCGACGAATTCTGCACCGGCGTGCTGAAGATCGACGCCAGGCTGCTCGACGCCCCCGGCTTCGACCTGCTGACCCATCTGGGTTTCAGCAAGGACGACATCGAGACCGCCAACACCTTCTGCTGCGGCGCCATGACCCTGGAGGGTGCGCCCTACCTCAAGGACTCGCACCTGTCGGTCTTCGACTGCGCCAACCCCTGCGGCCGCATCGGCAAGCGCTACCTGTCGACCAACAGCCACATCAAGATGCTGGCTGCCTCGCAGCCCTTCATCTCCGGTGCGATCTCCAAGACCATCAACATGCCGGCCAGCGCCTCGGTCACCGAATGCCAGGAGGCCTACGAACTCTCCTGGCGCCTGTGCCTGAAGGCCAACGCGCTCTACCGCGACGGCTCCAAGCTTTCCCAGCCGCTTTCGGCGATCAACCTGGGCGACGAGACCGCCGACGACTACGAGACGGTCGCCAGCCGCACCGAGCAGATCGAGAAGGTGGCCGAGCGCATCGTCACCAAGATCGTCCACCAGGGCGACCGCGGCCAGCGCCTGCGCCTCGACAACCGCCGCCGCGGCTACACCCAGAAGGCCATCGTCGGCGGCCACAAGGTCTACCTCAAGACCGGCGAGTATCCCGACGGCAGCCTGGGCGAGATCTTCCTCGACATGCACAAGGAAGGGGCCGCCTTCCGCAGCCTGATGAACAACTTCGCCATCGCGATCTCGATCGGCCTGCAGTACGGCGTGCCCCTGGAGGAATTCGTCGAGGCCTTCACCTTCACCCGCTTCGAGCCTTCCGGCATGGTCGAGGGCAACGAGACGATCAAGATGTCGACCTCGATCCTCGACTACATCTTCCGCGAACTCGCCATCAGCTACCTGGCACGCGACGATCTGGCCCATGTCGAGCCGGGCGACCTGATGCCCGACACGGTCGGGCGCGGCAACGACGCCGAGGAGTTACCGGAGTCGCCCAATGGCGATGTCGCCGCGATCCTCCAGCACCTCACCAGCAACGGCTACACCCGTGGCCGCCTGAAGGTGTTCGACGGCGGCCGTGCGCCGGGGCTCCAGGCCACCACCGTGCACACCCACACCGAGAGGGTCGAGACCACCGCGACCTTCGGCAACGTCTCCGTCGCAGCGGCATCGGGTGCCGCCATGGCGGCCATCGAGGAGATGGAGATCGATCCGCGCGCCGAGAAGGTGCGTGCGGCGCGCATGCAGGGTTACGAGGGCGATCCGTGCTCAGAATGCGGAAACCTCACGCTGGTCCGCAACGGGACCTGCCTCAAGTGTGTCACTTGCGGTTCGACGAGCGGCTGCTCCTGAGCATCGCCCGCCCGTTGCAGACTCGGGCTGTCGCCTCGCTCACGTGAGCATGACCGCCCGGCTCATGGTGTGTCCTCCCTGACTGGGGCGCGTTTCGGCGCGCCCCATTTTTCTGCGCAGGCGGCGGCCCTTCGCAACGCCGCCAGACATTGGTGCGCGCAGTTCCAAAGGTAGTGTCCGATCGCACGCGCTGGACCCAGGACGCGTTTCGGCGCGCGCCATGTTTCTGCTCCGACGGCGAAGTGGACAACGTTCCCTAGAGCGTTTCCTGTTTGTGGGGAATCGAATGGGGATTCCCGAGGTGTTCTGGATGTGATTCAAGAT
>JAQCLG010000099.1 GCA_027592745.1 Pseudomonadota bacterium | reverse complement strand
GCTCGAGCGGGTCCAGGCCGCCGCGGCCCACCGCCATGCGCCCGGCGAGGGTTTCGACCGCCGCGGCGCCCTTGCACGCCTGGATGCCCTGCTGGCCGCTCCGGCGCGATGATGGGCGACATTTCGGGCCTGCTGCACGACATATCGGTCTGGGTTCTGCCGGTCCTGACGGCGATCACGCTGCACGAGGCCGCACACGGCTGGGTCGCCTGGAAGCTGGGCGACGCGACGGCCCATCGCCTAGGCCGGGTCAGCTTCAATCCGTTGCGCCATGTCGACCGTTTCGGCACCATCCTGCTGCCGGGCCTGCTGCTGGCCAGCACCTCGTTTATGCCCGGCGGCACCCCGTTCATGTTCGGCTATGCCAAGCCGGTGCCGGTGAACTTCCGCCAGCTCCACCATCCCCGGCGCGACATGGTGCTGGTGGCGGCCGCCGGGCCGGGAATCAACATCGCCATGGCCTTTGCCGCGGCGGTGTTGCTCCACGCGATACCGTGGCTGCCCGCCGACCTTGGGCCCTGGGTCGGCGAAAACCTCGAGAACGCCCTGCTGCTCAACATCGTTCTGGCGATCTTCAACATGCTGCCGCTGCCGCCGCTAGACGGCGGGCGGGTGCTCACCGGGCTGTTGCCCCCCGCACTGGCCGTGCCGTTTGCCCGGATCGAGCGCTATGGCATGCTGATCATCATCGGCGCGCTGGTCCTGCCGCCGCTGATCGCCGCGCAGATGGGCACCAGTTTCAACCTGATCGGCTGGATTCTGTGGCCTCCCGTGCAGTATGTCGGAAGCCTGGTGCTGATGCTTGCGGGATGGGGCAGCTGAGCATGGCCGAAACGACCGAACCCTTCGAGGATCCCTGGCCGGCCGACAGCGCGGCGACGCCTTCGGCGTTCATCGTCGATGTCGCGGGTTACGAGGGGCCGCTTGATGTGCTGCTCTCGCTGGCGCGCCAGCAGAAGGTGGATCTTGCGAAGATCTCGATCCTGGAGCTGGCCGACCAGTATCTGCTGTTCGTTGCCGAGGCGCGCCATATCCGGCTCGACCTGGCAGCCGACTACCTGGTCATGGCGGCATGGCTGACCTACCTGAAGTCGCGCCTGCTGCTGCCGGAGGCCGAACAGGAGGACCCCAGCCCCGAGCTGATGGCCGAGGCGCTGCAGTTCCACCTGCGCCGCCTGGAGGCGATCCGCGACGGCGCCCGCCGCCTCATGCAGCGGCCCCAGCTCGGGCAGGACCTGTTCCGCTGCGGCAATGCCGAGGGCCTGCCCTTCGAGATCGACATCCAGTGGACCGCCACGCTCTACGAACTGCTGGGTGCCTATGCCGCCCATACCCGGCGCACGGAATCGCGCGGCTACCGGCCGCCGCCCATGGAGCTGTTCAGCATGGAGGACGCCCTGGTCCGCCTGCGCCGGATCATGGGCACGCTGCCCGACTGGGGCGACATGTTCGCCCTGCTGCCCGAGGAAATCAAAGGCGGCATCATCTATCGCTCGGCAGTCAGTTCCACCCTTGCGGCCAGCCTGGAGCTGACGCGCCAGGGGTTTGTCGAACTGCGCCAGGCCGGGCCGTTCGCGCCCATCGAGATCAGGACCAAGGCCAAGGGGGAGGGCGCATGACCGCGCCATCGGAAGAACTGCGTATCGTCGAGGCGTTCCTGTTTGCCTCGCCCCAGCCGGTGTCCGAGGAGGAGATCGCCGGGCGCCTGCCCGAGGGCACCGACATCAAGGCGTTGCTGGTCGAACTGGCCGAACACTACCAGGGACGTGGCGTCGAGCCGGTCAAGACGGCCGAACGCTGGTCGTTCCGCACCGCTGCCGACATGGCGCCCAAGCTGAAGATCCGCCTCAAGCAGTCGCGCCGGATGTCGCGCGCGGCCCTGGAGACCCTGGCGATCATCGCCTACCACCAGCCGGTGACCCGGGCCGAGATCGAGGAAATCCGCGGGGTCAGCCTCTCCAAGGGCACGCTCGACCTGCTGCTGGAGATCGGCTGGATCCGTCCCTCGGGGCGCCGCAAGGTGCCGGGCAAGCCGTTGCAGTGGCGCACCTCCGATGGATTCCTCGAACATTTCGGGCTTGACCGGGTCGACGACCTGCCGGGCAAGGAAGAGATGAAGGCCGCCGGCCTGCTCGACCGCAGACCGGACCTGCCGCCCATCGGATTGCTCAAGGATCACCTGGGTGCCGATGCCGCCGCAGACGGCGAGGAAGGCGACGACGAAGGAGCCGAAGGGCTCGACGAGGAGGCTTGAGGCAAATCAAGGCTTGCAAGCGGCCTTGTGTGCTACGATCTTGCCAGTGAGAATTACTTGCAACAGAATCTCGGGTTCCACGAACCCCGGTGAGGGATGGCCAGACTTTCCTTTCACGGCGTGAGCCACGCCTACGGTGACAACCCGGCACTCACCGGCGTCGATCTTTCGGTCGAGGCCGGCGAGATCGTCTGCCTGGTCGGGCCGTCGGGCTGCGGCAAGACGACGGCACTGCGCCTGGCTGCCGGGCTGGAACGCCTGCAGCAGGGTGAGATCCGCATCGACGGCCGCCTCGTCGCCGGCGCGGGCGTCAGCCTGGCACCGGAGGTCCGGGGTGTCGGTCTGGTCTTCCAGGACTTTGCGCTGTTTCCCCACATGAGCGTCGCCGAGAACGTCGCCTTCGGCCTGCGCGGCGAACGGGGCGCGACCCGCCGTGCGGCGGTCGCCGAACTCCTGGCGATGGTCGGGCTGGAACGTTATGCCGACAGCTATCCCCACATGCTTTCGGGCGGCGAGCAGCAGCGGGTCGCGCTCGCCCGCGCCCTGGCGCCGCGTCCTTCGATCGTGCTGCTCGACGAGCCGTTCTCCGGCCTGGACGTGCGCCTGCGCGAGGACGTGCGCGAGCAGACGGTCAACATCCTGCGCGGGGTAGGGGCCTCGGCGCTCGTCGTGACCCACGATGCCGAGGAAGCCATGGTCATGGGCGACCGCATCGCCGTGCTGCAGAAGGGCCGCCCGGTCCAAGTCGGCGAGCCCGGCGAGGTCTATTGCCAGCCCGCCTCGGCCTTCGTCGCCCGTTTCCTGGGCGAGGTGAACTGGCTGCACGGCGTCATGCGTTCCGATTGCGCGGATTCACCGATCGGCCGGGTGCCGGTTTCGGGCATCGGCGAGGGCGAGCGGGTCGATGTCCTGATCCGCCCGGAAGGCCTCCACCTGTGCAGCGATCCGGCCGCCCCGGGCCTGCCGGCGATGGTGCTGGGCACCCGTCTGCTGGGGCACTCCAGCCTGGTGCGGCTGCGCCTGGGCGACGGCAGCGAGATTCGCGCGCGGATCGCCGGCAGTGCCATGCCGGCCGTGGGCAGCGACGTGCACATCCGCGCCGACCGGGATTCGATCTACATTTTTCCCTGCCGGGGCGAAAGCGGCGGCCGGGTGTCGACAGTCCCGTAACTGCCTGCTAGGACAGGCAGATAAGGACGATCGGGAAACGAGTGGGTCAGGCGCAATCGGTTTTGCGCTGGCGGGGCTGAAGCCGGACCATTATATGTTTCCCACACACACGCCATGCGCCAAGCCGGAATCAATCCGGGGTGCTCGCGACGGGAGGAAGAGTCCATGGGTACGTTTTCGATCTGGCACTGGCTTATCGTTCTGGCGATCGTCGTGCTGCTGTTCGGCGGCGCCGGCCGCATTCCGCGCCTGATGGGCGACATGGCCAAGGGCGTGAAGGCGTTCAAGTCCGGCATGAAGGACGAGAACGGCGACGATGCCACCGCGGCCAAGAAGCAGGTCACCGACGAAGGCAAGACGACCACGACGACCAGCACCGTAGAGCGCGACAGCAACGCCGCGTAATTCCGCGCGTCGCCCCCGGGTGCGCACGGCCAGGACACAGACATGCTCGACCTAGGCTGGACCGAGATCCTCGTGATCGGGGTGATAGCTTTGGTCGTGGTGGGTCCCAAGGACCTGCCACGGGTCCTGCGTTACGTTGGCTACTGGGTCGGCAAGGCCCGCTCGATGGCGCGCGAGTTCCAGCGCGCGATCGACCAGTATTCCAAGGAAGCCGATCTCGAGGACGTCAAGAAGGTGGCCACGGCTCCGGGACGGGCCAAGAGCGCGCTCAAGAACGCCATCGACCCCAAGGGCGCCCTGACCAAGGACCTGGCCGATACCGAGGCGACCATCAAGGACGGCCTCAAGGACAAGCCCAAGACCCCGGTCGCGACCCCATCGGCCACGACCGTACCGGCCGTCACGCCCCCGGCCGGGACGGGCGAAACGGCCCGGCCGGATGCCGGCGATGGCGACAAACCCAAAGCCCAGGCAGGCTGACGCCTCGTGATCAGCGACATCGACAACAACAAGATGCCCCTGCTCGACCACCTGGTCGAGCTGCGGACCCGCCTTGTGCGCTGCGTCATCGTCCTGGTGATCGCCTTCCTGCCGTGTTTCTACTTCGCCCAGGACATCTACAATTTCCTCGCCAGGCCGCTCTACGACGTCACGGTCAAGGCCCATTGCGAAGGCGCCGGCCTGACCGAATGGGTCGATGGCCTTGCCTTTGAACGCTTCAACTTTCACCTGCTGGAGCCCGAACAGCTCAACACCGTGTCGGTCGAGGAGTGCGAACAGGCCCGCCTGATGCAGGGTGCCTCCCTGCTGACCGACGACAAGGCGGTCGACATCATCTTCACGAGCCCGGCCGAGGCGTTTCTGACCTTTGTCAAGGTCGGCTTTTTCGTCTCCTTGTGCATCTCGCTGCCGTTCCTGGTGTGGCAGATCTGGTCCTTCGTGGGGCCGGGGCTCTACAAGAAGGAAAAGTTCGTCGTCCTGCCGTTCCTGCTGGTCTTTCCCGTGCTCTTCACGATGGGCGCGGCGATGGTCTATTACGTCTTCTTCCCGGTCGCCCTCGAGTTCCTGCTGTCGTTCCAGCAGTCCTCCGGCGAGGGTCAGCTCGAGATCATTCCCCAGCTCAAGATCAGCGAGTACTTCAGCTTCCTGCTGAAGCTGATCTTCGCCTTCGGCATCAGCTTCCAGCTCCCCCTGGTCGTGACCCTCATGGCGCGCATGGGCATGGCGACCTCGAAGGGGCTGCGCGAGAAGCGCAAGTACGCGATCGTGGCGGTCTTCATCCTTGCCGCGATCATCACGCCGCCCGATCCCTTCAGCCAGCTCGGCCTGGCGATCCCGCTGCTGATCCTCTACGAGGTCGCGATCGTCTGTGCCCGTTTTGTGGAGCGCAGCAAGGCACGCAACAGGGCCGAAGCGGACGCCGAAGGCGGCGACGATGCCGAGGGCGGCGAGGCGTCCGACGGGGCGGCGGCCGACGACGAATTCGTCGAGGAAACCGACTTCAACCCGACACGATAGAGCCCACTGGCGGCAAATCCTGCCGCGCGGATGTGGACCCGTTCCGGAGGGGGCCGTATACAGGCCGCCCGAAAGGAGCGGCCCAATGCACGACATCGCCTGGATCCGGGAGAACCCCGAAGCCTTCGACACCGCCTGCGCGAACAGGGCGCTTTCGATGTCGTCCGCGCCGATCCTCGATCTCGACCAGCGCGTGCGCCAGGCCAAGACCGCCCTGCAGGACCTGCAGCAGCGCCGCAACGAGCTTTCCAGGCAGATCGGCCAGGCCAAGGCAAGCGGCGGGAATGCCGATGCCGCCATTGCCGAGGTCGGCGCGATCAAGGATGCGATGAAGGCTGCCGAGGACGAGGAGCGCGACGCCAGCGCCGAACTCGAGGGCCTGCTTGCCGGCATCCCCAATGTTCCGGCCGACGATGTGCCCGTGGGCGCCGACGAAAGCGACAATGTCGAGCTGCGCCGCTGGGGCACGCCGCGGAGCTTTGCCTTCACGCCCAAAGAACACGATGCACTGGGCACCGGACTCGGCCTGATGGACTTCGACCTTGCCGCCGACATCTCCGGCTCGCGTTTCGTCATCCTGACCGGGGCGCTCGCCCGCCTGGAGAAGGCGCTGGCGATGTTCATGCTGGACATCCATACGCGCGAGTTCGGCTATACCGAGGTCTCGCCGCCCCTGCTGGTGCGCCCGGAAGCGGCCTTCGGCACCGGTAACCTGCCCAAGTTCGAGGAAGACCTCTTCCGCACGACGAGTGGGCACTACCTGATCCCGACCGCGGAGATGCCGCTGACCAACATGGTGCGCGACCGCATCGTGGAGGACGAGACGTTGCCCCGGCGCCTGACCGCCTTCACGCCGTGTTTCCGTTCGGAGGCCGGTGCGGCGGGCAAGGACACGCGCGGCATGATCCGCCAGCACCAGTTCTGGAAGGTCGAGCTGGTCTCGATCACCACGCCCGAAACCTCCTGGGAGGAGCACGAGCACATGGTTTCTTGTGCCGAGGCCGTGCTGCAGCGCCTGGGGCTGCCCTATCGCGTCATGCTGCTGTCGACGGGTGACATGGGCTTTGCCGCGGCAAAATGCTTCGATCTTGAGGTATGGCTGCCTGGGCAGAACGCCTATCGCGAGATCTCGAGTTGTTCCAACACACTCGATTTCCAGGCCCGGCGTATGAAGGCGCGCTGCCGCCCACGGGGCGAAAAGAAGACACGGTTCGTCCATACCCTCAACGGCTCGGGCATCGCGGTCGGCCGGGCCATGGTCGCGGTGCTGGAGAACTATCAGCAGGAGGACGGTTCCATCGCCATTCCCGAAGCGCTCGTGCCCTACATGGGCGGCCTCAACCGGATCGGCCCCTCGACATGAGAATCCTGGTCACCAACGACGACGGCATCGACGCCACGGGGCTTTCCTGCCTGGAAACCATCGCCGGCGAGCTGTCCGACGAGGTCTGGGTCGTCGCGCCCGCAACGGAACAGAGCGCCAAGGGCCATTCGATCTCGCTGCGCGATCCCGTGCGCCTGCGCAGCCATGGCGAACGGCGCTACAGCGTCGACGGCACGCCGGCCGACTGCGTCATGATGGGCATCCGCCATATCATGGCCGAAGGGGGCGTCGACCTCGTGCTCTCGGGCATCAACCGGGGCGCCAATGTCGCCGACGACGTGACTTATTCGGGCACCGTGGCCGCGGCGATGGAAGCGACGCTGCTCGGCGTCCCGGCGATTGCGCTGTCCCAGGAATACCGCCAGGGCCAGCCCGTCCACTGGGATACCGGACGCTCCCACGGCGCCGATGTCATCCGCCGCGCGCTGGCGGTCGGCTGGCCCAAGGGCGTCCTGATCAACGTCAACTTTCCGCCGGTGCCCCCGGGTGATGTCGCCGGCATCGAACCCTGCCGCCAGGGCCAGCACGACTTTTCCCTGCAGAAGCCGCAGAAGCGCACCGATCCCTTCGGGCGCGACTACTTCTGGCTGGCGGGCTGGGGCCTCAACGTAGAGGAAGCGCCGGAAGGCACCGACCTCCACGCCCTGATCAACAACCGCATCGCGGTGACGCCGATCCACCTCGACATGACCCACGACACCACGCTGGAATGGCTCGCCGGCGCCTTTGGATGATCTCCGATACCGGCAAGATCCGTCTTCTGATGGAACTGCGGGCCCAGGGCATCACCGACACGCGCGTGCTCAACGCCATGGAGAGGACACCGCGCGAGATGTTCGTGCCCGATCACCTCCAGGACCAGGCGTGGGAAAACACCGCCCTGCCGATCGGCAGCGGCCAGACGATCAGCCAGCCGATCATCGTCGCCCTGATGACCGCCCGCCTGCAGATCGGCGAACGCATGCGGGTCCTGGAGATCGGCACCGGCTCCGGCTACCAGGCCGCGGTGCTCGCGCGGCTGGCCAGCCGGGTCTACACCATCGAGCGCCACCGCACGCTGATGCCCGCGGCCCAGGCCCGCTTCGATGCCCTCGGCCTGAGGAACATCATCACCCGCATCGGCGACGGGTCGCGCGGCTGGCCCGAGGCGGCACCCTTCGACCGCATCATCGTCACCGCGGCGGCCCGCCGCGTACCCCCTAAGCTGCTCGACCAGCTCGGCCCGGACGGCATCATGGTGATCCCCGTGGGCGAATCGACCTGGGACCAGAAGCTGCTGCGCATCACCCGGGAAGGCAACGGCTTCCGCGAAGAGGAACTGCTGGACGTGCGTTTCGTGCCCCTGGTCGAGGATGACGGCGGACCCGCCGCCCGGCACGAGGGCTGACGCGGCACAACAGGTGTCGCCACCCGAAGCTGGGACCATTAGGCTGCCGCCATGTCGCGCAATGTTCTAGCCGCAGTCCTGGTGCTCGTCCTGGCAGCGTGTTCGCAGAGCCCGGTACCGGTGACCTTCGGCCAGGGCATCCTGCAGCCTGACGACGACCTGCCGCCGCTGCCGCCGGAACTGCCGCTGCAACGCCTGACCCAGCAGGCCGACCTGCCGCCGCTGCCGCGCGAGAAACCGCTGCCGCCGTCCTACGCGCCCATCGTCGAACCCGTGGCCGTGGCCGCCGCCGTGCCGCCGACCGATCCCAGCCTGCCGCTTGCCGGCGTCGCCGCGTCCCTGCTGGAGCCCGCGAGCAGCCAGGCACCCGCCGTGGTGCCTGAACAGGCCGCGGTCGGCTACGTCACGGTGTTGCCGGGCGACACGGTCTATGCCATCTCGCGGCGCTACGACGTGGCGGTCAGGGACGTCATCGCGCTCAACGAGCTGCAGGAACCCTATACCCTGTTCGTCGGCCAGGACCTTCGCCTGCCTAGCCAGCGCTATCACACGGTTGCACCCGGCGAATCCCTCTCGGCCATCGCCGCGCGGTATCGCCAACCGGCCGGCGACATCATCGCCGCCAACGAGTTCAATGCGCCCTACACCCTGTTCGTCGGCCAGCGCCTGGCGATCCCGGGCATCGCCGCCGACGGCAGCGTCGCGGCCACGCCCGTCGAGGAGAACGAGGCGGTGGCCGCGGTGGCCGTGCCCGAGCAGGTCGCACTGCCGGCACGCGGCAGCCTGCAGTTCATCTGGCCGGTCAACGGCACGGTTCTGTCGACCTATGGAGAAAAGGAAAACGGCCTGCACAACGACGGCATCAACATCGGCGCCCCTGCAGGAACGCCGGTCCAGGCGGTCGAGGACGGGGTGGTGGCCTATGTCGGCGACGAACTGCGCGGCTACGGCAACCTGATCCTGATCAAGCATGCCGAAGGCTGGGTCAGCGCCTATGCCCACAACTCCGATGTCAGGGTCGCGCGGGGTCAGACGGTCAAGCGCGGCCAGGTGATCGGGACGGTGGGGGTGACCGGGGGCGTCAGCACGCCCCAGAGCCATTTCGAACTGCGCCGCGACGGTCAGGCCGTCGACCCCATGAACTACCTGGTGCGGCTGTAGGGCGGCGCGGAGAGTTCAGTCGAGCCTGCGGCCCAGGCGCCCGGCGAGGTCCTGGACGAACTGCCAGGCGACGCGGCCGGAACGGGCGCCGCGCCCGGTCTGCCATTCGATCGCCTGGGCGCGCAGGTCCGCCGGCGCGATGTCGAAGGCATAGTGGGCGGCATAGGCCTCGACCATGGCCAGGTAGGTCGGCTGGTCGCAGCCGTGGAAACCCAGCCAGAGGCCGAAACGGTCCGAAAGCGAGACCTTTTCCTCGACCACTTCTGCCGGGTTGATCGCCGTGGAGCGCTCGTTTTCCATCATGTCGCGCGGCATCAGGTGGCGCCGGTTCGAGGTGGCGTAGAACAGGACGTTCTCGGGCCGACCCTCCAGGCCGCCCTCGAGCACGGCCTTGAGCGACTTGAAGGTGGCATCGTCGCTTTCGAAGGACAGGTCGTCGCACAGCAGGATGCAGCGCCGGCTTGCCGCGCGCAGGCGCGAAAGCAGGCGGGGCAGGCTGGCGATTTCCTCGCGATGGATCTCGATCAGTGCCAGGGAGCCGGGATTGCGGGCATTGATCTCGGCATGGATCGCCTTGACCAGGCTCGACTTGCCCATGCCGCGGGCGCCCCAGAGCAGGGCGTTGTTGGCCGGCAGGCCGGCGGCGAAACGCACCGTGTTGCCCAGGAGCTGGTCGCGGACCAGGTCGACGCCCTTGAGCAGGCCCAGGGGCACGTGCTGGATCTCGGGGACCGGCTGCAGGGTCGCGGTGGCTGCATGCCAGACGAAGCCGTCGGCGGCATCGAGCGGCACGTCCTCGGCAACCGGCGGGGCAAGACGCTCCAGGGCTTCGGCGATGCGAGCCAGGAGCTGCTGCGTCTCTCTGTCGTTCATGGAGGGCTAACTAGCATGCCGGGATGGCGGCGGGGAGGGGGAGAATGGCCGGGATCGGCTTGCATCGGCGGCTCCGGAGGCTATAGTCCGCAACCCTTTGCCACCCTCGGGAGTGCGACATGCTGATTTCACCGGCCTATGCCCAGGACGCGGCAGCCCCAGGCGGTTTCGACCCCGTGTTCCTGATCATGATGGTCGCGATGTTCGCGGTCTTCTGGTTCCTGGTGATCCGGCCGCAGCAGAAGCGGGCCAAGGAGCACCAGAACATGCTCAAGGCGATCAAGCGCGGCGACCAGGTGGTGACCAACGGCGGCATCATCGGCCGGGTCTCGCGGATCGACGGCGACGGCATCATCCAGCTCGAGATCGCCGAGGGCGTGCGCGTGAAGTGCCAGCAGTCGATGATCGCCGACATGGTCCGCAAGACCGAGCCGCGCGAGGACGACAAGGCCGAAAAGGTCGAAGAGAAGAAATAGGCACACGCCACCCGCATGTTGCAGTTCCCCCCTTGGAAGATCTGGCTCGTCAGCGTCATCTGCGCGCTCGGCGTGCTCTTCGCGCTGCCCAACGTCATCGGCAAGAGCACGCTCGAAAGCCTGCCGTCGTGGCTGCCCCACAACCAGGTGAGCCTGGGTCTCGACCTGCGGGGCGGCGTCTACCTGCTGCTGCAGGTAGACACGCAAGCCTATGTCAGCGACCGCATGGCCGTGGTCGAGGAGGACATGCGGCGGCTGCTGCGCGACGAGCGCCTTGGGGTGCGTGTCGATTCCAACCGTGACGGCGTCATCACGATGACGCTGCGCAATGCCGGGGATGCCGAACAGGCACAGGATCTGCTGGGCGATGTCAGCGACGGTGTCGAGGTCGTGCTCGCCGAAGGCGGCCGCATCACCGCGACGCTGACCGAACAGGGGCGCCAGGACGGCTTGTCGGATGCGGTCGACCGGGCCCTGGAGGTCATCGGCCGGCGCATCAACGAGACCGGCGTGCGCGAGCCGATCGTGCAGCGCCAGGGTGCCGATCGCATCCTCGTGCAGGTCCCCGGCGTGGAGAACCCGGAGCAGCTCAAGGATATCCTGGGCCAGACCGCCAAGCTGACCTTCCGCATCGTCGACGTCGATGCCGACCTCACCGCCGCGCAAAACGGCCAGGTGCCGCTGGGCTCGGAACTGCTGGCGGGCAAGGACGAGGGCACCTCATACGTCGTCTCCAAGCGCATCATGGTATCGGGCGAGAGCCTGACCGGCGCCCAGGCGGCCTTCGACCAGGGCCGTCCCGTGGTGTCCTTCAGCTTCGACACCGCAGGCGCCCGGCGCTTCTGCGATGCCACGACCGAGAACATCGGCCAGCCCATGGCGATCGTGCTCGACGACGAGGTCATCAGCGCACCGCGGATCAACGGCGCGATCTGCCAGGGCCGCGGCATCATCACCGGTAACTTCACGGTGAGTGAAACCAACGAACTGGCGCTGCTGCTGCGCGCCGGCGCCCTGCCGGTGCCCATGGACATCGTCGAGGAGCGCACGGTCGGCCCCAGCCTTGGCGCCGACTCGATCCGGGCGGGCGAGGTGGCCGCCGTGATCGGCTTTGCCGCCGTGGTGATCTTCATGCTGGGCGCCTACGGCCTCTTCGGCATCTTTGCCAACGTCGCACT
Organism: Pseudomonadota bacterium; assembly: GCA_027592745.1. GTDB lineage: Bacteria > Pseudomonadota > Alphaproteobacteria > SP197 > SP197 > CALGGB01. The sequence goes on along the minus strand of JAQCLG010000099.1, from coordinate 1,899 downwards.
GCTCGCCAACATCATCCTGATCCTGGGCGCGATGTCGTTGCTGCAGGCCACGCTCACCCTGCCGGGTATTGCCGGCATCGTGCTCACGGTGGGCATGGCCGTGGATGCCAACGTCCTGATCTTCGAGCGCATCCGCGAGGAGGTCCGCAACGGGCGAACGCCGTTCAACGCCGTCGACACCGGTTTCAAGCGTGCGATGTCGACGATCATCGACTCCAACCTGACCACGATCTTGGCCGCAGGGCTGCTCTTCGGCCTGGGCTCGGGTCCCGTGCGCGGTTTCGGCGTCACCCTGGCCATCGGTATCGTGACCTCGATGTTCACTGCGATCATGGTCACCCGCCTGCAAGCCGTCCTGTGGTTGCGCCGCAAGCGCCCGCAGACCTTGCCGCTGTAGGGGAAACCAGAACATGCGCCTGCTCCGATTGGTTCCCGAGACCCCGCATATCCCGTTCATGCGCTGGCACAAGCCGGCACTGGCCCTTTCCTTGGCCTCGCTGCTGGGCTCGATCGTCCTGCTGTTCGTGCTTGGCATCAACTTCGGCATCGACTTCAAGGGCGGCACGCTGATCGAGGTGCGCACCGCCCAGACCGCCGATCTGCCGACCATGCGCGACAACCTCAACAGCCTGGGTCTGGGCGATGTCTCGCTGCAGGAGTTCGGCGCCGAGGACGATGTGCTGATCCAGGTGCCCCTGCAGGCCGGCGAGGGCGAGGAAGTCCAGCAGGCCGCGGTGCAGCAGGTGCAGGACGCGCTCGATGCCGCCTTCCCGGGGATCGAATACCGCCGCGTCGAGTTCGTCGGGCCGCAGGTTTCGGGCGAACTGATCGAGAAGGGCGTGATTGCCGTGGTCGTGGCCGTCATCTTCATGATGGCTTACGTCTGGCTGCGGTTCGAATGGCAGTTCGGCGTCGGCGCCGTGCTGGCGCTGGTTCATGACGTGGTCGCCACCATCGGCCTGTTCAGCCTGACGCAGATCGACTTCGACCTGCCGGTCGTGGCTGCGCTGCTGACGATCGTGGGTTACTCGATGAACGACACGGTCGTTGTCTATGACCGCATTCGCGAGAACCTGCGCAAGTACAAGCAGGAAAACGTTGCCACGATGATCGCCCGCTCGCTCAACGAAACCCTGTCGCGCACCGTCAATACGGCCCTGACGACGCTGCTGGCGCTCGGTGCGCTCTACATCTTCGGCGGCGAGGTCATCGCCCCCTTCGTGCTGGCGATGATCTGGGGTGTGCTGATCGGCACCTATTCCTCGGTCTTCATCGGCGCGCCGTTCCTGCTCTACCTGCGTCCCGTCCGCCGCAACGACAGCGGCGAGGCCGTCACGCAGAACGAAGAAACCTCCGATCCCGGCACGGTTCGGCGCTAGGTCATGCCGGTCGGCAGCGAGCAGCGCGCGCGCAAGGTCATCAACGGTTATGGCGACGGCGGCTTCCGCATTGCGGGCGAGCGGGTCGAGGGGTCGATCATCGTCTTCCCGGAACGGTTCATGCCCTGGCCGGTCGCCGATGCCGGACGGCTGCAGGCCGACGATCTGCAGCCCCTGATCGAGGCTGCCGGCCAGATCGACATCCTGCTGCTGGGATGCGGCGCGGGAGCGCCGGCGGTGGACCCGGCATTGCGCGGCCTGCTGCGCGAGCACGGCATCCTGGTCGATGTCATGGATACCGGCGCGGCCTGCCGCACCTTCAACATCCTGCTGACCGAAAGCCGCGCCATTGCCGCGGCGCTGATCGCGGTTTGAGACTACCGGCCGGGGCCGTCGTTCCGGCGTTGTCAGACTAAAGCGATCCGGTATCCGAAGATCGTGATGCACCAGTTCTCAGGCCGCAAACTGCCGCCACTCGGCCAGGGCAGCGGAGCGGTTCTGCTTGAAGATGTCGCGGCGG
>JAQCLG010000098.1 GCA_027592745.1 Pseudomonadota bacterium | reverse complement strand
GTGCCAGGCGCGCAGCACGCCGACGACGTGGACGTCCACGGCCGCCGCCGTCATGCGCTCCAGGCTGAGAAACCCCACGGTGGCACCGTCGGCCTGTGCGACCAGCATGGGCAGGCGGCCGGCCGCCGCGATGTAGTTCCGGGTGGCCTCCTCGATGCCGAACCAGTCGGGCAGGTCGCGCAGCACCGCTTCCGCAACGGCTTCCTAGCCGTCGCTGCATGCGGCAACGACAATCGGGCGAGACGGGAGAGAGGGCATGGACTGGGACGATCCGAAGGCGGTGGATGTTTTCTTCGAAGTGCACGCCATGTTTTCCCGCGAAGGACCTGGTAACCAGCCCTCCACCGCACGCGCGCTGGCTCTTGCCGGAGCCTTGCCGGCAGGGCCCCGTGTGCTCGACATCGCCTGCGGGCCGGGGCAGCAGACCCTCGATCTGGCCGTTCTGCAGCCCGACGCGACGATCACCGCGGTCGATCTTCATCCGCCGTTCGTTGCGCAGGCCCGCCGCAGGGTCGCCGCGGCCGGACTCCACGATCGGGTGAACGTCATCGAAGGCGACATGACCGCCTTGCCCTTCGCGCCGGGCAGCTTCGATCTGCTGTGGTGCGAGGGCGCTGCCTACATCATGGGCGTGGAGGCCGCGCTGCTCGCCTGGAAGCCGTTGCTGGCTCCGGGCGGCCGGCTTGCCTTCACCGAAGCGGTCTGGCTGCGCGACGATGCGCCGGCGCCGGTGCGGGCCTGCTGGGAGGAATACCCGGCGATGACCGACATCGCGGGAAACCGTGTACTTGCCCGGTGCTGCGGCTACACGCTGCTGGGCGATTTCGTGCTGCCCGAGGCCGCCTGGATCGACGACTACTACGGCCCCATGGCGGAGCGCATCGAGGTCGTGGCGGCGCGCCATGAGGGCGACCCCGTGGCCGGGGCGGTGCTCGATGAGGCCCGCGAGGAAATCGCCGTCTATCGCGAGTTCGCCGATTGCTACGGCTACCTCTTCATCGTCCTGGGCCTGTGACGCGCCCTTGCTCCGGCGGCCGGGGACCGCTACATCGGGGCGCATGTTCTCCATGCAGAAGATCATCGTCTTTGCCCTGATCTGCGCGGCGTTGTGGCTGGGCTTCCGATTCGTCGGGGCGGTCGCGCGCAGGCAGAAGATGGAGGAGCGCAAGGCAAAGCCGAGCCTGCGCGAACGCCTGCGCCGCAGCGCCGGGCACGGCGGTCCGATGCGCGCCCGCGAGGCTGCGCGCGATCCGGTCGCCGAAGTCGACATGGTCGCCTGCCGGGTCTGCGGCGACTACGTCGCCGCTGCCGGCGCGCGTTCCTGCGGCCGCAAGGACTGCCCCTACACCGCGCGTGCTTGACCCCCGCAGGTCTGCCACCTAGGTTCCGCGCGCGTTCCGGCGGCATCCTGCCCCGCCGGCGCGTGATCCGGAGAGTTGCACCATGAACGCGGCCAAGCGCCGGGGCCTGCCGTTCCAGAACCTGATCCTCGAGCTTCAGTCCTACTGGGCGAAGCAGGGCTGCGTCGTGCTGCAGCCCTACGACATGGAAGTCGGTGCCGGCACCTTCCACTGGGCGACCACCCTGCGCAGCCTGGGCCCCGAGCCCTGGAGCGTCGCCTACGTGCAGCCCTCGCGGCGCCCGACCGATGGCCGTTTCGGCGAAAACCCCAACCGCCTGCAGCACTACTACCAGTTCCAGGTGCTGATGAAGCCCTCGCCCGACAACCTGCAGGACCTCTACCTGGGCAGTCTGGCGGCGATCGGCATCGATCCGCTCGAACACGACATCCGTTTCGTCGAGGACGACTGGGAAAGCCCCACCCTGGGCGCCTGGGGCCTGGGCTGGGAAGTCTGGTGCGACGGCATGGAGGTGACCCAGTTCACCTACTTCCAGCAGGTCGGCGGCTACGACTGCCGCCCGGTGCCGGGCGAGCTGACCTACGGCCTGGAGCGCCTCTGCATGTACATCCAGGGCGTCGACAACTTCCGCGACATCGACTGGAACGGCGCCGGGGTGACCTACGGCGACGTCTACCTCCAGGCCGAACGGGAGTATTCGTCCTTCAACTTCGAGCATGCCGACACCGACACCCTGCTGCGCCACTTCGCCGACGCCGAGGCCGAATGCGCCCGCCTGGTGGAGGCCGGTCTGGCGCTGCCGGCCTACGACCAGTGCATCAAGGCCAGCCATAACTTCAACCTGCTCGATGCCCGCGGCGTCATCAGCGTCACCGAACGCGCCGCCTACATCGGCCGTGTGCGCGCCCTGGCGCGGGCCTGCTGCACCCAGTGGCTGAAAAGCCGCGGCCATCTGCCGGGAGAGGGCTGAGCCATGGCCGATCTCCTGTTCGAGGTCCTCTCGGAGGAAATCCCCGCCGGCATGCAGCAGCGTGCGGCGCAGGGCCTGCACGACCTCGTCGTCAAGGCCCTGGCCGACCAGCGCATCGCGCCGGCGGCTTCGGCCTGCGATGCCACGCCGCGCCGCCTGCTGGTCACGCTTTCGGGCCTGCCCGGGCGCCAGGAGGACCTGGAGGAGGAGCGCAAGGGCCCCCGCGTCGGTGCGCCCGAGAAGGCCGTGGAAGGGTTTGCCCGTTCTGCCGGGATCGAGCCGGCCGACCTGGAGCAGCGCGACACCGACAAGGGGCCGTGCTGGTTTGCCGTGGTCAGGCGGCCCGGCCGCGCCATGGCCGAACTGCTGGCCGAGGTCCTGCCCGCCGCCATGACGGCGCTGCCCTGGCCGAAATCCATGCGCTGGGGCGACCATGACGTGCGCTGGGTGCGCCCGATCGTCTCGATCCTCGCGCTGCTCGACGGTGCTGTCGTGCCGTTTTCCTTTGGACCCGTCGTCTCCGGGGACAGCACCCTGGGCCACCGTTTCCTGGCGCCTGCGCGCTTTTCCGTGACGGGCCTTGCCGACTACCGGGAAAAACTTGCGGCAGCCCACGTCCTTGTCGACAGCACCGAGCGGCGCAGCCGCATTGCCGATGGCATCGCCGCCCTGGCCCGGAGCCAGGGCCTGACGGACGCCGACACGCCCGGCCTGCTCGATGAGGTCGCCGGCCTCGTCGAATGGCCGGTGCCCATGATCGGTGGCTTCGATCCTGCCTTCATGGAAGTGCCCCACGAGGTGCTGGTCACCGAGATGACCCAGCACCAACGCTACTTCCCGCTGCACGATGCGCAGGGGGCGCTCGCCCCTCGTTTTGCCTTTGTCGCCAACATGACCGGGGGCGAGGGCGGTGCGGTGATCGTTGCCGGCAACGAGCGCGTGCTTGCCGCGCGCCTCTCGGACGGGCGCCACTTCTGGGACCAGGACCGCAAGCGCACCCTGGAAAGCCGCGTGCCCGACCTCGACAAGGTCGTCTTCCACGCCAAACTCGGAACCCTGGGCGAGAAGGTCGCCCGCGTCGAACGGCTGGCCGGCCACCTGGCTGCCGCCATCCCCGGCTGCGACGCCGATCTCGCCCGTCGTGCCGCGCGCCTTGCCAAGGCGGACCTGACCAGCGAGATGGTTGGCGAGTTCCCCGAACTGCAGGGTGTCATGGGCGGCTACTACGCCCGCGCCGACGGCGAGGATCCCGCCGTTGCCGCCGCGACCGGCGAGCATTACGCACCGCAGGGCCCCTCGGACGCCTGTCCCACGGCCCCGGTCAGCGTCGCCGTGGCGCTGGCCGACAAGATCGACACCCTGACTGGATTTTTCGCCATCGACGAGAAACCGACCGGCTCGCGCGACCCCTACGCCCTGCGCCGCGCCGCGCTGGGTGTCATCCGCCTGGTGCTGGAAAACGGCTTGCGTCTGCACCTTCGCGAGTTGTTCGTCCGCTCGGCCGGAGACCAGGTGATCCATGGTGGCTGGAACGTGATCGAGCGTGCCGATCTTGATGCCACGGTCGGCCCGGCATGCGATGCCCTGCTTGCCTTCTTCGCCGACCGCCTGAAGGTCCACCTGCGCGAGCAGGCCGTGCGCCACGATCTCGTGGATGCCGTCTTTGCCCTGAGCGACGACGATCTGGTCCGCCTGCTCGCCCGGGTCGAGGCGCTGCAGGGTTTTGTTGTTTCGGAGGACGGCGCCAACCTGCACGCCGCCTACAAGCGTGCGGCCAACATCCTGCGCATCGAGGAGAAGAAGGACGGCGCGCGTTTCGGCCCGGATTTCGATCCCGCCCTGCTTGCGGCGCCCGAGGAGAAGGCGGTGGCGCAGGCGCTGGCGGCGGCCAATGCCGAGGCCGGCCCGGCGCTCGATGCCGAACTGTACCAGAATGCAATGACCGCCCTTGCCGGAATGCGCCAGTCGGTCGATGCCTTCTTCGACGGCGTGACGGTCAACGCCGACGATCCGGCCCTGCGGACCAACAGATTGCGCCTGCTCTCGGCGATTCGTGCAACGCTGGACCGCGTCGCCGATTTCTCTCGGATCGAAGGCTAGGCGGGCATGCTCGTTGCAAGGACCCGCTCGCGACAGGCGAACGGCAGCAAGGCGGAGATGAAACGATGACACGCTGGGTCTATGGCTTCGGCGGCGGCAAGGCCGATGGCGATGCACGCATGAAGGCCCTGCTCGGCGGCAAGGGTGCCAACCTCGCCGAGATGGCCAATCTCGGGTTGCCGGTGCCGCCGGGTTTCACCATCACCACGGACGCCTGCACCGCCTTCTACAAGGCCGGGCGCAAGCTGCCCGAGGGCGTGCGGCCGCAGGTCGAGGCCGCGCTGGCCGAGATCGAGGGCCATGTCGGGCGCCGTTTCGGCGATGCCGCCAGGCCGTTGCTCGTCTCGGTGCGTTCGGGCGCCCCGGTCTCGATGCCCGGCATGATGGACACGGTGCTCAACCTCGGCCTCAACGACGAGACTGTCTCGGGTCTCGCCACCGACAGCGGCGACCGCCGTTTTGCCTGGGACAGCTACCGCCGCTTCATCCAGATGTATTCGGATGTCGTCCTGGAACTCGACCATGGCGCCTTCGAGGACATCCTCGATGTCGTCAAGGACGAGGAGGGCGTGTTCGAGGATTCCAGGCTGTCGGCCGATGCCCTGGAGGAACTGGTCAAGCGCTACCGCGCCCATGTCGATGCCGAGCTGGGCAGGCCCTTCCCGCAGGACCCCGTCGAGCAGCTCTGGGGCGCGATCGATGCGGTCTTCCAGTCCTGGCACAACCAGCGCGCCGTCGACTACCGCACGATCCACGACATTCCCCATGACCTCGGCACTGCGGTCAACGTGCAGGCCATGGTCTTCGGCAACATGGGCGAGGACTGTGCCACGGGTGTCGCCTTCACGCGCAACCCCGACAACGGCGCCCGCGAGGTCTTCGGCGAGTTCCTGATCAACGCCCAGGGCGAGGACGTCGTCGCGGGCATCCGCACGCCGCGCCTGATCCGGCGCAAGGAAGGCAGCGACGATGCGCTGGCCTCGCTCGAGGAAGCCATGCCGGCGGCCTATGCCGAACTGATGGCGATCAACGAGAAGCTGGAGCAGCACTACCGTGACGTCCAGGACGTCGAGTTCACGATCGAGCGCGACCGCCTGTTCATGCTCCAGACGCGCGGCGCCAAGCGCGGCATCCAGGCCGCGCTCAAGATCGCCGTCGACATGGCCAACGAGGGGCTGATCAGCCGCGCCGAGGCGGTCTGCCGCATCGACCCCAAGGATCTCGACCGCCTGCTCCACCCGGTGCCCGACCCCAGGGCGCCGCGCAAGGTCATTGCCCGCGGCCTGCCGGGTTCGCCCGGCGCAGCTTCCGGCGCGGCGGTGTTCACCTCCGACGACGCCCAGGCGATGGGCGCGGAGGGCAGGGCCTGCATCCTGGTGCGTCCCGAGACCAGCCCCGAGGACATCCACGGCATGCATGCCGCCCGCGGCATCCTGACGCGCCACGGCGGCCAGACCAGCCATGCCGCCCTAGTCGCGCGCGGCATGGGCCGCCCTTGCGTCACCGGCGCCGGTGCGATCCGGGTCGATACCGCCGGCGGACGTTTCAGCGTCGGCGACATCACCGTCGAGCGCGGCGAGATCATCACCATCGATGGTTCCACGGGTGAGGTCATCCTGGGCGAGGTGCCGACGATCGAGCCCGAGCTTTCGACCGAGTTCGCCACGCTCATGGAATGGGCCGACGCCCTGCGCAGCCTGAAGGTGCGGGCCAATGCCGAGACACCCCAGGACGCCGCCAAGGCGCGCGAGTTCGGCGCCGAGGGCATCGGCCTGTGCCGCACCGAGCACATGTTCTTCGAGGAAGAGCGCATCATCGCCATGCGCGAGATGATCATGGCCGAGGACCACGCCGGCCGGAAGGCGCCGCTCGACCGCATCCTGCCCATGCAGCGCGCCGATTTCGTCGAGCTGTTCCGCATCATGGCGGGCCTGCCGGTCACCATCCGCCTGCTCGATCCGCCGTTGCACGAATTCCTGCCGACCAGCGATCAGGAACTGGAGGAACTGGCCCGCCACATGGGCGCCGATGTCGAGCGGGTCCGCATCCGCGCGGGCTCCCTGCGCGAACTCAACCCGATGCTGGGTCATCGCGGCTGCCGCCTCGGCATCTCCTTTCCCGAGGTCTACGAGATGCAGGCGCGCGCCATCCTGGAGGCCGCGATCGAGGCCGAGCGGGCCACCGGCGATCCCGTGCTGCTGGAGATCATGGTGCCGCTGGTCGCCACGCGCCGCGAACTCGACATCATCCGCGAGCGCATCGAGGCGGTTGCCGAAGCGGTGCGCGGCGAGACCAGCGGCGAACCCCGCTACATGGTCGGCACCATGATCGAGCTGCCGCGCGCCGCCCTGCGCGCTGGCGACATCGCACAGGCCGCCGAGTTCTTCAGCTTCGGCACCAACGACCTGACCCAGACCACCTGGGGCATCAGCCGCGACGATTCCGGACGTTTCCTGGAGAAGTACCTGCGCGAAGGCATCTTCGCGATCGATCCCTTCATCAGCCTGGACACCGAGGGCGTCGGCGAGCTGATCGCCATTGCTGCGGAGCGGGGCAGGGCGGTGCGCCCCGACCTGAAGCTCGGAATCTGCGGCGAACACGGCGGCGACCCCGCCTCGATCGCCTTCTGCCAGGCCACGGGGCTCGACTACGTTTCCTGTTCGCCCTTCCGCGTGCCGATCGCCCGCCTGGCCGCGGCACGCGCCGCCGTCCAGCAGAAATCGGCAGGGTAACGGGGCTTCACTTGATGATTTTTTGACCCGTGTGTGAGGTGTTGCACACACACGCGTGGGTTTAGCGTTATCTTGGCTTGCTTGGGTGAGCCTGATGCGACGACGCTAGCATGCCTGCCCCGGGCTCCAGGTTTCACCATGGGTCGCAGCCTGCGGTGAAGGAGCCGGGATTTGCGGACGTGAGCGGTTCGTCGTGTCCTTCAGGGGCGCAATGCGCGTGGCGACGCGCTGCGGTCAACGATGCAACGAACGATGTTTCCCGGGACCCTGCGGCAGGCATGCATCCTGTTCCTGGCCATTTCGTTCCTGCCGCTGCTTCTCGTCATTGTCATCGGCTTCGTCTATTCCCGTGAGGAAAGCTACCGGGAGGCCGAGGAGCGCATCGCCGCGCTGACCCGGATCGCCCAGCTTTCCCAGCAGCGCCTGATCGCGGACGTGCGCCAGACCCTCTTCGTGCTGGCGCAGGCCCCGGCGGTCGCCCGCGGCGACAGTGCGTTGTGCAGCGCCACGCTGCGCGATGTCATGCTTGCCAGCATCGTCTACAGCAACCTCGGTGCGGCGGACGCAGACGGCAACGTCATGTGCAACGCGCTGCCCATGCGCGAACCCGTCAACATCGCAGACCGCGGCTACTTCCAGCAGGCCGCGAGCCTGCTCGACTTTGGCATCGGAAGTTACCAGATCGGCCGCATCACCGGCAGGCCGGGGATCAATTTTGCCTATCCCGTCCGGGATTATCGCCAGAAGCGCGTGATGCGCATGGTCTACAGTGCCATGGACATCGCATGGTTGGGCACGCACCTGCGCGGCGCTGGACTGCCCGAGAATGCGCGTGCCTGGGTGTTCGACGTCAACGGCGATGTCGTGGCGAGCGAGCCCGACCAGAGCTGGGTCGGGCGGTCGATCAAGGGCACGGCCCTCGATCAGGCGTTGGCCGGCCTGGGAGCCAAGAACGTGGTCCTGCAGATCGACGATCTCGATGGCGTCCGCAGGCTCTACGGCATCGCCCCTGTCTGGGAGGGCGACGGCGGTATGCGCCTGCGCGTGGCGGTCGGCATTCCGGTCGCGGATGCGTTCGTCGCGGTCAACCGCTCCTTTGTCACCAATCTTGTTCTCCTCCTCCTGGGGACCGCGGGTCTACTTGTCCTGATCTTCCGGTTGCTGCGCCGTGCGGTGCTGCGGCCGATCGACGATCTGGTCGCTGCGGCCGGCTCGCTGGCCGGCCAGGATCGCGATGTCCGGGTGGCGGCCGATACGACGATCGGCGAATTCTCGATCCTGGGCCGGGCGTTCAACGACATGGCCGATGCGATCGGCCAGCGCGAGCGCGATCTGGCCGGCCATGTCGTCGCGGTCGAGCAGATGAACCGGCGCTTCGAGGTTCTGAGTGCGATCAACCAGACCATCGTGCGCGCCGAGGATGAGGAGGTCCTGCTCCGGTCGGCCTGTACCGCCATCGTGCATCACGGCGGCGGTCATGTAGCCTGGATCACGCGCTTCGACAGCGAGGGCAGGGAGGTTCTCCTGGCTCCCGCCGTCCGCCAGGGCGGCGGCGATCCCCTGGCCGGCATCCTGCAGGGTGAGCACGGCCATCTCCGGCGGCTTGGCCTTACCGAAGGCACGCCCGTGGTGGCCCCCCTCGACGACCTCGCCACCCTGGGCGCAGCGATGGGCCGGGCCGGGTGGCCCCAGGGCGCGAGCCGCTACATCGGCTATCCCATCATGCGCCAGCGTTCGGTCTTCGGCGCCCTCAACATCGTGGCGGGCGACGATGCGCTGTGGGGCGATGCCGAAGGCATGGCTCTGGTGCGCGAGATGGCCGGGGACATCGGCTTTGCCCTTGCCAGCCTCGACAAGGATTCCGAGATCCGCCATCTGGCCTACCACGACCCCGTCAGCGGACTGGCCAACCAGAGCGAACTGATCCTTTGCTGCGAGCACCACATCGAAAAGGCGACACCCTCGGGTGCGTTGGTTCCCATGCTTCTGGTCGAGCTGCACTCGCTGCAGCAAGGCATCACGCGGTTCGGGCACCGCGCCGGTGACTTCGTCGTCAGGAGCATCGCCGAAACGTTGCGGGCGGCTGCGCCTGCCGGAGCGGTCGTTGCGCGTACCGGCGACCGCACCTTCGCGGTCCTGTTCGCCCCGGAGAAGGATTCCCATACCCTGCCCGAGCGTATCGGCCAGATCTTCGATGCCCTGCCCACCGAACTGCATTTCGGCGCCCAGGACATCGGCCTCCAGTTCAGCGCCGGCGTTGCGCGTTATCCCGATGACGGGGAAACCGCCGTGGCCCTGCTGCAGGCCTGCACGCTGGCGCTCGACAGCCTTGGACCGGGGCGCAGCGGCGTCGTGGCCTATCATTCGGCCAGGCTCAGCGCCGAGGCGCAGGAGCGCTGGCGGATCGAGCGTCATCTCGCCCGTGCCGTCGTGCGCGACGAACTCACCCTGCACTACCAGCCGACACGCAGCCTCGCCAACGGGCGTCTGGTGGGGGTCGAGGCGCTGTTGCGCTGGAACAATCCGGAACTTGGCGCTGTGTCGCCGGGCCGTTTCATTCCCATCGCCGAGCAGGCCGGGATGATCAACGAGATCGGCAACTGGGTGCTCGGCGAAGGTTGCCGTCAGATGCACGAGTGGGTCGCGGAAGGCAATGCACCCGGTTATGCCTCGGTCAACGTCTCGGTGCTGCAACTCTACAATCCCGACTTCGTCAAACGTGTCGCCGGTCTCTTCGAGCGTTTCCCCCGGGCGCGCGGGCGCATCGCGATGGAGATCACCGAAACGGCGATGATGGAGGATTTCGCACTGAGCGAGCGCGTCCTGGGTGAACTCAAGGAACTCGGGATCGCCATCTTCGTCGACGACTTCGGCACCGGCTATTCATCCCTGAGCTATCTGCGCCGGCTGCCGGTCGACACGCTCAAGATCGATCTGGTCTTCACCTCCGAACTGGCCGCCAGCGACGAGGCGCTCTCGGTGGTCAAGGCGATCGTGGCCCTGGCGCCGAGCCTGGGACTGTCCACTGTTGCCGAGGGGATCGAGACCAGGGAGCAGGAGACCATTCTTGCGTCGATCGGCTGCGATGTCGGCCAAGGCTATCATTTCGGTCGCCCGATGCCTGCCGGTAGCGTCAAGCGCCTGTTTGACGGTGCAAAGGAGTCGCAGGCCGCTTCCTCTTCCTCGCCGCCGCTGCCTGTCTAGAAGCAGCCTTCGCACGAGATGAACCAGTTGCGGAGGTATTTTCCATAAGATAGCGATATTGCGAGGTTTTCGACGCTAGAATGCGGCCCATTCCGGCTTGTGCGGCGTGATCGTGACACCACCGCCCGACAGCACGGCGTCGGCACCGGCCTCCTCCAGGCGGTCAGTGCGGATCAGCGCAATGCCCCGAGCACCCTTCGCGCTGCGCATCTCGCCGATCTCGGCGCTGCCGGCGGTGATCGGCGTGCCGGGCGGGGGCAGGGCGCCGTCGCCGGTGACCCCGAACAGGCGGCGCCGGATCGTGCCGCGGAACTTCGTCCGGGCGGTCAGTTCCTGGCCGACATAGCAGCCCTTGCTGAAATCGACCGCGTTCAGTTCCTCGAAGTTGCTCTCCAGGATGAACGACTTCTCGATCAGCACGTCGCTGCCGCCTTCCGGCACGGCCAGGGTCAGGCGGTGGGCCTGGTAGTCCTCCAGGGTACCGTCGGCAAAGCCGGCCGGTGCCGGAGGATCGGTGCGTGGATGCACGACACGGCCGCCCAGGGCGGGCAGGCGGGGATCGATGCAGGCGACCGTCGCCCCGTTGCGCCAGGCGTTGCCCGCGCCGGGATAGAGCTTCACGGCCGCGGCGGCGTCGGGGCCGATCAGCGCGGAAACGCCCAGGGTTTCGGAGACATCCTCGATCGTGGCCTTGCTGCGCAGCTTGTAGAGGGTCAGGCGGCGCGCCAGGTCGGCCATGCGGTCGGCCGCGGTTTCCAGCAGCACGCCGTCGCCGCCGTCGTCATGGATGAAGAAATCGAACAGGAACTTGCCCTGCGGCGTCAGCAGGGCGGCATAGATCGAGCGTGTGCGGTCGACCCGGGCGATGTCGTTGGTGATGATCCCCTGCAGGAAGCTGCGGGTCTCCGGCCCGTGTATGGCAAGCACGCCACGGTCGGTCAGCGGGATGATGAGATTGACTGTCATGCACATAGAGTGGGCCTGCGCGAGGGCGCCGACAAGGGCGGGTGCTTGGCGGGAGGGCGGCGGCACCCTATAAACCGGCGCCATGAACGTGATCTTCGTCGACGATTCCTTTCCCTTCGACGGCCTGACGCCGCGGGACGAGCCCATGGGCGGGGCCCAGAAGGCCCTGGTCTACCTGGCCGAGGCCATGGCGGCGCGCGGCCATGCCGTCACCGTGCTCAACCGCTGCAGCGTCGCCCGCGACAACCGCGGCGTGGCCTGGCGCCCGATCGACGGTGGGGCAAGGCCCGATCGCGCCGACCTGCTGGTCGCCCTGCGCAACCCGGTCCTGCTCGAAGCCGTGCCGGCCACGAGCCATGCCCTGTGGGTCACGACGCCGGGCCAGAGCCTGCTGCGCGGCGATTCGGCCCAGGCGCTCGCCCAGGTCCGCGACGTCCGCCTCGTCTTCATGGGGCCGGCCCACCGCGCCACCTGGCGAGAGGACGATCCCCTAGCCAGCATCATCGTGCCGGGCGTTCCCGAGGTCTATCGCCGGGCCGAGGCCCTGGGCGGCTACTGGCCGCCACGCGCCGTGGTGACGACCCATCCCCGCATGGACATGGACTGGCTGGTCTCCCTCTGGACGCGCAAGATCGAACCGCTGATCAAGGGCGCCGAACTGCATATCTTCTCGGGTTCGCTCATCGCCGGTCCCCAGGGCCGCACCGTGCCCGAGGAGGTCCGCGACCTCTGGCGCCAGATCGAGGCGGCCGCCGGACAGGGTGTGCGGGTGCGCCGCCCGATGCCCGACCACGACATGGCCGACGAGTTCTTCCATGCCCGCGCCCATCTCTATCCCGGCGGGCTGGGCGAGCCCTACGCCTTCACGCTGGCCGAATCCCAGGCTGTCGGCACGCCCGGCGTGACCCGCCGTCAGGGCGCGGCGGCCGAGCGCATCGTTGACGGCCGCAGCGGCTTCCTGACGCCCGACGACGAGGCCTTCGCCAACTGCGCCATCCTCTGTCTGAAGGAGGACATCGTCTATCGCGGGCGGACCAAGGATGCCCGTGCAATGCAGCGCGGCCGGACCTGGGACGCCGCCGCGGCGGAGTTCGAGGCGCTTGCCGTCTGAGCGCGGCAGGCCCTCCATCCCCCGTGCAGCTTCTCTTCATCACCTCCAACCGGCTGGGCGATGCCGTGCTGTCGACCGGACTGCTGGGCCATCTGGTCGAGCGTGACGCGGACGTCGAGGTCACGGTTGCCTGCGGTCCGGTCTGCGCCGACATCTTCGGATGCCTGCCCGGCCTGCGCCGGGTGATCGCGCTGCGCAAGCGGCCCTGGGCGGGCCACTGGCGCGGGCTCTGGCAACAGACCGTGGCGACCCGCTGGGACGAGATCGTAGACCTGCGTTCCTCGCCCATGACCCACGTCCTGCGCGGCAGGCGCAAGAGCGTCCGGCGCAAGGCGGGCGAGGGACACCGCGTCGCCGCCCTGGCACGCTGGTACGGGCTGGAGGCGGTCCCCGCGCCGCGCCTTTGGAGCAATGTCCGCCATGCCGGCGCCGGCCTCGCCATGGTCGGCCCGGGCGGACCGGTCCTCGGCATCGGGCCGGCAGCCAACTGGCAGGGCAAGATCTGGCCGCCGGAACGTTTTGCCGAACTGGCCGGGCGCCTGACCGGCCCGTCGGGGCCCCTGGCGGGCGGCCGGATCGCGGTGTTCGGCGGGCCGGGCGAGGAGGCGCTGGTCCGTCCGGTGCTCGAAGCCCTGCCTGGCGACCGCACGATCGACCTCGTGGGCGGCCACCATCTGCTCGATGTCGCCGAGGCATTGCGACGCTGTGCCCTGTTCGTCGGCAACGACAGCGGGTTGATGCACCTCTCGGCGGCTGCCCGTGTGCCCACCCTGGGGCTGTTCGGACCGAGCCGGGTCGAGCATTATGCGCCCTGGGGTCCGTTCTGCGAGGCGGTGACCACGGCAACCGCCTACGACGACCTGTTCGGCCCCGGCTACCACCGCCACACCACGGGATCCCTGATGGGCACGCTCAGCGTCGACATGGCCGAAGCCGGCGCGCGCCGCCTGCTGGAGCGTATCGGGTGAAGCCCCCCCGGCTCAGCGCCGTGGTCGTGGCGCGCAACGAGCAGGAACAGCTCGACGGCTGCCTCGCGGCGCTCGCCTTCTGCGACGAGATCGTCGTCGTCCTCGACCGTACGACCGACGGTTCCGGCGCGATTGCCCGGAACCATGGCGCCCGGGTCATCGAAGGCGGCTGGGAACTCGAAGGCCCCCGCCGCAACACCGGGCTCGAGGCGGCCACCGGCGACTGGATCCTGGAGGTCGATGCCGACGAGCGGGTGAGCCCCGAACTGGCGGCCGAAGTGGTCGCCACCATCGCCTCGGCGACCGGCCCGGCCTACTACCTGATCCCCTTCGACAACTACATCGGAAGGCAGCGCGTGCGTTACGGCTGGGGTGCCTCCTGGGGCGTATCGGCCGCCGTGCGCCTGTTCACGCCGGGCGCCAAGGTCTGGGGGAACGAGCGCATCCACCCCAGCCTTGCCCTGTCGGGGCAGCGGCGCTGGCTGACCTGCCGCATGGAGCACTACGTCGACCGCGACATCTCCGACATGATCACCAGGTTCGACCGTTATACCGCCCAGCGCGCCCGCGACCTGCGCCAGTCCGGCGATATCGGCACGCTGCCGCGCAATCTCGGGCGCGTCTTTGCCCGTTTCTACAAGTGCTACGTCCTGCGCAAGGGCTACCGCGAGGGCGCCTGGGGCGTTCTGATCGCCCTGTTCGCCGGCCTGTTTCCCCTCTTTTCTCACCTGCGTGCCCGGCTGGAAGACGATTGATGCTGGTTCTCCAGGCCATGGCAGGCGCGCGGGTCGGCGGTGCGGAGGCCTTTTCCATGCGCCTGGTGCCCGCCCTGGCGCAGGCCGGCCTGGCGCACGACGCGGTCATCCGCAACCATCCCG